>JAZUCU010000024.1:0-100710 GCA_045639325.1 Victivallales bacterium
CCAACTGGTAAAGATACTGCTGGTAACAATTCTGCCAGTGGATCTGATGCTGATACAGATAACACTGAAACACGGATAAAACAATTCAGGACCTTTTATTCAAGAATACTGTTCTTTGCCTTCCTTACCCAGAACAGTGTCGCATCGCTTAAAGATATTATTGCTTGTATGAACGAAGCTGACAACGCCAGAATTATTTCCAATCTTGGCATTGACAAGACTGCTATGATTGCAATACAGAATATGAATTGGAATGCTTTGCGTACATTGGATTATAAAATTCAGAATATAAATACACTGTCCAGAGATCATAATGCAGACCCGCTTCAACGCTGTGAAGTCGCGATCAAAAAGTTTGGTAAATTGAGTGAAGCTGAAATCGTTACTCCGGAACGCATTTGTTCCGAAATGGTGAATTTGATTCCAGATCAGGAGTGGAAACGCATTGTCGATACTGGTGGCAAGATCTTGGATATAGCCAGTAAGGTTGGTGAATTTGCAGTAGCCATTTGCAGTAAACTTAAAGTCTTGGGATATCAATCTGAACAGTTCCGCCAGTCAATATTGGCAATCCCCACATCAACAGTTGCCTATGAGTTTACCCGCAGGATTTACGAAGAGCTTGAACTTGATCTTTCTTGTCTCGCCAGTAACTTTACTGCCTATGATTTACTGGGTGTAAAAAATGATTCTAGAAGCATCGACTATCAACGAATCTGCAGTATATTGAAACAAAATCAGCCGTTTAATTCTATTACTCTTGACGATACGGTGAATGAAGGAGAAGAAGAAGTGAATATAGAAACAGTGATTGGCAATCCGCCGTATCAATCTGAGTCAAATGATGACAGATCAACAAGTCGAGACAAGCCAATTTATAATTATTTTGTCGAATTATCTCGAAGTTTAAGTTCGTCCTATGAAGCTATGATTATTCCGGCAAGATGGATGGCTAGTGGTTTGGGATTAAGCGATTTTAGAGAAACGATGCTTAGTGATCGAAATATAAGAGTTCTCGTGGATTATCCGGTATCCCATGAAGTGTTTCAAAATGTTGAAATCAAAGGAGGAGTCTGTTATTTTCTGAGAAATAATACAGAAGAAGGACTCTGCGATGTTATTAATGTACGAGGGAACAAAGCCTCTAATGCGATTTCGCGAAACTTAAATGAATACGATATTTTTGTTCGTAACAGCGGGGCGTTAAGTATTCTTAACAAAGTTCGTGCGACTCAAGATACTTCAATCACAACTATTCTGTCTGTAGACAAAGAATTCGGTTGGACATCCAACTTCTCTTGTTTTCATGCCAATAAGAAAAGTGGCGATGTTCCACTTTATTATAATCGTTCTGGTAGAAGATTGATCGGGTATATTCAGCGTAGCAATATTACCAAAAGTAGTCACTTGATTGATTTTTGGAAGGTTATGATTCCTCAAGCTGGTTCAGACGGTGGTCAAAAAATACCAGACCCTGTACTTGGAACAAGTTTTGTTGCACCATCCCCTTCAGTATGCACGCAGACATATTTGTTTTTGTATCTCAACTCTGAGGAAGAAGCAAAGAATGCAAATAAATATGTTAAAAGCTTGTTCTTTAGGTTTTTGGTTTCATTACGCAAAATAACGCAACATGCGACAAAATCAACATACACATGGGTTCCGATTCAGAACTTCACTTCTGCAAGTGATATTGATTGGTGCGTTCCTATTCCTGAAATAGACAAGCAGCTGTACGCCAAATATAACCTCTCTGTAGATGAAATCAACTTCATTGAATCAGCAATCAAACCAATGGAGTGATCAAGTATGGCTCATAATAAAAACTTTCATAATAAAGCATTTGACAAAGGAACAAATCGCAAGTTAGATTTGTATAGATTATATTTGCGTGCTTGGCTGCCTACATTTCTAAACACTCAATGGACTAAATCTATGCAGATATTCGATTTCTTTGCTGGTCCTGGAACAGATGTTAATGGCAATGTTGCAAGTCCATTGATTGCGGCTCAAGAATTGAAAATTGCAATTGACAAACATTGTGAGACCAAAAACCTTGACAAGCAAATAACCTTATATTTGAATGAACTTGATACAAAAAAATATCAGTCTTTGCAAGAAACGGTAAAGCAAATCAAAGCATTAGTGCCTGCTGTCAACATTGTAACCACCAATACAGATTTTGCTTCGCAGTTCCAGTTATATTTGCCATGTATGCGTGCAGGTGAAACAGCCAATTTTATTTTTATTGATCAATTTGGTTTGAAGGAAGTTACTGAAGATATTTTCAAGACATTAACCACTTTATCTCATACTGATTTTATGTTTTATTTGGCGGCAGCAACAGCAAATCGTTTTAAGGATCTTGCTGATGTTGTAAAATACTTGCCACCTCTGACAGATGAAGATAAGCAAAGCATGACAGGAGATAATGTTTTACGAATTCTGGCTGATTCATACACCCGTAATTGGGCACCTGATGGTTACTTCTTGGGGAGATACTCTATTAAAAAAGGTTCTAATGTGTATGGTTTGATTTTTGGTTCTCGTCACCCGGCAGGAATAGAGAAGTTTCTTCAAGAAGCGTGGAAAATGGGCGGCGATGC
The DNA here is from genome assembly GCA_045639325.1 of Victivallales bacterium. Classification (GTDB taxonomy): domain Bacteria; phylum Verrucomicrobiota; class Lentisphaeria; order Victivallales; family UBA1829; genus RGIG8244. The sequence continues at coordinate 2,607 of JAZUCU010000024.1, forward strand.
TAATTTCGATATAGACCATGATCATATTAATGATTCTCAACCGAGCTTATTTCCGGAGAATGATATCCCATCGCGAATCAGAGAATTTCAATCTTGGTTAATAGAACGCCTGAAAGAAAGACCGAAAGTCACTGATCGTGGTTTGTATCTTGTTGCAGTAAGAAATGGCATGTTGGCTTCTCATGCGAAAGAGGTTGTTAATAAATTAAGGAAAGAAGGCTTCATCCTAAATAAAAAAATAAATGTTTCTTACAGTAATTGGGTTGGAAAACAGCCTTCCATTGCGTTGGAATACGCGGAAGAGGAATGAGTATATGCGAGTGATTTACGAGCCCAAGGGTCGGGCTAAAGAATATTCAGAATTAGCGTGCAACTGGTATATGGGCTGTCCCCATGGCTGCAAGTATTGCTTTGCCCCCGGTTGTATGCGAAAGAAGATGGAAGACTGGCATTCCCCAGATGTCGCCATCAGAGACAAGGTTGTAGAGGCGTTTCGCAATGATGCTGAACGAATGTATGAAAATAATGACAAACGTCCTATTTTTTTCAGCTTTTTAAGTGATCCTTATCAGCCCTTAGAAGCTCAATACAAGATAACCCGACGCATATTAAGAATTGTTCAGCAGTTCGGCCTGAAGAGCAAAATCCTGACCAAAGGTACTTATGAACTTGTCAAAAGAGATTTTGACATCATAAAAGCAGCTAAAGTTGAGTTGGGCGTTACGGTGTGTTTTGTAGATGATGAACTGCGGAAAGAATGGGAGCCCAATGCCGCGCCAGTTGATGAGCGATTTCAGATACTCAAAGAGGCACACGAAGCAGGAATCTACACTTGGGTTAGTCTGGAACCTGTAATAGATCCGGAACAGGCACTTGCGGTCATTCGCAAAGCAGCTTCTTATGTAAACTTCTGGAAAGTAGGTAAGCTTAACCACATGAAAGAGGTTGAAGACAAGGTTGATTGGCACAAGTTTTATGTAGATGTTGTTGCATTGCTTGATAGTCTGCAAGCAAAGTATTACATTAAAGAAGATTTGAAGAAATATTCTCAAGGCCCAGACTGTAAAAAGAAGAATGAGTGAGCATATCGTTTCTGGTTAGCGTTGAATTTTACAGCAAGCGTAAACAAAAAAAACGAGGATACAATGTCTAAAATATCCATAAGATTTTTTAATGACCGGGAAGTTCGGGCTGTTTGGGATGAGGAACATTCCAAATGGTTCTTTTCTGCTGTGGATATTGTAGCGGTATTGAATGAACAATCCGATTACACTAAAAACCGGAATTATTGGAAGTTTCTCAAAAACAAACTGAAGAAAGATAATCCTGAACTGGTTAGTACCACTAACCAGTTGAAAATTACTGCGCCCGATGGCAAGAAACGCTTGACCGACTGCTTTGATAGTGCCGGTATTGTAGAACTGGCAAAGAACTTTCCCAACAACAAGGCTTCCAAGTTCCTTGACTGGTTTCTTTACAGCGAAAACACCATTGATGGTCAGAGTAAGAAAAAGGCTTATGCTCTCTTTGAAAGCGGTTTGCTCTCCACTCTTCAGTCCGGTACGGTCAAGTGTTTACAGCAAATTCACTCTTATATCTTCGGCGGACTCTATGACTTCGCGGGGCAGATTCGCACTAAGAATATCAGCAAAGGCGGTTTTGCTTTTGCCAATGCGCTGTATTTCAATACCATTCTGCCAAATATTGAAAATATGCCTCAATCCACCTTTGATGAAATCATCAACAAATATGTGGAAATGAATGTGGCTCATCCTTTCATGGAGGGCAACGGCCGCAGTACCCGTATCTGGCTGGATTTGATGTTGAAACACTCATTGTCCAAGTGTATTGATTGGAGTGCTGTCAACAAAAATACATATCTTGATGCCATGCGTGAGAGCGTCATCAACAGTGCAAAACTGAAAGCCTTGCTTGAACCGGCTCTTACCGATAAGATCAATGATCGTGAAATGTTTATGAAGGGTATTGATTATTCCTATTATTATGAAGAAGACTCCATGGATGTTTAACACAATTCTTTAATGTAACGTTTCTTTCTACATAAAAAAATCCGCCGTTTTGAGGTTGTATTCAAAACGGCGGATTCAATTTTCTACGGAAACGGATTATTGATTTTCCAGTTTCTTGACCAATTCTTTCAACTGACGCAGGTCAAGTTTACCACTGCCGAGCATGGGCAGAGAATCTACCTTGAAGAAGTCATCCGCCTTGGGGATCCAGATATTGGGCAGACCTTTGTTTTTGAGTTCTGCAATGACGCCGGGGATATCCAGGTTTTCTGCAGAATAGAACACGGTAAGACGTTCACCTTTCTGACGGTCGGTTCTGCCTGTGACGGCAATTTCCCGTTTGTCAGCAGGCGGCAGAATATTTGTGATGGCATCTTCCACACCTTCATGGGGAACCATTTCACCGCCGATTTTGCTGAAGCGGCTGGCACGACCTGTAATGTAGATGTAACCGTCAATATCCATTTTTGCAATGTCGCCGGTATCATAATAATTGTTGAGGATGGCGGCGGCGGTCAATTCGGGTTCATTGAGATAACCTTTCATGACAGAACCGGCCCGGACCTGCATTTTACCTTCCTGACCGGGTTCGACTTCCACACCGGTTTCGGGGTTGACGATACGGACATGGATACCGGGCAATGCGCATCCGATACTGCCGGGATGATCCGCTTTTGTACCCAATGTATAAATGGAGTTGTTCAGGTTAACTGCAACAATCGGAGACAATTCGGTACAGCCGAAGCCTTCGATAATATCTTTACCGGTAAGTTTACGGTAACGTTCTGCCAATTCGGTACGGAGTTTTTCCGCACCGGTGATGCAGAGACGCAGAGACTTGAAGTCTTCTGATTTTGCTTTCTTCATGTACATCTGAAGGAAGGTAGGTGTGGAAGCAAGAATTGTGATTTTGTAATCACGGATGGAGTTCACAATCACTTCTGCATCCAGCGGATTGGCAGAGTAGGCAACCGGCATACCATTGGAAGCAGGGAGCGCAAAGCAGACGGTGAACCCGAATGAATGGAACATGGGCAGGTTCCCTGCTACACGATCGCTGGATGTCCAGTCGACCACGCGGAGGAATGCCAGAATATTACAGTTGATATTCCGCTGTGTCAACATGACAGCTTTGGGTTTTCCTGTGGAGCCGGAGGAGAATACCAATACTGCCTGATGGTGCATGTTGAAGCATGTAAGCGGTGCAATTGTGCGGACAAGGGAGCGTGTGGGGAGAATGATGTTGAGGAAAATGGCTTTAAGTTTATCCATTTTTGTAATGGTGGGAACCAGGTCTTCCAAACAAATCATTTCCGGAATTGTAAATTTGATAGAGGGATCGTTTTTCAGAGTTTCCAATCCCTGATCCCATTTCAATTTCTGGAGGAATTTACGGCTTGTCAGAACGGTTTTGACCCCAGCACGTGCAGCAGATTCCAACGCAACAACAATCCCTGCGCTGAAGTTGATCACAGCCGGTGTGCGGTCCGCGCTCATTACAGCCAGCATAACGCCGGCTGTGACAGGCATATTGGGGAGAAGAACCCCGGTATAACCATCGGTTCCTTTATCAATGGCACGGATTTTTTTGCTGAGGATATGTACGAGAGTCAACATTTTGAAGTTGTTGATTCCGGTATGCGTTGCCGCGTCATAGAATGAGGTTGCAAAAGGCTTGAGTTTTGCGCGATAAATAAATGAGGTATGGAGCGGACGTTCGCCGGGCTGGGGAAGACGTTCTGCAATGGCCCCCAGTTCGGAAATGGTCTGACGCCACTGGAAAGCAGTCAGGTTATCATTTACCGGTTCCCCAATGGCGATGGAGAAGTCAATCGGCCAGTTATTGAGGGGGCGGAGGCGGAGACGGTTGTTATAAATACCGGTCAGACGGCCATGGAGCATACCGAGGCGGACGGGGATGAGTGTAACCTGAACGTCATCGGGGAGGAAGGGCTCCACACCGGACCGGAACCGCATAAGGTTACCGCTGCCGGAAACGCTTCCTTCGGGGAAGAAACAGATGGTTTCGCCGTCACGGAGTCTGTTCTTGACTTTTTCAAAGAACTCTTTCATCTTCTTTGGGTGTCTGGCATCGGGCACGCAGAGGACGCCGAGGTAACGGAAGATGAAGCGTGTGGGGATGAAGTTGATGATGTCTGCGCGGACCATGAAGCGGACTTTCTGGCGGACGACCGCCTGAATGACCAGCAGGTCAAGCAGAGAAACGTGGTTAGACACAAGCATGACAGGGCCGGAGCAGGGGAGATTTTCCTTCCCGATAATCCTTACGCGCAAGAGAACAAGTCTGATGACCCAGGCTGAAATTTTCAGCATATTTTTGGGGGTACACAAGAGATAGAGCACAATGACTCCTGCGAGGATTTCGAGGCCTGTCACAATTTGTGACTGATACTGGGAAATAAATTCCATGTTTTAGTCTCCTTAAAAAAACGTTAAAAATATCGCAAAAATAAAGTGGACTGCAGCTGTAAGCCGGATTCTGTGCCTCCGTGAGGAGGTGACGATCATCTGTCTAATGCGGCCAAAACCCGGGATTCGAGCGTCACGGGCAGCGACATCATCCCCTATTTGGCCTTGCTCCGGAAGGGGCTTGCCAGGCGGCTGAAATTACTTTCAACCCCGGTGGTCTCTTACACCGCCGTTTCACCCTTACCGGATTGCTCCGGCGGTATGCTTTCTGTTGCGCTTTCCTTCCCTGCACTTTTCGTGCAGGTATCCTCCGTGAGGAGGACTTCCTGCCCTATGGAGTCCGGACTTTCCTCCCCGGAATCGTGAGATTCCAAGGCGACCGTCCGCTGCAGTCCGGCATATAATATACATTCTTCTGAAAAAATTTCCAGATAAGAATGAAAAAAATTTGCAAGATTCTTTGTTGTGTGCTATATTACAGGGAAATTTTTCAAGCAAAACCATAAAATATAAAGGATGCTGTCATGAGCAAAGAACAAATCAGCTACAAGGATGCCGGTGTTGATATTGACCTGGCGACCGAACTTCTTTCACGTGTTAAACCCGCACTTGCCGGTGCAAGACGCCCGGAAATGCTTGCTCCCATCGGTGGATTCGGTGGTCTTTTCCAGATGGATCTTTCCAAATATAAAGAGCCCGTGCTGGTTTCCAGTATCGACGGCGTCGGTACAAAACTGATGATCGCTGCGCTCATGCAGAAATATGATACTGTCGGTCATGACATTGTCAACCACTGTATTAACGACATTGCCGTTCAGGGTGCAGAGCCGATTTACTTCCTGGACTACCTTGGTATCGGTAAACTCCGTTCTCCGCTGTATGAACAGATTCTGATCGGTATCGCAGAAGCATGTAAAAATGCAGATTGCGCACTCCTCGGTGGTGAAACTGCTGAAATGCCCGGCATGTACGGCAACGATTTCGACCTGGTCGGGGTCATTACCGGTGTTGTCGAAAAATCCAAACTGATCACCGGCGAAAAGATCCGCCCGGGTCATGTTGCAATCGGTCTTGCTTCCAACGGTCTGCACACCAACGGATTCAGCCTTGCCCGCCGTATTCTTCTCGACCGTTATACCGTCGACAGCACACCGGCTGAACTCGGTGGTATGTCTGTTGGCGAAGCATTGCTCAAGCCCCACGTCTGCTACAGAAAGGCCATTGCAAAAGCGATGGCTGAAGGTCTGAGCCTGGATGGTATCGCACACATCACTGGCGGCGGTCTCTTCGATAACGTTCCGCGTATTCTGCCGAATGATGTCAACGCTGTCTTCCGCAAAGATGATATTCCGGATGTCCCGCCGATCTTCAAGCTGTTGGTCGAAGAAGGCAATCTGCCGGTCTCTGAAGCATACCGTGTATTCAACATGGGTGTCGGTATGGTCTGGTTTGTTCCGGAAGCAGAAGTGACACAGGCTCTCAATATCTGTAAGGAAACCGGATTCAACGCATTCGTCTTCGGTGAAATCACCGCCGGTGAACGCAAAAGTCTGGTTATCTGATGACATCTTACAGGAAAGTTGAGTAAGGTCAATATGAACATTTATCAGGAATTGAAAGCGCGCGGTTTTATCTACCAGGAAACGGACAGCGCCGCCATTGAAAAGAAACTTACAACAGAAAAAGTTGTTTTCTATTGTGGTTTCGACCCGACTGGCAACAGTCTGCATGTCGGCCATCTTCTGCCTGTCATGGCGATGCGTCTCCTGCAGAAAGCCGGTCATGTTCCGGTTGCCCTCGTTGGTGGTGCAACCGGTCAGATTGGTGACCCCTCCGGTCGCAGTACTGCGCGTAATATGTTGACGAAAGAACTGGTCGCAGAGAATGTGAAATGTTTGCAGTCTCAGTTGGCACGTTTTATCAAAGTGGAAAACGGTGCTGCTCATTTTGCCAATAACAACGATTGGTTCGGCAATTTGATGCTTCTGGATTTTCTCCGTGATATCGGCAGTAAATTCAGTGTGAACCGTATGCTGGCACAGAAATCCGTGGAAAACCGCCTTGAAAACGGTTTGTCCTTCCTGGAATTCTCCTATTCTCTGTTGCAGGGATATGACTTCTATCATTTGAATAAAACATTGAATTGTACGCTGGAAATCGGCGGTCAGGATCAGTGGGGCAACATGGTCGCCGGTACGGAACTCGTCCGCCGCATGTACGAAGAAGAACGCGAAGTACATTGCCTGACGATTCCGCTGCTGATGAATCCTGCCACCGGTCAGAAGTTCGGTAAATCCATCGGCGGTACCAGTGTGTGGCTGGATGTGGAACGGACAAGTGTCTTTGACTACTATCAGTTCTGGCGTAACTGCGATGACAACATGATCGAAGATCTGTTGAAGAAATTTGCCATGGAATTGCCTGTTGAAGAAGCGATTGCTCTCGTTAACAGCGGCAATATCAACCGTGCCAAAGAAATTCTCGCATACGAAGCCACCAAACTTGCCCATGGCGAAAAAGCTGCGGCAGATGCTTATCTTGCTGCCGGCTGCAAGTTCGGTTTTGCCGACCCGGAAAAGAAGATCCCCACAACTTCCACCATTTATCAGCTTGATGAAGCTGCGGCGAAAGAAGACAGCATTCCGTCTGTCACCATCCCTGCCGCTGAATTCGAAGGCGAAGGATTGTGGATTGCCAAGATCATGATCGATGCCGGTATCTGCAAATCTTCTTCCGATGCACGCCGTCTGATTCAGGGCGGTGCGGTTTCTATTGATGATAACAAAGTTTCCGATATTTCTCTCAAGGTTACTCTTGCCGATATCAAGAATGGTTCCTTTACGATCCGTTCCGGCAAAAAGAATTTCCGCAAGGTGATTGTTGGATAACGAGTATTATCTGATATAAAAAATCAGCCGGATGACCTGTTACTAAGAGCATCCGGCTGTTTCATTTTCTGAATATTTGTTTTAATTTTTTACGGGGAAATAAATCTGCATGTCAGAAATTCCCCGGTTCTGCCAGAGGGCAAAGGGAATGGCACAAAGCGCAATCGGGTGATATGTCGGCGGTTCTGTGCTGTACAAATCTGTACGGGAATCTGCTTCTTCTGCGGTAAAATAAAGCGCAACCGTGGAGTCCGGCAAACCTTTTACATCACCGGTCCGGAATTCGGTATCGGGGAGCAAACGCACCGCCGGGAGATTGACATAAGGATTATCCACGCTTTCCAGACAATATACCACAGGACCACGCTGAATGGCGGCTTTCCCGGTATCAGCATTGATCAGTGGATTTGCATAAATCAGATGAACCGTCAATTCCAGATCAAGAGTAATCTGTTCGCCCGCTTTCCAATCTTTCTGCAGCTTCCAGTAACCTTTTTCGGTGGTGACTGCCATTTTTTCGCCATTGACTTTCAATGTATAATTTTTGCACCATGCGGGAATGCGTATGGCAAGAGTGAATGAGCCGCCGCGGATGATGTCGAACGTCATATTTCCGTCGTAGGGATAGCCGCCGGAGACTTTTACTTCATAATTCTGATTGGTGATGGTTGCGGCGGCAGGGATATCGATCCGGAGCATATCATCATTCGCAGAGTAGCAGAATAAGCCCAGCTGTGGGATGAACCGGGCGTAGTTTGTGGGACAGCAGGAGCATCCGATCCATTTTGTGCGGTGGACGTTGCGTTCTTTGCGGACTTCCAGATAATTGTTATAGATAAAGTCATCGCCATTGATACTGATACCGCTGATACCGTTGTTGTAGAGGACCCGTTCGAGAACTTCCGCATATTTGCTGTCGTTGGTATGATCCAGCAGGCGTTTGGAGAGCATGGCGAGTGCGATTGCGGCACAGCTTTCTGTATAGGCGGAATCGTTGGGCAAGTCGTAATCGTAAGTGAAACGTTCGCCGAACGGAGAGGTTCCCACGCCGCCGGTGATGTACATGCGTTTCTGTGTGGCGTTATCATAAATCTTCATTGCGGCATTGAGCAATTCCGGATCGTTGGTTTCGATTGCCACATCGACCATTCCGCAATAGAGATACAGCGCGCGGACAGCATGACCTTCTGCTGTTTCCTGTTCACGGACGGGAAGATGTGCCTGAACGCCGCGCAAATGTTCAACGCTGATACCTTCGACTTTTGCAAAATAATTGGGTTCCGTGCCGCGTTCATCAATAAAGAATTTAGTCAGATCAAGATATTTCTTTTCGCCGGTTGTACGGTACAGTTTCACAAGTGCCAATTCCAACTCTTCGTGCCCGGGATAACCTGGAATCTGCCCTTCCTTTTTACCGAATACCTCGTTGATGTGGTCTGCATAACGACACATGCAATCGAGAAATTTCCGGTCTCCGGTCAAATCATAATGCGCCACAGCGGCTTCGATAAGGTGTCCGGCGCAATATAAAACATGATTGCCTCCCAGAACTTTCCAGCGCTTATCGTGTTCGAATTGGGAGTAATAGGAATTCAGAAAGCCGTTATCCTGTTGAGAACTGATAATCAAATCCACAATTTCATCCAGACGTTTTTCCAATGCTGCATCCGGGTTGTTCATGAGATGCTGCGCCAGACCTTCCATTACTTTTGCCACATCGGAATCCCAATAAATATGGGGCTTGTTTGGATCGCCTTCTTTCCAATTGAGTTTGAATGCATCAATGCGCCCTGTGATTTCGCACTGATGAATACAGGCGGGGAGGGTGGAGGTGTGAGCGACAGCCTGACGCGGCGCAAATACCGGGTCGGCAAGTTTGATGGTTCTCAAATTTTTTGTCAACATGGAAAAGGTCCTTTCGGTTGTTGATTCATTTTCTGATATTATACACTGAAACCGGTAGAAAGGCAAGATGAGGAAATCATAGAAAACAGAGACAATTCCGACTTTTTAATTTGATTTTTATTTTTGACAGGCTATATTTTCTCTATTGCCGGAAAGGATGAAGCATTTTATGGAATATCGTTATAACGTACAGAATGGCGGGCGGTTTATCTCCAGAGGGAAGGGGGCACATGTCTCCCGTGTGATACGCTCCTGGGAATTGATTTTTGTGCTGAAGAGCGAACTTTATATGTATGTCGGCAAGGATGATTATACCGTCTCCGCCGGCAGTTGTCTGCTGCTGCCGCCCGGAGTACAGCATGGGGGAACCCGGGATTATCCTGCGGCATTATCTTTTTTCTGGATTCATTTTGAAGCTGCTGATCCAAAAACGGCGGAATATCTGGAGTCGTTACCACGATGTTTTTCCGTGAAAAATCCGGTGCGGTTGAGTGAATATTTCCAATCCTTTCTCTCTTTGCAGAATGATGTGCCGGACGATGCGACAGGTTTGAATCTGCTTTTTTCTCTGATTCTGCACGAAACATATCGGAATGATCAGAAGCAGTGGGACGATGCGGCAGTGCCGGATATTCTTCTGCGATTGCGTAAAATGCTTTCTTTGCGTTTTGCGGAAGATGTCTCTACATCTGTTTTTGCGCAGGAACTCCATTGCAATGCGGATTATCTGGGGCGGATTTATCACCGTTATTACGGGGAATCGGTAACGGAGACCTTGAACCGGATACGCCTGAATCATGCGGCACATCTGTTGTTGAATACGAGTTTGAATGTGAAAGAGATTGCTTTTCAGTGCGGCTTTAATGATCTTGCCTATTTCCGTCGCCGATTCCTTCGGGAATATGCTATGACGCCGGGCGATTACCGGATACAGAAAACATCAGGACATATCAACACGCAATAAAAAAACGGCAGCATGTTAGTTGCTGCCGTTTCTCTGCAAGATGTTTTTTTCTATCAAGACTTATGCTTGTTTGGAAAATTCATCTTTGCCGACGCCGCACATGGGGCATGTCCATGTATCGGGCAGGTCTTCAAATGCTGTGCCGGGGGCGATTCCGTTATCGGGATCGCCAACTTCGGGGTCATATTCGTACCCGCAGACGTTGCAAATGTACTTGTCCATAATGTTTACTCCTTGTTGTTGTTATTATTTCTGCACTTTTTCGAGGAGTTTTTCCCCGATCAGTTTGCCTAATTCATAAGCCTGTGCCAGTTCCGCTTCCGCCGGAACATACTTGAGTTTCAAGCCATCGGATACCAGTTCCACGTTCATCGCTTTGAGATAATCGTTGATCTGTGCGACTGCTTCCCCGCTCCATCCGAATGACCCGAAAGCAGCACCGATCAGATTCTTCGGGCGCAATCCTTTGAGATAAGTCAGAACGTCAGCCGTACGCGGGAACAGACCGTTGTTGATCGTGGGTGAACCGACAACCAATGCACCGACATCCAGCATTTCTGCGGCGATATCGCTGCGGCTGTGACCATCGAGAGCCATGACTTTGACTTTTGCACCGGTGGAACGGATGCCATCGGCAATTTCAAACGCCATTTTTTCAGTGCTGTGCCACATGGTATCATAAACGACCAATGCCTGATCGACAGGTTCCTGTTTCGCCCATTTTCCGTAAAGTTCCAACGGCTTGGTAAGCAAATCGCCGCGCCAGAGCGGGCCGTGATCGGGAGCGATCATAGCGATATCCAGATTGAGCGTGGGGAAGACTTCCAGCAATTTCAACGCCTGAGGTGCATAGGGAAGCAGAATGTTTGCGTAATAACGCTTCATTTCAGTTTCGATGACATCCCATTCGTTTTCATCCACAAACAGCTGATTTGTTGCCAGGTGCATACCAAATCCGTCCTGAGAGAACAGCAGCTTATCTTCCACCAGATGGGTGAACATACTGTCCGGCCAGTGAAGCATTTTTGTTTCCACGAAAGAAAGATTCAGATTGCCGAGGCTGATGGAATCTCCGGTTTTGACCGGAGTCAATTTATCGCCGATGCGGAAATGATCGTGAAGAGCTTTCACGCCGGCAACGGATGCAAAAACTTTTTCCGGGTTGAGTTCGCGGATGACTTCCGGCAAAGCACCGGAGTGGTCCATTTCCGCATGATTGGATACAATATAATCAATCTTTGCAGGGTCGACAACGGAAGCAATGCGTGCGTACATTTCGTTCTTGAACGGAGCTTTGACTGTATCGATCAAAGTAATTTTGTCCGCCATAATCAGGAACGCATTGTAGGTTGTCCCGCGATGAGTTGTGTAGCCATGAAACTCCTTCAGTGCCCAATCAATGGCACCGACCCACCAGACATGTTCTGTGATTTTTACCGCTTTCATTCGGCATAAACCTTTCGAGCTTTTATTGCACAGTGTACGTCCATAATCCGTGCAAGTTGCAGTACTCCCGGAGGACGGTTCCGGGTTTCAACTCCATGGGGAAGAACACTTCGGGTTCCTGCCCGGGAGTTATAAATTTACGCATGATCAAATCATCCTGCTGCATTTCGATCCATACAATGTGATGTACCATTGTTGACGGATGCAATACAGAACCGACTTTTACCCGTGTGCCATGTCCTTCGCACAAAGCAACCGGAACATGTTTTTCTTTTGCACCGTCTGTGGTGTTCCCGGTCAAACGCTGAAGCGGCTTGCCGCAGCAGACCATGGTACATGGCGGATCGCAATGGCACGGGACCATGACTTCCGCGACCATTCCACATTCGTTGCATTTCAGAAATTCTGTCTTCATCATACATTTTCCTCCTTCTTTTTTTTGAGATCACACACCATATATGAACTCATTCCCCGAGTGTGTAATTAACACTGCTTTTCGAAAAAATCAAGTCAAAAAAATGAAAAAATGGATTTTTTTGTAAAGAGAGGCAATTTCAAAAGTCTTCAAAAATGTCTGAAAACTCTTGTTGCGATCTGAAAACGGGGCGTTTTTGGTGGTTACCCACAGGGTAGCCACGCACAAAACTACCATTTTCATCTCATCAACAATCTTTTTTCAGTCAAATTTTGCCGGACTTTTGAAATTACCTCAAGAATTTTTCCTGCTTCGGGCACGCTCCCTTTTTGGCTCCCCGATTCGTTTATAAGAGCAAAAAAAAGACGTCACAAGTTTTGAAAAACTGTGACGCCATTTTTATTTTCAGTCAAATATCAGATCAGACTTCGACTTCCTGATCCAATTCGCTGGATTTGTAAATAGCATCCAGGAGTTTCATGACAGCAAGACCCTGTTCCGCAGTTGCGGGAACTTCGCCTTTGCCTTGGATCGCAGCTGCAAACTTGCTGACTTCCACTTCAAAGCCGCTGGTCTTATTGTTGTACTTGATATCAATATCCGTGACTTTGCCGTTGAATTCTGTGCAGAATTTGGTTACGCCGGTATTGGCTCCGACGCGGACCCCACCCTTGGTACCGAGCAATTCAACATAAGATTCATCAATGGTGTTGCAAGCCCAGGCAACGTCAAAGTCGAGTGTGCAGTTTTTGCCGAAACGGACAAAACCGGTTGCATAGTCATCGACGTCGAATGTGCCATCCATTTTCGGCGGACCAGCCCACATATCAATGAATTTGTAATCGGAGATGGGGGAACCGAATTTGGAATAAACTTTTGCGCTGACTTTTGTCGGATTCCAGTTGTTGGTTTCCCACATGACCAGGTCGAGGAAGTGAACTGCAATGTCGATGAGACCGCCGCCGCCGGAACATGCTTTTGTTGTGAACCAGCCGCCGAGACCGGGAATACCGCGTCTGCGGATCAGACGGACGTGGATGTGATAGACATCGCCGAGGACGCCGTTTTCGATCTGTTCTTTCACGACCTGAGCTTCTGCCATCTGGCGCCAGACCATACCCATCTGAAGGAGTTTGCCGGATTTATTTTTTGCATCGATGATATCCTGAGCAAGTTTCTGGTTCAGGGTCATGGGTTTTTCCAGCAGAACGTTTTTGCCTGCATTCAATGCGTCGATTGCGATAGGAGCGTGCATGTTGTTGGGAACGCAGATGCTGACGCCTTCGATTTCCGGATCAGCGAGCAATTCTTTGTAATCAACGTATGTTTTTGCGATGTTGTGACGTTTTGCTTTTTCTGCAAGACGATCGGGGAGAATGTCGCACAATGCAACGACTTCAGCGTTGTCAACTTTTGCATAAGCATCTGCATGAACACTGCCGATGGTACCGCAACCGATGATACCGATTTTTGTTTTCTGGCACATTTTGAAAAATTCCTTTTAAAGTTTTTTACGTAAATAATTTTCTGTTCAGTTTTTCCGGCGAATCCGGTAAACTGTTGTTCTTAATATAACGGCTGAATATTCAATTTCAACCGAAAAAAAACTTTTTTTGAAAAAAAGTAGCTTTTTTTGATTTCTTTTTACCGGATTCCGTTATAAACGATTGAAATCTTAATTTACGACCTCGGCCTCCGGCTTGCCCTTGTCCCGGAGCGGTAAGACAGGGCAGAGTTTTTTTGTCTGACCCGTCGGACTTGTCAGACTGGTCCGAAGGAGCGGAGCGAAAGAGAAAAACGGAATCTTACGCCAGCGGTTCGACCGGATCGGAAGATTCTGCGGGGCGGGATCGATGTGCCAATACATCTTCCAACCGTTTGATCAGATCATTGCCGGGTGCATCGAAATCTTCCCGTCGGTCTTCCGGGCTGGCAGAGAGAATATTTTCTGCAATGAGACGGTAAACAATGGTCCCGATGTCGGATCCGGTAAGCAATCCCCAATACTGGAAAACATGAGGTGCCATGGCTCCATATTCGTTGTATGCAAATTCCAGGGAGCCGTCAATCAGCTCCTGCCCGGTGACGTGTCGTGACGCTGCATTATTTTTTGCGAACTTTGCGACAGTGAAAGTTACTGCGGAATTAACGAACAGATAGGCATGATAATCGTAGTCACGGTACTGTGCAACGATGCTCATTAACTGATTTTTGAGGTTTTGATCATCCATTTTCAATCTTTCTTTAATAATTTTTCATAATATTATAATTTAAAATTTGATTTTTTCAATTCGGAATGATATAATATATAGAGTTTTTTTTGAAAAAATTAATATTTTCCTAAAAATTTATAACAGGAGTAAGAACTATGAAGAAAATCGTTGTCGCCTATTCCGGTGGTCTTGACACCTCCGTGATTGTCAAATGGGCAAAAGAAACATTCAATGCCGAAATCGTTGCATATTGCGCAGACGTGGGTCAGGCAGAAGAAACAGACGGTCTGGAAGAAAAAGCGGTCAAAACCGGTGCTTCCAAATGTTACGTGGAAGATTTGACCGAAGAATTTGCCCGTGATTTCATCTTCCCCATGATCCAGGCAAATGCGATTTATGAAGGTAATTACCTCCTCGGTACATCCATTGCACGTCCCCTCATCGGTAAACGCCTCGTCGAAATCGCAAAACAGGAAGGCGCTGATGCTATTTGCCACGGTGCTACCGGTAAAGGTAACGACCAGGTCCGTTTCGAACTGGCAGCTTATGCTCTCGACCCCTCCATCAAAGTTATTGCCGCATGGCGCGATCCCAACTGGACTTTCAAGTCCCGTTCTGAAATGATCGAATACGCACGTGTTCACAATATCCCCGTCAGCTCCACTCTGAAGAAGCCGTACTCCATGGACCGCAACCTGTTGCACATCTCCTTCGAAGGCGGTATTCTGGAAGATCCCTGGGCAGAATGTCCGGAAGAAATTCACGTGATGACACGTCCCCTTTCCGAAGCAGAAGATACTCCCGAATATGTGGAAATCCACTTCGAAAAAGGTCTTGCAACGCACGTCAACGGTGAAGCTCTCACTCCCTGCGGCGTCATGCGCAAACTCAATGAAATCGGTTCCAAACATGCTGTTGGCCGCGTCGACATCGTGGAAAACCGTTTCGTCGGTATGAAATCCCGTGGCGTTTATGAAACACCTGCCGGTACCATCCTGATGGCTGCACACCGCGGTCTGGAACAGATCACAATGGACCGTGAAGTCATGTTCCTGCGTGACTCCTTCATCCCGACCTATGCCCGTTTGATCTACAATGGTTTCTGGTTTGCACCCGAACGTGAAATGCTTCAGGCTGCAATCACAGAAAGCCAGAAGTTCGTCACCGGCGATGTCCGCGTGAAACTCTTCAAAGGCGCATGCCATGTTGTCGGCAGAAAGTCTGAATTCAGCTTGTATGATGACAACCTCTCCACATTTGAAGAAGACAACGTTTACGATCAGACCGATGCAACCGGCTTTATCCGCCTGAACTCTCTGCGTCTGCGCACACTCGCAAAGAGCAAACAGCATCGTTATTGATCCACGTAATTTTATCTTATTTTGAGATAAATATAAGAACCCTGCATCAAATTTCTGATGCAGGGTTTTTTAACTGTTTTTTATCCTATGATTGCCAAACTGCAAACCAGCCATAAGGGTGTATTTTTCGCCATGCTCGGCGCAATGACTTATGGTATGAATCCTCTTTTTGCCCTGCCGATGTATAATCAGGGTATTTTTGCGGAATCGGTATTGTTTTACCGTTATCTTTTTGCAACCTTTCTGCTTGCCGTGTGGATGCTGTATGCAAAGATCCCATTCCGGCTTTCCCGTGAAAATTTGATTCCGGCATTATTGGGAGGTCCGCTTTGCGGGATATCCTCTCTTACTTTATATATGAGTTATAAGGAAATGGATGCGGGGCTGGCATCCACGCTGCTCTTTGTCTGCCCTGTTATGATCGCCTTGATCATGTTCTTTGGATTCAAGGAAAAATTGAGCGGATTCACGATCTTCGGGATCATTGGCGCATTTTTCGGTGTCGGGATTTTATCTTATACCGGTAATGGGGTCATGCTGCACTGGCTTGGGCTTCTGCTGGTCATGCTTTCCGCTTTATCCTATGCCATATATATGGTTATGGTAAAAAAGACCGGTTTGAGCCGGATGAATCCGTTTCAACTTGTATTTTACGTAATGGCGGGCGGGATCCCGGTATTTCTGCTTTACGGTTTCTTATTCCATGACGGTATACAATGGCTGCCCACGGTATCCTTATGGAGTTGTTCCTTTGCGCTGGGGTTGATCCCGTCGATCATTTCTTTTGTTACTACGACCTATGGAATTCAATATATCGGCCCGACCAAAACGGCGGTCCTCAGTGCATTGGAGCCGCTGACTGCGGTTCTTTTCGGAGTCATGATCTTCGGGGAAGATTTTACATTCCGTCTTTGTCTGGGAATACTTGTGATATGTACCGCTGTTACTTTTACGATTCTCGGCGGCGAAAAAAAATGATCGGACGGATCGGACGGAATTTTATTGTTCTGTCCGACTGGTCCGATCTTCTTTTATGACTTTTTGTAATCAGTCTTTCATTGTAATGATCCGGTCGATCACGGGTGCCATGCGTTTGGCAATCATGTAGAAACCAAGGTCCGTCGCATGGACTCCGTCAACAGTACATTCGGCGGGATCGATGCCGTAGAGAGATGTGCCATCAAGGAAGTGGATGTTTTTGTCGCCTGCATCGCGGCGTTTGCGTAATTCCTCCATGTGGATTTCCTGATAGGCATAGCGTTCTTCGGAATATTCATATTCATCGTTTATTTCAGATGCATAAGGCAGTTTGGAAACCAGAAGGAGCGGTGTTTCCGGATGTTTTTTGCGGAGAATGTCGATAAAGTTGCTCAAGGTGGCGCGGAGTCCGTCAACATGTGCGTTGGCATCATAATCCAATACGATCATGGCAGGATTTTCGATATCTGCAATGAGTTCCGCCATGGCAGGTTCGCCTTTGCCGTTGCCGGAAAACGCAAGGTTGATGAACGGACGGTTCAGCATACGGCTCATCTGATTCGTATGGCTCATGCCCGGACGGGATGCGCAGCCGCCCTGCTGGATGGAGGTTCCGTACACAACAACGGGGCGGTCATCTTTCCACGGCGTCGGTTTTTCAATGACGGCGCCTTCTGTCAGACCGATCCGGAGATAGTCGACGCCGGAATACAGGGGGAAATGGATGGTGACTTCCCGCATTTTACTTTCTGCTAACGGTCCCAGGACGGGGGTGATATAATCATTCTGATTCTGATTGAAGCGGGTGGATTGACGATAGAATTTTCTGTCACCGGAGCCAAGATAGACGTCGAAACCCATACTGCCGACATGCGCCATGTGGTCCATTTTGCTGTTATTGCCGGTTTTTACATCAAGGCGGATTTCTTTTGCATTTGTTTTGAAACGGAGCATTACGCCGGATGTTTCCCAGGAAAGAAAGTCAACACCGGTCGAAACGGTTGCATCCAGCGGAATACGGCGGAATGGATCACCCGGTTTGTACCAGTAAAGACCATTGAGTTCAAAATTGGGCTCATCAACGGTATACCAGTCCATACCGTCATGATTTGCAACTTTTGCTGCCATTGCCTTATCGATTTTATCGATATTGAGTTCTTCAGCCATGATATAAAATCCTTATGTTAAAATCAGAGTTTGAAAAAATATATGGTCGTATGCGGTCAGTAATCTACTTTTCCTCGATTGCGTTTGACTTCGGATCGACGGGATTTTCCGGCGAGGCGGCGTTCCACGGAGGCACGGGTCGGCTTGGTTTTCTTCCGTTTTTTCGGGACGATTGCCGCAGCATCAAGAAGCGTGATCAAACGATGCTGTGCCATTTCCCGGTTACGCAAAAGAGAACGGGATTCCCGTACCTGGATCACAATTTCATCGCCTTGTATCCAAGGGGCGGCAATGGAAGACAAACGTTCTTTCATGTCATCGGGTAGAATGGCGCACTGCAGATATTTGAAATGCAAACGCACGGCACTCTCCGTCCGGTTGACATGCTGTCCGCCGGGGCCGGATGCACTGCGTACGAATTCTTCGTACAAATCTTCCTGAGAAATATTCCAATTCATTATAACTGCTTGCTTTCTGCTAAATTGTGGAATCCCTGAAGGAAGCCGTCGAGGGTATAACGTTCGGTGACATAGAAACGCCCGGCTTCGCCCATTTGACGGCGGAGTCTGACATCTTTCAGCAACAATTCCAATTTTTCAATGATACCTTTTTCATCATGACAATCCAGCAGGAAACCGGTGTGCCCATCGGAAATAAATTCGGATGTTCCGCCTGCATCGGTTGCAATAACGGGCAGTCCGTATGAGGCGGCGATTGCGCCTTCCGTATTGAATGTTTCCTGTTCCCGGTAAGGATAAAGGGCAATGTCCGACGTACGGAAAAGATCTTTGCGGTTGAGCTGCCAACCGGGGAATTCCACATTGCCGCGAATCTTGAGTTTCTTGCTCAGTTCAACAAACGCATCCCAGTCCTTGCCGTCACCAGCGAGACGGGCGCGATAAGGCTGTTTCAGTTTGGAAAGGATCCGGAGAAATTTATCGCCGCCTTTCCCGTAAATCATGGGGCCGGAAAACAGAATCACCGGCGGGCCGCCATCAATGGAACCCGCATGTTCCACCCGGGGAATCGTGAGATATGGCGGGAGGACGAAGATACGTTCTTCTTCAATTCCGCAACGGATGAGATCCTCTTTCATCATAGGGGAAAGAACTGCGAACCGGGGAATGGTTTTGAACAGATTGTATCGGATGGGGAAGGTCAGGAATTTTTCTTCCATCGCCCGCAGAAAACCGCCGTGCCACGCTGACGGACGGACGCATAATCCACAAAGCCCGCAGCGCAGATATTGATAGGGGCGGGTACAGTTTTTATGAGAAATCATAAAGTTCTTCAAGCGGCGCGGACAATAATAGTCGTGATCGTGTACGACAAGAGTCAATTTATCCGGGAAGCACGCCAATGCCCGTTTCAGCAGGGGCAGTTCCGGAATTTTGTTGAGCAGAACGATATCGCTTTCCGCTGCCTGACCTTCCAACGCTCCGACGGAATCGAAAATATTCAGGAATTGTTCCGAGCCGCGCACGGTCTTGCGGAATGAACCGCGTACTGTCACGCCATTCTCCCGCAAGGTTTTTGCAGAATGATAGATCCACCGTTCCACCGGACCACGGAAGCCGGCATAAAACGAGGCAAACATAACATTTAATTTTTTACCACTGGCGGCGGACGTCAACATTTTATTTTCTCCAAAGCTTCGGCAACTGTCCCGGTCTCAATAAAGGCATAAGCCTTGTTGATGGAAAATGCGATTCTTGCGGCAGATTGCAGACATGCCAGAATCAAAAGTCCGTTTGAACAGTAAATATCCTGCCAGACTTCCAGCAACATCTGAATTCCCTGGGAACCGATCAGATTCAGTTCGCTCAAATCCAGAATGATCTGTTTGTGTTTCCGGAAGACGGAACAAATCCGGCGTTCCAGTCGATTGATCTCGGAAGAGAGAACCACATCTCCGGAAACGGAAATGATCATACAGTTATTTACAGATTTTTCTTTTAATTCCATTGCATTTACCACATTAATCATCTGTTCAGCAGAAATATACATCATTTCCCGACTTTCGCAAGGGATTTTTATAATTTTTTTCAAAAAAAACAGATATATTGAATAAATCACTTGATTTTTTTATCGGGGCAGGTTAAATTAAGAGTAGAGCATGTCCTATCCGCACTTTATGTTAAGGAGTTGAAAATGTGCCAACTTGATCGTCTCTACTGTCTGAAAGCTCAAATCAATGAAATTGCCCGGCGACATAACGCTGAAAAAGTGTATGTCTTCGGGTCTTGTGCGCGCAAAGAGGAAACGCCTGCAAGTGATATTGATTTTCTTGCTGATTTTAACGATCGGGCATCACTTTTTGATCAAGTTGGGTTGCAGCTTGATCTCTCTGATATGTTAAAATGCAAGGTTGATGTTATACCTTTATCCGCACTGGCTGATCCTGCTTTCGGCGCAAGTGCAAAAAAAGATATGGTGGCATTATGATTCATGACCGTCAGCGTATTGAGCATATCTTGAATGCTATTGAAAAAATTAATAATACTGTGTCAAACGTTTAAAATTTTTATTTTCCAATTATAAAAAACAACCCGGGGCAGGGTGAGAGTAAATCTCAATTCTGCACCGGGTTTGTTTTTATGACAAAACGATTGCTTATGCCATCTTTGTCAAAGAATTTTCATAGATCCGTTTGACGGCTTCCGCTGTCGCTTCGGTCGGAGCCAGAGAAAGCAGGCCGCCCAGAGACGGTGTGGTGAATGTCAGATTGACCAGTTTATCCAGATCGGCTGCGGTGTAACCTTCGTCCGTCAGTTTCTGCGGGACGCCGGATGCTGCCAGCCATTCTTCCACACCTTTTGCCGCTGCCGCAGCTTCGGAAGGTTCGCCTTTCAAGCCCGGGACGAGGGGTGCCAGGATGTCGGCAAGAACAACCGGTTTTGCAGGATAGATTTCAAGGATCACAGCCGGCAGAAGCATGGAGAGACCAAGACCATGTGCCAATTCCGGTTTGACACCACTCAGCGGATGTTCCAATGCATGGGTGTAATGCAGCAAGCCGTTATCGAATGCCACTCCGGCAAGCATAGAAGCGTAGAGCAGGTAATAACGGGCTTCCAGATCGGCGGGATCTTTTTCTGCAATCGGCAGATACTGGGCGATCAGAGACAGCACTTCGCGGGCGAGAGAGATGGAAAGCGGACTTGCGGCTTTGCTGGTTGCGGCTTCCACACAGTGGTTGATCGCGTCGATACTGACATAACGGGTCTGTTTCGGAGAAAGACCGGTCATCAATGCGGGGTCATCAATGGACCATGTGGGATAAATGCAATCGTAAGCGATGGCGGGCTTGTATTCTTTTTCAAGAATGGTTGCCACCGCAAAACGGTCCGCTTCTGTACCGGTACCATGTGTCAGATTGACAGCCACGATGGGGACGGCATTGACCGGTGTAAACTTCATTTCGTAAAGGTCCTGCGCGGTATTACCGGGATTCGCCAACAGGATTGCAGCACTCTTACCGGCATCGATGGGGCTTCCGCCGCCGATTGCGATAACGGCTTTTGCATCGGGAGCGGCTGCAACTGCGGCATCGATCTGTTCGGTTGTGGGGTTGGGTGTGACCTGATCGAAGAGAGTGAAAGCGATACCGCGGGAATCAAGAGCGGGTTTGATCACATCCCATGCGCCGGTTGCCTTGTATGCACCGCGACCGGAGACGATGAGAACGTTTTTGATGTTGCGAGCGACGAGTTGATCAGCGATGTCATTGATTTTCTGAATGGCACCGCATCCGAAATAAACCAGAGTTCTAAGTCTGAATTCGGAAACTTCGTGAATGTTTATGCTGTTTTTGAACATAATATGTCTCCTTGAGTTAAATTGATGATAGACCGGACGCTTTATCCGGCTGTTAAATTCTATGGTAATTTATCACCATTTCTCTCTGATTGCAAATGAAAAACTGATATATTCGTTATTTTTTTATCTATTTTCATTTTTTTGTGTGTAGTAGGAAAGTTTCTGAGAAATTATAACAATTTGGATTTGACATTTATATTATTTGTGATAAATTAATTTAGTATTATCGGATATCCGATAGCTCTTTTGAAACCGACATATTATTCAGCAAACGAGACTGAAACCGACCAAGTAGAATTTTTTGTTTGCTATAACCTTAGGTGGATTGTGTCTGGTGAGATTGTGTCCTTCGATCTTGCCGGGCGTTTTCATGCATGGTTATAGCGGCTCTTGGTCGGGCCTCAGTCTCGGTGTGTGATAACGCTCGCTTTTTTTTCTTTCTTTTATTCTATTTTTCCTTTTTACACACTGAAAACACTACCATCCTTTTCTTTTTTTTGTTTTTATTTGCTGATTACGATTTTTGCTGTAAGATTTTTTTACAAGTCAGAAGTCAGTATTCCAGATGAAAAACAAATAAAAAAACGAAAGGAAATAATAACTGCAAATTTTATTGTCTTATACTTGTTAAGCTCTCCATATCGGAGAAGAATTTGAACAAAATCTACATTATGTAAGGAGTGTACTATATGTACAAGAAATCATTAAAATTTATTTTATGCGGACTTTGTCTTTGTTCCTGTTTTGTTTTATTTGGCAACACTAGTAATAGTTCTAAGAAGGAAAATGCATTTTGTCTAACATGTCACATGAAAGCTCAGAAACAAAAAAAACAAAGTTATTCTTGTACATGTCCCAAAAAGCCAGAAAAAGTAACTGGTAAAACTATACCTCCTCCTCTGCTTAAGCGGCTTCAAGTCGCCGCTTATACATGTAATAGTAAAATAGCTAAGGCTTTTATATTCTGTGCATATGGAATAGTCTTCATATATTACAATTATCCAATCATAGGGATAATATGCCTTGTCGTTGGTGGCGGCTTTGCATATGCTGCGTTGAAAAAATAAAAATTGTTTTTTTTGATTATAAAGACGATTTCATCAAAAAGGAACAATAATATACCTTTGTTGCAATGTACAGATTGCATTGTTTTTAGTGAACGCATTAAGATTAAGAAGAGTATTCTGGAAACTTTGCGATTTCTTATGTAAGTTAAAAATACATTCAGAAGTAAGTATTCCAGATGAAAAAACAAATAAAAAACTGAAAGGATAAAAGTAATATCAACAAAAGAAAGTTGAAATCTTTGTTTGGGACATTTTTTGTTAAATATCGAATGTATATTTAGTATTTAGCATAACCTGACAATTACAATTAAGTTACACTTATTTGCAGATATTGGTAAATAAGTCAGAAAGCTTTGATACTAACAAAATTTATCGTAGGAGAGAAAATGAAAGATTTTGCAGCAATGATTCCTGAAATGGAACAAGAAGAATTACTGAAGGCTTGGAAAACAAACCGTATAATATGTTCCGTCAATGCAAGTTTGTTGTTTTTACTGATGATGTATGGAATAATGTTAATTGCGTATGCTCCTAAAACTGTTAATAAAACAGGGTTTCTTTGTTGGAGTATTATAGTAACCTCTGCTACTGTCCTGGCATTTATATCGACTCTTTTTTGCAAAAAAACTAAAAAGTGTTGGTATTCAGTTGTTTTTACAAGCGTCGGATTGGTGACTTTTTTGGTTGCATGGTTACATGGTGCACTATACTTGAGCGAGTACAAGATTTCAAAACTATTCGCTACTTTAAAAATGTGGGCTATGTATGAAGGTTGGTTGTTAAGCGTAATTTTGGTAATTGCAGCATATATTGTGATTATATCACTTTTTATCTGTTTTAGAAAATATCTTTTGAACAGTATGGAACTCAAAAAAGAAATAAACAAACGGGCGGTAGATTATCTGAAAAGCCAAGATGTTGAAATTGTCAAAAATTTATATTGCACAATGATTAAACAGATCTACTGTTTGATTGCTATGGTAATATTCGTAGCAATCATTGTAGTAGCTACAATCTTTGATGTTGCAGTCCTGGGCGTTTTTATGCTTCTTTTTACAATCGTATTATTACCGATTTTGCTGACATATTATTTCTGTAAGACGATTTATCTTCGGCACAAAGTTGCATGTCCGTTTCCGTTTTATTTCGCAACATTGAAAGCTGTCGTAAAAGACAATAATTGTACAAAATAACATCCATACCAATAGGGAGATCATCAATTGCTGGAACGAGTCTTAATCGCATTGGATTCTGTGAAAGCATTGAGATAAAGAAAATATTACGAGAACTATTTGCGGTCTCTTGTGTAAATCAACAATGCACAAGAAACCGCTATGTTTTTTTAGATTAATGATGCCGGGATGCACAAAACATCTTTATTCGGCAGGGGCAATATTTCCGGACAGGAACAGACGATCGCGCCTTTTTTGACCTTTATTTTGTGATTTGCAAATCGAAAAACGATATATATTCGTTATTTTTTTATCTATTTTCAGTGTTTTGTGTATTAGAGGGAAAAAAACTGTGATGATTTCAATTTCAAATTCAAAGTACGGGAACTGCAGAAAAAAATTCTTGCGTTGCTTGCAAAAAAGCACTTTCAAGGTTATATTACTGCAAAACGTAAACGGCTGAAATGCCGATTTTATCAGTCAAAAAAATAAAGGTTCAAAAATATGAAATCTCCGGAATTGATTGTGATTGGTTTGGATGGAGCTGTGGATTCCTATATTGCTAAAGAAATCGCAAAAGGTAATCTGCCCAATTTTGCACGTCTGCTTGAACGCGGTTGCCGTATGACCGATCTCCGTCCTGTTCATCCGACGATCACTCCTGTATGTTGGAGTGCTCTGCAAACCGGGGCAACTCCGGAAATTAACGGAATCGTGGCCGATCAGCTTTATCTGGGGGGGCATATTTCCAAGTTGGTTTCCTCTTACAACGGTACGCATCTTTTGGCTGAACGTTTCTGGGAAGCAGCGGCACGCGCCGGAAAAACTTCGATCATTGACAGTATGCCTGTGTCCGGTCCGCGCCGTTCCGATTTGGTCTGGCAGATGGAAGGCACCAGCGGCAATCCGGGCAGAATGGTCATGCCGGATGGTTCCGTTGAATATGTCGATGTTCCACAGCAAGTCTGGTTTTTCGGCAAAGATAAAAAGCCGGTCGACACAATCGAGGGTGTTCTTATTGCTCCATCAAAAATCAAAGAGAATGGAAATGGCTCGTTTATGCTTGAAGTCGATCTGGAATCTCCGGATGCAAACCGTCACAAGCTGCTGCCATTCGTTTGGGATCTGCTGCCGACGGATGACGGTTTCATGATCAATTTCAATGACCGGAATATTTCTCTTGCAGAAAATCAATGGTCCGAACCGGTATTCCGGCAGATGGAAACGCTGAACGGGTCATTGGAATTGGCTTTCCGTTTTTATTGCGGGGCGTATGAGGATGGTTATATGATTTTTTCTTCCGCCGCGAGTTACATCATTGACCGGGCTTTTCCCGAGGAGTTTGCAGAAGTCTTTCATAAAATGCCCCCCACGCCGATCGAACGGGAATATGTATTTTTTGCCAATCCTAAAACGAATAATATCACGATTGATTCCTGGGATAAACATTCACAATGGCATATTGAAATGTTCCGCCGTGCATTGAAAAAGCATATTCCTGATATCATCGTCACTTATTTCGGTTCCATTGATACAGTCAATCATTTCTTCTGGCCTCAACTTGCCGGAGCAATCAAAACAACACCCGAACAATACCGTTTTGTAGAAGACTGCTATCTCAAGACTTATCAGATCGCGGATCGGTATATCGGATATTTTCTTGATGAAGTCGCGGATGACAATACAACACTATTGATCGTTTCCGACCACGGAGCGATCGGCGTAAAGGAAGAACGCAGCATTAACGATGCTCTCGCTGCCGCCGGATTACTAGTCTGGCAGCCGGGAACAAGAACTATCTGTTGGGAAAAGACTCGCGCAGCTTACCGGGGATGCGGTCATATTTATGTCAATCTGGAAGAACGGGGCAATGGAATCGTTCCCAGAGAAGATTACGAAAAAACGCTTGATGAAATCATCACCGCATTGCAAACCAATCTGCGGGGGCCTGATGGCGAATCCTATCTCGCTTTCGCAGTCAAAAAGCGGGAAGCCGGATTCTTTGGTCTTGGCGGTGAACGTTGCGGCGATGTGGTATTCGGTTTGACCGCCGGGTATGCCGCCATGACGGTTCATGCAGAACAGATCCCGACTGCACTCAATGACTTCGGTGGAATGCGTGCTTTGGGTATACTTTCCGGTCCGGACGTTCCACACGGAATTTACACAAAGCCGGTCAACAGCATCGACCTTGCCCCGACACTCTGTGCACGAATGTCCGTTCCTCTGCCTGCGGAAAGTAACGGCCGGGTAATCTATGACTTTTTGAAATAAAAAATCAAATGATCCCCATTTGATGGAGAAGGTTGAAGCCGAGAGATAAGGCGGCAATCAGCAGAATCGTATAGACGATCAGCCGGAAGGTGCGTTCGTTGACTTTATGATGAAGATAATCACCAGTCAACAGACCGCAGATCACAAACGGGATCGCACAAAGAATCTGGCGTCCCAACCGGGGCGTCCAGACGTTACCCGCAAGAGTCCATTTGCTTAACATGATCACATTCATGGAGCACCACAACATACTCAGAGTGACACGGAAATTTGATTTGTTGGGTAATGCTTTCGAGGCATAAATGACGATCACCGGTCCGCCGGAACTGAAGGCTCCATGGATGATCCCGCCACAAATCAGGATCAGGTGCATGAAAATGTTCTTCTTTACGGGTTGGTCGGTTTTACTCTGATTTTTTAAGGTCGTATAAATTCCTTTGACGCCGACTAAAAGCATAAAACAGACCAGGATACCAGTCATGACGCTGCGTGGCAGGTAATCCATAATGAGCAGCCCGATGGGGATACAGAGCGCAACATGGGCGGCGATAAACAGATATTCCCGCCACTGGATGTTACGCCAGGATTTGTATACGAGAAGTATCCCCAGTATCCAGCCGAGACAGGTCAGCAAGGGAATCGCTTTTTCGATACCGATCAGCATAATCACGAAAGGCAAAGCCAGAATCGTGCTGCCGAATCCGGAAATACCTTCGATCGCCGCTGTGGAAAAAACAATGAGTCCGATCAGCAGAATAAGCAACAGTTCATTCATGCTCAAACACTCTTGAGAGTAAGTGTTTCACCGGCTTTCATGGAGAGGGTCAGCACATTATTTTCGACAACTGCATTTGCCGGAATCTGCCATTCGGTTACCGGAGCGGGCAGGGAAAGGCGTAACGTGTTGTCGCGTCCTGCTGTGATCTGCAATTCGGGGCATGTACCGCGATGGAATTTACCGCTGACACAGAAGCCGCCGGGAGCCGGCATGTTTTCTACGAAAGAATTTTTCCAGCGTTGGGGGATGGTTCCGACATAGAGGATATTCCGGCGGGCGTGCACGAACATTTCCTGAATGGCTGTAACAGAGCCCATTGCGGCATCCATCTGCATGATTTCCGGGCGCAACTGATCTGCCATGAATGAGAATCCTTTGAAGTTGGTGTCATGACGGGAGTTGCCGCCTTCGTTGGTATAGAAACGCTTGAAGATTTCCAGTGTCAATTCCGCACTTTCCCCGCCATTGAGACGTGTATTGAGCATGGCAGCCCAAGCCATACTCCAGCCGGCCCACATGCCCATACCTTTTCCCTGCCAGATCCGACGGGTGTGGCAGATGATGTCTTTCCATTCCGGATCGTTCTGATCGAGGGTATCGAAGGGACAGATACCGGCAAGGTGAGAGTGATGACGGTGACTTTCTTCCAATATCTGACCATCCCAGAGGGCGATTTCTTTCTCGCCGGGATAGCGGAATTCTTCCATGTGCTGGTCGCCGCGGACAGGTGTATGAATACTTGCCAGCGGGAGTTTTTCCCGGATTTCCTGCCAGAACGGGTCGGGCGTGACATTGAGCCATTGTGCTGCAGTGAGGAGGTTTTCTGCCAGACGGTGAATTGCTGCGACCTGGAAGCTTGCATTTTTGCCCCATGCCGTCATCAGGGAACCGCCGTATTCGGGGGAGATGCTGACGGGCAGTTCAAGGGCGCCGTCGGCTGTCCGTGTGATCATCGCCTGGAAGACGCGCATGACGCCTTTCATAAAGTCGAAGACTTCCGTGCGTAAAAATTCCATATCGCTGTAATAATCGCAATAATCGAACATCATCTGTGCGACCCATGCGGCGCAGGCGTGGTCGATGGAGCCGGTCCAGAATCCGCCCATGCATGTACCGTGATCATCGACTGCATGAGGAACCATGATGCCGTCATCAATACCGACAAAGCACTTTGCATTGTATCTGAGTTTGTCTTTCCAGTCCAGCAACATTTTAAAGACGGGCATCAGGTTGCGGGGACGGTTGGCGCGGTAGGCGGGCCAGTAACACATTTCCAGATTGATATTGAGGTGATAATCTCCGGACCAGGGCGGGAAACTGTTATCTTCGAGCCAGGGTCCTTGCAAACCGGCGGGCCAACCGCTTTCGTCAGTCATAGCGCCGAATTTGTATAAGCCGTACCAGTAAAGTTCTTCCAATGCGGGATTGTCGATTCCGACCTTGGGAATATCTTTCCAGTATTGACTCCACCAGTTTGTATTTTCTGCTGTCAATGCATCAAAATCGACCTGTTCCGCAGCAAGGAGCGTCTGTTTCAATTCGGCAGCGTCTTTTGCACGGGCGAATTTGACGGAGAATTGAGCACCATCCTGACGGCAGAACAAACCGAAACCATCATCGACGGGGAGCATATTCGCGAAACCGTGACCATTCGCGGTGGAAAATCTTTCGGGCTCGGGAATGGAGATGGATGCCAGCGCACCGTTACTCATGGAGTAAGAGTCGCGGACGATGAACTCTTTGACATCGGGGGCGAAGAAAGAGAATCTGCCTTTTTCTTCCATATCGAGCCGGAACTCCATGACTTTTTCTGTTCCTTCGGGGGCGGTATAGAAGATTTTCAGCAAGCCGTCGGCAAGACGCAATTCGTAATGAGTGAGCTTGGATTTTTCGACGAGATGCAATTCAATTCTGCCCACCGGGACGAGGCACGGGCATTTCGGCTGACCAGGGACATTTTCCGTTGTAGACTTGAACATGTCTCTGATCTTTTCCATATCTTTATTCTGCAGATGAGTGTAAAGATCTTTGAAATTGATTTTTTCTGTCCATTCCATGCCGCCGCGATGATCCCAGAGTGCGGAACACCCGAAGGAGATGTTCAGAAGATCATTCTGTCCCCAGAGGAGAATTCCGAGATAGCTGTTGCCGAGGACTGCACCGGTTTGGATACGGGGCAGGGGAAAGTCGCGCGTCATTATAAATTTGCACATAGTACAAAAATCCTTAAATAGTTATAAATTTCTTGTATAATTTACCACATTAGTATTAAAATGCAAATATGCAATTGCGTTATTGAGAAAATAAAAACAATATTTTTTTCGGGAAAGTTTGATATTTTTATATTGAAGGTGTATATTATAAGGATACATATATAATATCAAGGAAGGTCATTATGGCTGAAAATAACAATATAATTCTGGAAATGCCGATCCGGATGAACGAATGTGGACCGGATGGAAAACTGCGTTCGCACATCTGGTTTGATTATCTGCAGCACATTGCCGCGATTCATGCGGAAAAATTGGGCTTCGGGATGAGTGCAATCAAAGAAAAAAATCTGATCTGGGTGCTTTCCCGGATTAAAGTCGTTATGGAAGATGCCCCCCGCTATGATGATGTATTGCGTGTGGAAAGTTATCATAACGGTGCGGAAAAACTTTTTGCAAAACGTCAGTTTGTTGTTTCTTCCGCATTGAGCGGCAAACGATTCGGTTATGCTTCCAGTTTCTGGCTGACTTTGGAATTGCCGACTTTCCGTCCCCGTCCGCCCGCGAATTTCCTGAAAGAAAGAGTCATGGAAAATGTGGAGAAAGAAGATTTCTTCCCCATGCTTGATAAATTATCCTGTCCGGGCGAATTGACCGGGGAATTGCATTATGACATCAATTCTTCCAACATTGACTTGAATAACCATTTGAACAATACTTTTTACAGTGCGTATGCGCTCGACTGGATTGCCGCTGCGGTTCAGTCTCATATTCAGCTCAAAGAGATTCAGGTCAATTACAACCGTGCCATGCAGTTCGGCGAAGAAATCATTGTCAAAGGCTGTCTGCTTGGTGACGATGGATTTTATGTGGAAGGGATTGACCGGGAAAGCGGGAAAAATTCCTTCCAGGCGACAGGTAAGTACGTCCGTCAAAACGCAGAATAATAAACAATAGTATATATAACAGGAGATTTTATTGTGAAGATGTCTTCATTCCGTAAATTTACTTTGATTGAACTGCTTGTTGTGATTGCAATTATTGCAATCCTTGCATCCATGCTGCTGCCTGCGCTTGGACGTGTCAAGGACAGTGCAAGTTTATCTCAGTGTCTCAACAACTGCAAAAATCTTTCCCGTGCCATGTATGCGTATGAAAGTGATCATAACGGTTATTTGTGCGATGTTTATAACCGGACAAAAGATGCAAGCAATAATCAGCTTGGCTGGACATATCGTATTTATACTTATGCTACGGGTGATAAAGTGGTATGGCACTCCAGCGGGGGAATTGACGGCACAAAGAGTGCATCTGTTTTCTTTTGTCCCTCCAGTTCCGGAAACGGAATGTCAAAAAGCTTGCGAGTTTATGATACCTCTGTCGGTTATGGCGGAAATATCCTTTTGAATTCTTCTACTGTTCTGAAAGTCAGTCAGTTGAAACAGCCGTCCCAGAAAGCCCTTGTTGCAGAAAAATGGCGTTGTGATGCCTGGTATGTGGAAGGCAGAAAGCGCAATAATGCATCCCAGTACCGTCCCGCATTACGCCATGGCACCAATATGTTCATGGATGAAAAAAGTGAATTGACAAAAGCTCAAGTGACTGCTGCGTTTGTTGCATCCAATAAAGGAACATCCAACGTGGTGTTTGCGGATGGTCACGTGGAAAGCTGCAAGTATCCCCGTTTGACAGAAAACAGTCACTTTATTTTCCACCTTGAAAAATGAAGTCTGTTCTCTTTCTACTCCTTCTTTTACAGAGCTTTTATATTGCCGGGGCAGGGGAATTGCTGCGGAACGGGGCATTGACTCCGGATGCGCAGGGGAATCTGCCCCATTGGAAGCCGCTTGATAAAAAAAGCCGTCTGTTTCTGGAAAACGGATATGTCGGCGGCGGTGCATTTGTACCCGGGAAAAAGGCGCCGGATTTTTCATTTTATCAGGAAATTTATTTTGAGAAACCGGATAAATCTCCTGTTGTATTTCAGGGGGAAAGTCTTGCGTATAACGCCGGTTATGGCGGCGACTATTGTATTTTTGCCGATTTACATTTTACAGACGGCACTGCCCGTTACGCCGTAAAAGCGAAATGGCGTCCGGGGACTCATGACTGGGAACGGGCTGTAATGTGTTATTATCCGGAAAAGCCGGTCCGGAAGATTGAACTTTCGGTTTTGTTGCGGAATACCAGCGGTAAGGCTTTATTCCGTAATATCAGTCTCCGTCGTGGCAATCCGGGACCTATGATTTCTTATTATTCCTTTCTTTCCCTTGCGCCGTTCTCCCGGGAACATTACCGGCTGGATCTTGGATTTTTCGGCATAAAAACTCAATTCAGCGGAAAGTTCCTTGATAAAACAGGAAAGGTCCTTGCTGAATTCAAGGGGAAAGGTAAAATTTACCGGAAAGAATTTGCTTTTCCAACTCCGCCCCATGCTCTTGAATTGGTGATGACGGATAAAAATATCACAAAGCAGGAAAGAATCCAGTTACAGTCCGGGAATCAAAATACAGAAAAGAACAATGTATCTGCACCGGTTGTCTGGTGTGCCAATGCAATGGAAAAGGTCTCCCCTTTGACGTTGCCCGGGAAGAAACCGGCGCGTCAGATGCTTTTGGAACTTGCCGGCAATGAACGGGAAAGTATGCAGATCGTTGTTACCAACGGAAGCAAGCAGGAATTGAAGAATGTAACCTGTACGGTTTCCGGCTTTTTTAACAAAGATGGTGTCAAATTCTCCGGTAAAATCGACTTGCGGAGAATCGCATATCGTCCGCGGACGATTCCTTATGCGACGCATCCGGAACAATTGCCGGAATCGGAATACTGGCTGCCGGATCCACTTCTGCCGATGCGTGCTTTTTCTGTGCCGGGCAGGGGAAATGCGGGTATCTGGGTGACGGCATACGCACCCGCCGGGACGCCCCATGGAATTTATTCGGGAAATATCAAGGTTGCGGCTGAAGGTAAGGTATTAGGAAATATCAAAGTACAGATTCGTGTATTCGGTTTTGATTTGCCGCAGACATTCACCTATCGTTCTGCATTTTCTGTGATGGATGGATTTCTGGAGCATTATTATCCGGGGCGTTTGCAGGAATTCCGCCGCAAGGCATGGGATATCATGTTGGATCACCGGTTGAATCCGGATGATATTACGCGTACAGAAATGCCGGAGATTCCGGATTTGCTTTATGCACGGTCGCGCGGGATGAACAGTTTCAATATTCTGCATCTGGTGCCGAAGCCGAAGAAGAAAGTGCTTTGGATGCTCTGGGCGAAACTTTCTGATTATAACGAAAAACTGTTTGCGGAATTTGCGGAGCGTCTTGACGGATACATTGCAGAATTGGAAAAACATGATCTGAAAAAATATGGCTATTTCTATGGTTTCGATGAACGGCGTAAAGATGCGTTTGATGCATTGAGCCGGACACGGGCATTTGTCAAAAAACGTTGGAATATTCCGCTCATGTCGACCTCTGTCATGTTTCAGGAATTGGTGCGTCATCCGGAAAAGAAAGAATATCAAACGACAGACTGGTATTGCCCGTTGACCAATTTTTATCATCCGGGGCATGCGGAACGTTTACGCAAAAATGGACATCAGGTGTGGACTTATACCTGTTGCGGACCGGAATATCCCTATGTCAACTTTGCGAATCTGGAATATCCTTTCCTCAATGGACGGCAGATTGCCTGGCAGGTGTATACCCTTGGCGCAGATGGTTTTCTTTACTGGCATGTGAATAACTGGGCAAGAAAAAAGCCCATGTTCATGTATGAGAAAAACAGTTTTCAGCGTTGGTATCAGCATGATAAATTTGCTATGAATGCTACCGGCGACGGCGAATTGCTTTATCCGGGCATGAATGATATTTATCCCTCAATCCGCCTTGCAAATGTACGTGACGGCAGCGAGGATTATGATTATCTGACCATGCTCCGGGCAAAAAATCCGGCATTGGCAGATAAATTGGCAAAAGAAGTCTGCCCGGATAGAAGAAACGGAATCCGGGATTATAAGAAACTTTTGGAAGTCCGCCGAAAAATAGCAGAATATCTGGAAAAGAATTGATACGAGAAAGGTTTTATATTATGAAAAAAATGTTGTTGCTTTTGAGTTTGATTTTGTCACTCAACCTGTTGGCAGAGGATGGTATCCTGCTGCGGTTCGGAGCGATTTCCGACAATCACTTTGACCGGAAACGTCCGGAGATGGCGGAACGTACCCGCAAGGCATTTGAGCTTTTTAAAAAGAATAAAGTTGATTTCTTTGTCGATTGCGGAGACGTGGTGGATACGTATCAGCCGGATATGTTCCAGCTGTGGCGGAAGATTTATCTGGAAGTGTTCGCCGATGAAAAGAGCCGTCCCGACTTTCTGATGATTCCGGCGGGGCATGACCGGATCGGCACCACATGGAAGCAGGGATACAGCGATTTTGTAAAATACACCGGTTCCGGCAGTGTCAATCCGGTGAAACAGGTAAAAGGTTATCACTTTGTTTCCATTGCTCAGAAAGAAAATCCGGAAATTCTCAAAAAGAATCTGGCAGTGGCATACGCAGCATCCAATGGAAAACCTGTCTTTGTTATCACCCATTATCCGCCCAAGAATACCACCCCCGGCAGTTTCGGAACATCGGGAGATCAGCATTACCGTAATATTCTGGAAGCTTACCCGCAAGCCATCAGCATTTCCGGTCATACCCATGCAAGTTTGTATGATGAACGTTCCATCTGGCAGGGCAGATTTACAGCGGTCAATGCTGGCTCATTGGCATATCATGACGTCGGCGGAACCGCGAATCTTGCGACCCGGCATCCGTCTTACGAAGCGTCGATCTGGGATGTTTACAAAGATAAAATCGTAATCCGGCGTTTCAATGTGAAAGATGGTTCCGAAGTTGCCGCCGATTTACGTTGGGTAATCGCACTGCCGCATCGGGCGGATCATACACCTTATTCTCCGGAAAACAGAAAAAAGGCGTTCCCCGTGCCCGGATTCCGTAAAGATGATAAAGGCGTCTACATTGGTAAAAAACATACCTGGAACCGTTGGGGGACGTTGCAATTCCCCGCACCGGAACATGTCAATGCGGCAAGCCGGTACCGTCTTGTATTGGAAAAATGCGGCGCGGATGGGAAATTTGCGCATTACGGAATTGTAGATTTCTTCAGTCCTGCGGTTGCGGGCAAGCCGGTACAGTTCGGTTTTGCGACCGGATATTTGAGTGTGGGCAAATACCGTTATACGCTGACTCCCTTCAATTGTTTCGGTGTTTCCGGCAAGACCCTGCATGGTGAATTTGCTGTTAAAAAGGTTCCGTGGAAAGAAGTAAAGACCACGCAGACCGGATTGTCCGTTTTCAAAGGGCGAACAAGCAAGGAGAAAATTGCCGCAGATGCCAATGGTTTTTATGATGTCAAAGGTGATTTCCGTTTGGTCATTCCGGAAGATGTGATTGCCCAGACCGTAATGAAAAAGAAAAAACTGCTTGTAGCGTTGAAAGTGGAATGTATCGGCAGCGGCTCCTCATCCGCATTGCGTAATCTTGACGGTAAGGGCTCAATTGCCACATTGTCAACCGTTTGTTATCGGGCAACGGCACAGGCGCAGCAGTATTCCTTTGTATTCACCAGGACCCATCGGGCTTTGCTGATTCGCGGCGGAGCACCGGGCAAATACCGTTTCAGCGACATCAAATATTACCTTTATTAACCTTTTATCGTTTAAAAGGTGTATGAAATTTTTTGAAAAAAATAATAATTCGGACTTGCAAACTATTTTGTTTTGGTGTATATTATATGGATAATGATGTACACATGTAAACAAACTGTATCAGGTGATAATGATGGAAAAGACTCAATCTGTAGAAACGAAGTTCTGGCAGGATTTGATCCAGGTATCCGATATGATGCGTATTCATACGACCCCGGCTGAATTGGCAAAATGGGGTGATGTGACGATTCGTCAGATCAAAATTATGAAGACCGTATGGACATTGCAGAATGAGAATCCCGACGGAATTACACTGAAACGCTTGGCGCAGGATTTGAATCTTTCCTCTGCCACGATGTCGGAATCGGTTGAAACCCTTGTCCGGAAGAATATGCTGCAGCGTCAGCAGAATCCCCAGGACCGCCGTGAAGTGTTGATTACATTATCCCAATACAGCGAAAGTCTTTTCAACGAAGCGGTTCGCCAGATGGATGCTCTTTCCGCACGCATTCTGGCGGATCTGACGGAACAGGAAAAGGTGTTTTTTATTGAAACGATGAGTAAAATTTTTGATAAGTTAAAAACGACTGGAAAGGAATCAGTACAATGACATCAAAATCAAAATTTATCGCCTTGATCGGCACAGTCGGTATGCTTTTGACCGGCAGTGTATTGTCCGCCCAGGGAACACCGGTTGTTCCCGTTGAAGAAGTGAAAGCGGTCAACAGTAAAGGCACAAAACAGTATATCGGGAAAATGGCATCTATTCATACTGTGACTCTGCGTTTGCGCGTATCCGGTGTATTGGAAAAGCTGTATTGCAAGGAAGGGGATCTGGTCAAACAGGGTGATCTTCTGATGCAGATCGAAGATACTTTGTACAAGGCACAGCTCGATGCTGCAACAGCCAAAGTCAAACAGTGGGAAGCGGAAGTGGAACATGCAAAAACAAACTACAACCGTCAGACCGAACTGTTCGGCGTTGTTGCCAAGAGTGAAATGGATGATGCCCGCCGTGCATTGAAACTGGCAGAAGCTCAGCTGCTCCAGGCGAATGCTGCTTTGACTGAAGCGAAAACTAATTATTCTTATACCAAAATTTATTCCCCCATTACCGGGATCATCGGTAAAACAACTTATTCCCCCGGTAACTACCTGACTCCCTCCAGCGAGGCACTTGGTACGATCGTCAAACATTCCCCCATTTACCTGAAGATGGCGATCAGCGAACCGGACTTCATCAACATGTTCGGTACCCGCGAAAATCTGAAAAAGAATGCTGTGATCCGTATCCGTACCGCAGACCGCAAAATGTTCGGTGAAACCGGTTATGTCAAACTGGCAGACAACCAGATCGATACCTCCACCGGTACTTTGATGCTCTGGTGTGTGTTCGAAAATAAGAACGGCCGTTTGCTGCCCGGAAGTATCGTGGATGCATTTATCAGCCCCAAAGTGGCACAGAAATTCCCCGCAGTTCCGTCATCCGCCATCATGGTCAGCCGCAATGGTCATGGCGTTTATGTCCTTGGTAAAGATAACAAAGTGCAGTTCCGCCCTGTTGTGACCGGTGAAAATGTGGATGGTATGCAGCTGATCCGCAGCGGTTTGAAAGTCGGGGAACGGATTATTGCCGACGGTACTCATAAAGTCCGTCCCGGTATGACTGTTTCTCCTGCACCGGTGAAAAAATAATCATCGGGAGTAAAGATCTATGTTTTCAAAAATATTTATTGAACGCCCGAAGCTGGCGATGGTTATTTCCATCTTCCTGTCTTTTGCGGGTTTGCTTTGTATCCGTTATATTCCGATCGCTGAATATCCGGAAATCGCTCCTCCGACGATCATGGTGATCGCCAACTACCCGGGTGCCAGTGCCGGTGAAATTCAGGATACCCTCGCCGCTCCGATCGAATCTGAAGTCAACGGGGTGGAAGACCTGCTGTATTTCAACTCGCAATGTAACAACGACGGTTCGTTGATGTTGACTTTGACTTTTGCATCCGGTACGGATGACGATATCGCCATGGTCAACGTGCAGAATGCGGTACGTCGTGCGGAACCGAAATTACCTGCGGAAGCGACAGCGATCGGGATCAAGATCCTGAAACGTTCTTCCGATATCCTCAGTGTGTATGCGTTCAAAGTGGATAACACAAAATCCAAAATGTCGACTGTTGACCTGGGGAATTATCTGCGTATGAATATCCGCGATGAACTGGCACGTATCAACGGGATCAGTCAGGCGGAAATCATGGGGGCATCCGACTACTCCATGCGTATCTGGCTGGATCCTATGAAAATGGCATCCCTCGGTGTCACGCCGGATATTGTTGCACAAGCTCTGCGTCAGCAGAACGTGCAGGCTGCTGCCGGGTCCGTCGGGTCGGAAAACAGTAACGATAGCGTGCAGTTGAAAGTCAATGCGCTCGGACGTCTCAAAACCGTACAGGAATTTGAAAATGTCATTATCCGTACTACTGCGGAAGGACGTGTTGTTAAATTGCGTGACGTTGCTACTGTTCAGCTTGGTTCCGAAGAGTATGCCTGGGACTCCAAAGACAATGGCGAACCGGTCGTGGCTCTTTCTCTGTACCGTCAGTCCGATGCGAACGCCATCGGCGTGGTGGATGCCGCCAATGCAAAATTGAAAGAATTGTCCAAGTTCTTCCCGGAAGGGGTCTATTATGAAATGGTATACGACCCGACGGATTACATTCGTACCAGTATGAAAGAAGTGGCGGAAACGTTGCTTCTGACTCTGATTCTGGTGGTTGCCATTACTTATCTGTTCCTCCAGAACTGGCGTGCAACATTGATCCCGACTCTGGCGATTCCGGTCTCTCTGCTTGCAACCTTTATCTTCCTGTATCCCCTTGGATTCAGTATGAACCTGTTGACCATGTTCGGTTTGATCCTGGTGATCGGGTCTCTGGTGGACGATGCGATCGTTGTGGTGGAAAATACATTGCGAATCATTGACGATGAAGGATTGTCGCCGAAAGAAGCGGCACTCAAATCCATGAATCAGATCACGGGTGCGATTATCGCTACGACACTTGTGACCATTGCGGTTTACGTGCCGATTGCCTTCTATGGCGGTATGGTGGGTACGATTTATATTCAGTTCGCGGTGACAATGTGTATTTCACTTTCTTTCTCCACATTCAATGCCATGACACTGAGTCCGGCGTTGTGTGCTCTGTTGCTGCGCCCGACCCGCAAGCCGAAAATCGACGTGTTTGCTCCGTTCAACTGGGCATTGGATGGTTCCAGAAAGATTTATCTTACCTGTACCTCATTCCTGATCAAATGCTGGCCGATCACGATTGTGTTGTTTGCCGGTATCTGTTATGCAAATTATCATTTCTTCTCCAACCTCAACTCATCCTTCCTGCCTGATGAAGACAAAGGTGCATTGATGGTCGGTTTGGAACTTCCTCCCGGTGCTACACTTGCCCGTACCCGTCAGGCGACCAATGAATTTTACGAAGCGGTCAAAAATGTCCCCGGCGTAAAAAATGTATTGTGCGTGAACGGTTTCAGCTTTATCGGCGGTAAGGGGGAAAATATGGGGTTGGCGATCGTCGGTCTGAAAGACTGGGCAGATCGTACTACGCCGGATACGACGATCACAGCAATTCGTGACGAAGTTGTCAAGCGGACTGCACACATCGGTTCCGCCCGTATCATCGTCATGCAGCCGCCTGCCATCATGGGCTTGGGGAACAGTAATGACGTGACATTCATGTTGCAGGACCGTGAAGGCAGATCTCCGGAAGATCTGGAAAAAGCAACCTTTATGCTGATGGGATTGCTGAATGATAAAAAACTGTGTCCGGACATCAAAACAGCTTATTCTTCTTACAATGCCAGTACGCCGCAGTTGTATTTGGATATTGACCGTCAGAAAGCTGAATTGATGGGGATCCCGGTCAGCCGTGTATTCTCTACACTTCAGTCTCAGTTGGCATCTCTCTATGTGAACGACTTCAACTTGAACGGATATTCTTTCAAGGTGAAAATGCAGTCTGACGTGTTGGATCGCGGCGGTATTTCCGACATCGAAAATGTCAGTGTGCAGAATAATGAAGGTAAAATGGTTCCAGTTTCCTCCTTTGCTACACTCCGTTATGTGGTCGGCCCCCGTGTGATCGAACGTTTCGACCAGCGCATTTCTGCAAAATTCATGGTTGGCGGTATGCCCGGTGTCAGTTCCGGAGAAGTCATGAACCGTATCCAGCAGGTTGTCGACAAAAACCTGAAAGGTTACCAGGTCTGCTGGGTCGACTTGAGTTATCAGGAACGGGGCAACGAAGGTAAAATCGTTATGCTGATGGGCCTTGCGTTGATCTTTGCTTATCTGTTCCTTGTCGGTCAGTACGAAAGCTGGACCATGCCGATTTCCGTTATCCTCTCTGTTTCTCTTGCGACATTGGGGGCATTGCTCGGCTTGTATTATTGTGGTATGTCTCTCTCCATCTATGCACAGCTTGGTTTGGTTATGCTGGTCGGGCTTGCGGGGAAAAACGCTATCCTTATGGCGGAATTCTCCAAACAGGCCCGTGAAGAAGGTCAGTCCATTTACGATGCGGCACAGAATGGCGGTCGTGTCCGTTACCGTGCGGTGTTGATGACTGCTTACTCCTTCATCATCGGTGTGTTCCCCATGGTGATTGCAACCGGGGCAGGGGCGGGATCCCGTCAGGCGATCGGTATTACCACGTTCTCCGGGATGGTGCTTGCCACATTGGTTGGTATTATCTTTGTTCCGCCGCTGTACGCCATATTCCAGCGTATGCGTGAACTTGTCAACCCGATGAAGTTTGATAAAAAGAACGATTGAATCAGAAATTGATCCATCCGGGATACATGTTTCAGCATGTATCCCGTTTTTCCTTAATCATGCGTGATTTTCAAAAAGAAGCCCTTGAACTGGCTGAAATTATCCTTGACGGTGGCAAGCCGTTGACTCGTTACCGTTTTTTGACCAGTTCATTCAAGCGGACGTTTTTGCATTATACAAAGAAAACGCCCGGACATTGGACGGATCCTGCCGGAACATGGTGTGGTTATCCGGATTTGCCCCGTGTCGGGAGCTGTGTATGTCTGGCTTTTATGGCTGGGCATGTTTGTGGATTACCGTGTGAGGAAACAGATGAACTTGTGATGATGTATCATCAGTTTGCCGGGGCAATGTCGCCCTCTTTTGTGCCGGAAGATGTTTATTATGCCTGGCTTGCTGCAGAAACGGCACGCTGTATTTATCCTGCGGAATATCATTATGCGCTTCTTGCGGAAAACTGGAAAAAAGGCGCATTATCCTATCCCGCCCCCTCTCTGCGTTGGGCGGCAATTGTGGAAAAAGTGATCAAGCACAATGGTTGATTGATCAACTCTTGCGATAGGCTCCCGGCGGCATGCCGTAAAGCTGTTTGAAACGGCGTGAAAAATGGAAACGGTCTTTTACGCCGATCATTTCACAAACCTTTTCGATATCATATTCTCCGTTTTTCAGAAGATACGCCGCCATGGTGTAGCGGACGCTCAACAGATACTGGTAGGGTGTAACTTTTGTAATTTCCTGAAAACGAGCCAGAAATGCATTAACAGACATCCCGGCTTCCTGCGCCATAGATTCCAATGTGAAATCATCTCCCGGATTGTTGCTGATGTGATTCCGCACCCGTGTGATACGGTCATCGGTTTCTGATTCGCAAAGCAGTTCCGGATCCACCTGTTCCAGAACTTCCGCTGCAAGTTGGAATGCTTTCAACGTGATACGCCATTGTGGAACTTGGGTGTCCAACATATTCTGCAACGATTCAAATTTTTCTTTGATGCTGTCCGTCATCGGCAGTTCATGATATAAAATATCGCTGCGCCCGGTGAGCCGGTCCATTTCAAAATGAATATAGAGTTGACGGGGATTTTTTTCGACCCAGGTTTTCAATTCGCAATTGGGCACCAGCAGATAAATTTTATCCGGTTGCATTTCGATCTTTTTTCCACCGGAATAAATGCCGGCACCATCGGTATCATTATGATAGAGCCGCCAGCAATAGCCGGAAAGAGTATTCTGCTGCCATTCGGAAAGAAGTTCAGCGGAATGGACCAGCTGAATCTTCATGGTAGGGTACTGCTGAATAATGCCTTCATAAATTTTTGTCATAAAAATATCCTCGTTTTTGAGCTGGAATACTATATCACAAAAATGAGAATTTGCAAATTTATTCAGCAGATATCCCGGAAATATTATATTCTTATTTCTCAAATTCCATCAGGTATGCACCGAACATTTTTGCATCCAGAGGAATGCGGAATTTGCCATTGCCGCTGCTCTTGATGGTTTTGATGCCTTCGCCTTTCGGGAATGCATCAGAAAGGATTTTGATGGTGCATTTCTGGTAATCGGCGGGCAGGTTGACTGTGATCTGATTTGTCGCAGAACGGAACTGGGAAACGACAAGATGCACTTTTCCATCTTTGCTAATACCGGCGAGAGGATAAATGCCTGCGCCTGCATAAGATGTGGTAATCGGCACTTTGTTGAGGTTCTTTCTTGCAAATTCAGAATAGAAGAGAAGGGCATAATAAAGTTTGTAAGGATTGTTCCAGGAGGCGAATGTACCCCAGCGTCCTGCACTG
The DNA here is from genome assembly GCA_045639325.1 of Victivallales bacterium. Classification (GTDB taxonomy): domain Bacteria; phylum Verrucomicrobiota; class Lentisphaeria; order Victivallales; family UBA1829; genus RGIG8244. The sequence goes on from JAZUCU010000024.1 coordinate 44,096, forward strand.
GCAAAGTGATAGAAGAATGTCATATCCGCAACTTCCTGAAGAGATACGAGGGTTGCAAGAGAGAATGCGGCGTTTGCCATGGATTTTTTCATGTGATCGTCCGCTGCAAGATTTTCCCAGTCGAGCGGGTTGAGATTCCATTCAGCAAGGATCACTTCCGCATTGTTGAATCCGTATTTGTCTGCGATGGCACGGATGGATTTCATGGTGTTGTAGAAATTGATCGGGTCTCTGACATATCCGGTAACACTGAGGAAGTCCAACGGAATGGATTCTTTCTTGCAGAGTGCCGCCAGTGCTTCCACGGATTTGAGCTGAATCGACTGGGGACCGCCAACTTTCACGTTGGGAAATGCTTTTTTCATTTCTGTTGCGAAGTCTCTGTAAAGATCCAGATATTTTTCATAAGGACCATCAAACAATTTTTTGTTGTCCGGTTCTTCCCAAAGGGATGCGTAGCGGATGTTCCATTTTTTGCCATTTGCCCAGCCTTCGTTGTAATGACGGAGGATATTGACGCAAATTTTTGCCCATTTTTTTGTATCGGTCGGGGGATGTACTCGGAAACGTTTTCCGGAATGTTCAATTGATTCACCAAAGTGGAATTCGATTTCAATACCGCAATCTGCGACCTGCTGCAAATAGAAGTCGGTCGGCTCGAAAATGTAATTTCTGGGATCGTCCGGATCGGCATGGAAGAGGGGGAAGATCTGGCTGACATCGATCAGTGCATACCCGGCGTTATTGTGTGTAGCATCCATGTGTCTGACGCGTGCAGGGGCGAGCTTCTTGAGCAATTCCTTTTCCTTAAGCATTCTTCCTGCATTGCTGATACGGGGAGAATTGTTCATGCCGAAAATATTTTTTTGTACGGCTCCGGGTTTGTCGGCGGCGAGAGTCAACGTTACATTTTTGGATGCGGCGAAATGTGTATTGCGTGCAGAAATGATTTTACCTTCTTTTGTATTTTCTTTGCGAATCAACTTTGCGGTGTTGTAAACGATTTTGTCGTTATCCACGCAGTTCTGAATGTCGCTGGCAATTTCTCTGCGGAGAATATTGCCGATGTCACGGAATTCGTAAAACTTGATATCGAGAGAAGACAATGCCTTGATGTCTTTTGTCAGATGTTTCCAGGGGTAAATAATAGTGACATCGCTTTCATGTACGGATTTATTTTTCTTATCACTGGCAATGGTTTTGATTTCTGATTTTTTGACTTCCACATCGTTGATCTGATAATGGAAATCGCCTTTTTCGTTGACTGTGACAACGATTTTATCATTAGCTGCATTTCTTGTTTCGAACCAGAAATAGGAGCTGCCCCAGATGCCGCCTTTTTCATCAAATTTATGAAGATTGTTCGGGATGACGGTTTTGACATTGACGTAAAAATTGGTATCATCGAACAGCATTTTTACCGTAATATCAGCCATGGAGCGTTCGAGAGATTCCAGATTGAACAGATCGGTAACGGCATCTGCTTTTTTCCAGACGGCAGCATTGTTTTTGCCGTCTTTTGTAATCGGAGATTCGGAAGTGTAATAAACAGAGTAGGTCTGACTGATCATTTTTGTTTTCTCCTTTGTTTTGACCGGGGCGTTTGCAGCATCTGCTTTTGCTGTGACATCTTTCAATTTACCCTTCATGCCGTAAGCGACACCCGTCGTGATGAGTCCGCCGAGCAGGGCAATGATTGCAATTACCGCAATGAGTTCGACCATTGAAAATCTCTTCATTTTCTTGTTGCTCCTATCCTTGTTTTGTTGTTTTTGAAACTTTTTATTCTTTTCTGATTGCAGAGAAAAAAATCTCTGCTATATTATAATGTACACAGTATCAGGAAATATTCAATCTTGATTCGGAATATAATATCGAACAATTGTGCCAAAGTATAGAACAATGATGATAGAACGTAAAAGAATCCTCTATATGCCGGGGCGAACGCAGCGTTATTTGCAGCTGGGGTGTCAGATTTCGGAATTCGGATATTTGCCCGATCAGGTTCCGATGAACAGAAACCGTACTCTCAACGCCCTGTTTTTCTGCATTATTCTGTGCAGTGACGGCAAGGGGAGGGCACTGATCAATGGCATGCCTGTCAACAGTAGATTTTCTCCTCCGTTTCTCACTATTCATACGCCGGGGACGGTTCTCCATACGGTTCAGCCGTCTCTGCACGATGAAATTTATTTCAGTTATTCCGGAGAAAATGCGGAAAATATGATGAAGATGGGCTTTCAGAGCGGACATTTTGAGGTGACTCCGGAAATCAGTGATATTATAGCCCGGATCCGGAGCAATTTGTGCTTGCCCGATTCGCCCGGTAAAGCGGATATGATGGATCTGCTGGCATTGCAATTACTGGTTGCCATCCGGGAATCGAAAGAAATGTGTTCGGAGAAATATCGGGAAGATGGAACACGATTTCCCGAGCTGACCAATTATCTGGAAATGCATTATCTGGAAAATCCGTCCTTATCGTTTCTGCTCCACAAATTCGGATTTTCCCGGCGGACATTTTTCCGTTTATGGAAGAAGAAATATACTTGTTCTTATACCGAATTTCTGAATGAATTGAAATTGAAGCATGGCGAGAGTCTTCTGGTAACGACTAATTTATCGGTGGAAGAAATCGCCCAGCAATGTGCATTTGCATCGGCAACTTATTTTATCCGGCGTTTCAAAAGTTATTACGGGGCGACACCGGTCGTATACAAAAAGCTCCGTCTGGCAGAAAAAATCCTGCAATAATCATCTTGTATTTTTCCTTTTTACATTTATATTACAGCAAACAGCAAACAGCAAAAGAAAGGTTGATAATTATGAGTAAATCCAAGGTTTATTTTACTGATTTCCGTACTGAATTTCATGGCAGAAGTTTATTGCATAAAATGCAGCGTCTTATGAAAAAAGCCGGATTTGAATCCATGGATCTGGAAGACAAATTCGTCGCCATCAAAATGCATTTCGGCGAAGTCGGTAATCTGGCATTTCTCCGTCCGAATTATGCAAAAGCGGTCGCCGATTATGTAAAAGAGCTGGGCGGCAAACCTTACCTGACCGATTGTAATACTCTCTATGTCGGCGGCAGACGCAATGCGCTGGATCATCTGGATACCGCCGCGCTGAACGGATTCTCCATGGTTTCCACCGGATGCCAGATTCTGATCGGCGATGGGTTGAAAGGGGATGATGAATTGAATGTGCCGGTCCCCAACGGAAAACATTTCAAAACGGCAAAAATCGGCAGAGCGGTTATGGATGCCGATGTGTTTATCAGTTTGACTCACTTCAAAGGTCATGAGAAAATGGGCATTGGCGGTGTCATCAAGAATATCGGTATGGGCTGCGGTTCCCGTGCCGGTAAAATGGAAATGCACAGCGATGGCAAGCCGGTTGTAGATGATGATTGCGTCGGTTGCGGCATTTGTGCAAAACATTGTGCTTTCCATGCGCTGAAACTGGATGCTGCGGCAAAGAAAATGACCATTGACCATAATCTTTGTGCCGGTTGCGGACGTTGTATCAATGTCTGCCCGAAAGATGCGCTGGTTGCCACCTGGGGACAGCATGATAAAATTCTGGATGAAAAGACAGCGGAATATGCAGCTGCCGTGTTGGCGGGACGTCCTCATTTCCACATCAGTCTGCTTTGTGATATTACGCCGAATTGTGACTGTCACGGAGAAAATGATGCTGCGATTCTGCCGGATATCGGTATTCTTGCCGGCTTTGACCCGGTTGCGTTGGATGTTGCGGCGTGCGACCTGTGTAATAAAGCACCGCGTCTGCACAATTCCTGGCTGGATGACTGTCCGGAAACGGATGATGTATTCAATGATGCCCATGACAATACCCATTGGCGTGATACCATTGATTATGCGGTTTCCATCGGTCTGGGCAGTGATCAGTATGAATTGATTCCGCTTTGATTTATAGCCAAAAAGTTAAAAAAAAGTTGCTTTTATACTTGACTTTTTCCATAAACTGGTTAATAGTACTTAACTGATAAAAAACATAACAACATAAATTGCAGAGAAAGGAGAATAAAAATGAAACACTTTGCAATGCTTACACTTGTTGCCGCAACCGCCCTTACCGGTGTTTATGCTGCGGATCTCGCCCCTGTCAAATCCACAGTAAAACAGGTTTATGTTTATCAGCCGGAAAAATATTCTGTCCGTCAGGGCGGTACGATTTCCAATCAGTTCAATACCTATTTGCTTACTGTGACGGTTTCCAAACCGATGGGTAACAAACCTCCGCAGCTTCAGTTTGATATCTCCGCCGGTAATTTCGGTTTCAATCCGCTGATCAACCCCCTGCGTATCACGGTCAACGATATTGCTCTGAGTAAACTTTCTGTTAAAGCAGAAGATTTCACTGCCTGGAAAGATGGCGATAAAGCCGGTACACAGTTGAAGCTTAACTTCGACGGTGCAAAATATACTCTGATCAGCTACATGCGCCCCGATTCTCCGGTTCTGTGGATGACTTTGAAAGCAGACCCCTCCAGCGTTGAACCCACAGAAACTTTGACGATTCAGGTTTCCAACCTGACATCCAACCTCGTCCGCGTCAACAAAAAGATAGCCTGGATCGGTGCTTATCAGCGTGAATTCATCACTCCGACCCGTACATTGAAACAGCAGGTAAAAGAATATGTCCTGACTCCGGCAGAAAATGAGATCACATTCACAGACAAAATCTTTGACGGCTCTGCAAAAGATAAAGGTGCAGGTCCCACCTGGTTCCAGTTCGATTCTTCTGTTGTTACAAAAGCAACGGTTACTGTCCGTAACGAATGGGTGAATGTCGTCAAAATGACCGTGAAACCGGATGCAAAGGAATTCAAGTTCGCTTACTGGCAGCAGAAGCCCGCCATTTCCAATGCTGATTTCCAGAAGAAACTCAAAGAAGAAAAGAAAGCATTCACCCGCTGATTTGCTTTATCTGAAGAAAGATTTTACTGATGAAAATTAAAAATTTACTTCTTGCGGCAGTCGCTCTTTCTGCCGCAACGGTGTGGTCGTATGACCTCAAGACTGTGGAACTTGTTCCGGTCAAGTTTGAAAAAGCTCCGTCCCATGCACCCGTCAAGATGGTGGAGAATGGTAAATTGAATTTTGCCATTGTTGCCGACTTGAAGGCGGAAAAACGTATGCGTGCAGCAAAAAAATCCCGTTCGGAAGAATCCATAGCTCCCGCGATTGAGATTTTGACGGAAGCGATTGAAAAATGTACGGGTGTCAAGCCTCAGGTGTTGGACATCAAAGATGCGGCCAAGGCGAAATATATGATCGTTCTTGGTGACAACGCAATCACCCGTGCAAATGGCATTGACGTCAAGAAGCTGCCCACACAGGGATTTGCCATCAAGACCTTTAATAAAGGTATTATCATTGCCGGTTATGATACGGCTCTGATCAATGGCTGGAACACCAAGCCGTTGGAACACAAAGGTTCCAGCACCGGTACAAAGTATGGTGCTTATGACTTTGTGGAACGTTTTCTGGAAGTCCGTTACTTCTTCCCGGGGCAATACGGAACCATCTGGCCGAAAGTCAAAAATCTGACGTTGAAGCCGGTTTATTACACGGATGCGCCGTACTTCGATCAGCGTAACGGTATTTTCTATCTCGGTTTGGGATTTGCGAAAGCCGCCGGTAAAAAATTCTGGCAGGAATATCTGGGCGAAATTACCAAAAAAGATGCGATCTTCTGGGATCGTTGGCGTATGGGCGGCACATCATCCGCAGGCGGTTCCCATTCTCCGCGTCCGGAAATGATTGCAAAAGCCTATCCGGACAAACTGGAAAAGATTTTCTATAAATCCCCTGCCGGCAATTTCTGGTATAACCCCAAAGCTCACATCGGTAATTATTATGACGTCGTGAACCTGGATTTTGCAGACATCCTGATTGATGGTGCGAAGAAATATTATGCATCCAATGGTAAGGATAACAAGTACGGTTTCTCCGGCTGCAATCTCAGCTATTTCTCCTTCGGTATGTGCGATACGCTTCTGCCCGATACCGATGTGATCAATCATCCGGTCGTCAAAAAACTCGGTCTGATGACACAGAAAGATTTGGACCGTAATAAATTTTATGCAGGCACAACGGGTGACAATGCCGGTATGGCAAATATCTATGCCCGTTTCCACCAGTATCTGGCAAAACGTCTGCAGAAAGAACTCCCGGGTGTCAAACTGTATATTATGGCATATTACAATGCCCAGTTTGCAGGTACCGATCCCCGTTGGATTCTGCCTCCGAATACAGAAGTCAACCTCTGTCTCGGTTCCATGCCCAACAATACACGCAATAAAGTGATTGCAGAGAAAGCGGTTCAGGTTGCCAAAGAATGGTATGAATCTCTCGGTAACCGCCCGGTTCAGAAAATGTGGCTTTATGCGGGAACGGATCCGTTTGTTCAGGCCGTGAACGGGGAATTTGTCGGCGACATTCCCAAACTGTTCGGCAAATATATGGGTACGACCTCTCTGTTCTTTGACCATTGTACAGGTTCTCCGGGTAACTACTGGTTCTTCTATTATTCCTATTATGCCGCCTATCGCTCCATGTGGAATCCGAATTGGAATGCAGCTGCCGCGATTGATGCACACTGGGCAAAATTCTATGGCAAGGAAGCGGGTAAATATCTGCTCCAGTTCCACAAACATTTGCGCTATTGCTTCGAAAAATATGCCACAACCGGTACCGAAACGGTTAAATCAATTGTTTATCCGGCACCGGAAATTCACAAATTGAAAGACCTGCTGGCGAAAGCAGAGAAAGCGATCAACCCCGGTTCTGTTGAAGCAAAACGTTTCAAACTCTTTGCTGCTCCCTGGGAAAAAGCATTTGATAAAGTATTGAATCAGCTTTCCTATGAACGCCCGATTCATAACGTTTATCAGTTGCTCCGTAATGAAAAAGTTACAATCGACGGTAAAGGCACTGAAAAATTCTGGGCAAAAGCTCAGAACATGAAACTGATGGATCCCAAGGGAACCACAACCCCGGTCAAATATCCTGCCGATATCAAACTCGCATGGGATAAACAAGGGATCTACGGTTTGTTTACTATGAAACACAGCCCGATTATGGCGGATCCCAAGAAAGATTTGTTTGTCAATGACAACTTTGAATTCTTCCTTTCTCCCGGCATGAAGCTGGAAGTGGAATACCAGTTTGTCTTCGACGCATTGAAACAGACCTTCTTTGGCACCAAACGTCATCTGCCGATTCCACAGCCATTTGACAGTTATTGGAAAGTCAAAGGCTTCAAGCTGGAATGTACACATGGCAAGGACTTCTTCACTGCAGAATTCTTTGTCCCGTATTCTGCACTGAATGAAAAAGCCCCGAACGTGTACGATACCTGGCATTGTAACGTTGTCCGCAACAAATTCTCCGTGCCCCGCGAATACAGCGGTACTTCCATGACTCTTGGCAACAACCACAATATGAGCATGTACGGTATCATCAAGTTCGCCGGTAAAGGGGAATAAATATCACTTTTAATTGTTAAAGTGGAAAACTCTCTGTGTTTTTGCAGAGAGTTTTTTTATTTTTACTTGCTTTTTCCAAAAGAGCTGTTACATTAGCAACAATCACAATATTGTAGAATCATTTAAAATAGAAAGGCTCAAAAGATGACCCTTCCTGATATTCCTGATAAAACTTGTACGCCGATTGCATTGAATCATTTTCCTACACGCTGGCAGGCGGTGTTGTGGCGGAATTATTCCTATTTTACATTGGAAAAACTGGCAGCGTTGCTGAAATGTCAGGTGAATGACCTGAAAGATGCCGCAGTCAAAATGGGACTTCCTGCCGTTCAGCCGCCGATTGGTACCTGGCAGAAAGATGGATATATCACGATCCTGCGCGACAACTGGCATTTGCTTCCTTATGAACAAATCATGGAATTGCTGGAATGGTCACAGGATCGTTTTGTCTATGCGTTGCGGGAAGAAGACTTCCTCTGGGGTAAACTCGGCGGCATGAAGCCGGAATGTGAAATGGTCCAATACGCCCCGCTGACTCCGGAACAGGAAGCCGCGACCGAAGTTTTCCGTAACAGCTGGCAGAAATATGTCAAGGCGGAGGATTACGGTTATCAGGAACAGCCCTTTGCATTCCGGGATCAATACCGTACCTTCTTCCCCATTGCAGGCAAGAAAAGCCCCTTTGATCTCTGTTTTGTTCATTCTTACGCTGCAACTTGCGGTGACGTTCTTCTGGATATTGAATCCCGTGACCCGGTTCCGGAAAATCTGTTGAAAGAATATGCCGCCCAGGGGGTGAATGGTATCTGGTTCCACGCCTTGCTGTATCGTCTGCATCCAGTTGCCGGTTCCGAAGAATTTTCGGAAGGTTATGAGATCCGCCTTGCCAATTTGCAGAAGATCGTAGCCCGTTGTAAAAAATATGGCATCGGTTTGTATCTGTATCTGAATGAACCCCGTGGTATGACGGATGGATTTTATCAGAAGAATCCGGATTGGCGCGGTATCACGGCGAATGCGGAAAGACTCATTTATGCCAACTGCGTCAGTAAAGGTGCGGTTTTGACATGGATGGAAGATGCGTTGTATAACATCTTCAAAAAAGTGCCTGATCTTGCCGGTACATTCCTGATTACCATGTCGGAAAATCAGACTCATTGCAATTCCGGTCATAAGATCGATCTTTGTCCTCTGTGCAGCAAACGTCATGGCTCCGAATTGATTGCAGATATTGCGGTTGCAGCGGAGCGCGGGATTCACCGGGCCTCTCCCGATGCTGTCCTGATGATGTCCGACTGGGCATGGGCGGAAAAGAATTTTGACCATGAATGTATCTTCCGCAAAAAAGTGATTGACCGTCTCCCGAAAGATGCCTGGTATTTGTGCATCAGCGAATGGGGTAAGGAAATTCATGTCGGCGGCGTCCGCAACGATGTGTTTGACTATTCCATTTCCCAGGTCGGCCCCTCCGATGAAGTGCGGGAAGCTATCCGTTACGCAAAAGAAAAAGGCTTGAAAGTTGCGGCAAAGATTCAGGCAAACAATTCCTGGGAACTTTCCGGTGTGCCTTATATTCCAGTGCCTCATCTGGTGGAAGAACACATCAATAACCTGAAAGAATTGGGCGTTGACGGCTTGATGATGAGCTGGACTCATGGCGGTTATCCGGGGGGCAATCTGGCATTGATCCACAGCACTGCAGATCAATTGGTGCAGGAAAACTTCCATCCGGAAGCGGCGCAGATCATTACAAAATGCCTGAAAGATTTTTCCGCAGCATTCCGCCATTTTCCGTTCGACGTCGGAACCATGTACCGGAGTCCGGTGAATGCCGGGGCGAGAAATCTGCTTCATCTGCAGGATACCGGTTTCAAATCGACCATGGTCGGTTATCCCTACGATGACTTGAAGGGATGGCGTTCCGTCTATCCGGAAGATATTTTTGAAGATCATTTCCGGATGGTGACGGAAGGCTGGTCTGGGGCGTTGAAGGAATTGGAAGCGGCATCAAGCTGTATTCAGGAAACGGAACGGGAGCTGTATGTTGAGATCCTCTCCATGGCACAGGGCTCCTTTGCGCATTTGCAGAGTACCTATCTGCAAACATGCTTTATCCGCCGCCGCAATGCCGGTGACGTGGAAGGTATGAAGAAGTATGCCCGTGAGGAATTGGAAAATACACTTGCGTTGTATTCTCTGATGCGGCGGGATTCCCGTGTTGGCTTTGAATCCAGCAACCATTATTACTATTCTCTCCAGTCCATTCTGGAAAAGATCGTGAATTGCGAAACGATCCTTGCCGAATTGGATAAAAACTGAGAATGAGTGTTTTCCGGCGGTCTCATTTATGGTCCGGGCCGCCGGAAAAGCCCTGATAAACGTTTGATTTTTGCTTTTAAGGACTGCAAAACGAAAAATAACTGCGAAAAAATACATAAATAATAATAAAAAATCTTGAAAAAAACGATTTTTGATGTATCTTACCTGAGTAATAAAATAATTTTGCGGAAATTAGTGATATCTTTAGCCGTTTAAAAAGATGGAAAATGGTTTCCGTGACGAACAAAAACTCAAGGATTCGAACGTATGAAAATGTCGCAGATGGCCGGTCGCCGGCTAAAAGAAGATCCGAAAGATGCAAAGACGGTAAGTCACAAATTTCTGATCCGCGGGGGGTACATCCGCCCTGTATCCGCAGGTATTTATTCTCTTTTACCGATTGCAAAAAGAATCACCACAAAAATCGAATCCATTATCCGGGAAGAAATGAACGCTATTGATGGACAGGAAGTTATGATGCCTGTCGTTCTCCCCGGTGAACTCTGGGAAGAATCCGGACGTTATGACTCTGTCGGTCAGGAATTGCTCCGTTTCAAAGACCGCAACAATAAATCCATGTTGCTGGGGATGACACACGAAGAAGCAGCCGTTGCTTTGGTTCGTACCGAAGTCAACAGCTATAAACAGCTTCCGATGATGATCTATCAGATCCAGACCAAGTACCGCGACGAAGCCCGTCCGCGTGCCGGTCTGATCCGTGTCCGTGAATTCACCATGAAAGATGCTTACAGTTTTCATGCAGATCAGGCATCTTTGGATGAATATTACGAAAAAGCGCACAAAGCTTACGAACGTATTTATAAACGTGTTGGTTTGAAAAATGTTGTATCCATTCTCTCCAACTCCGGCATGATGGGCGGCAGCATTTCTCACGAATTCATGCTGCTGGCTGATTGCGGGGAAGACAGCATCTTCCTTTCTCCGGACGGCGTCAGCTACAAAGCCAACCGCGAAGTTGCGGTTTCCGGTTTGAAATTTGAAAAATCCGGCGAAGAAGGCGCACTGGAAAAAGTGCATACTCCCGGACATAAGACCATTGAAGAAGTTGCCACATTCCTGAACGTGAAAGCTGAAAATACTGGTAAAGCAGTCTTTTATTCCGATGCAGAAGGCAATCTGATTTTTGCATTGATCCGTGGTGACTTTGAAGTGAACGAAAGCAAACTCAAGAGCATCCTCGGTATTTCCGAATTGAATTTTGCCAATGACGAACAGATCCGTGCAGCAGGCGCCGTCCCCGGCTATGCTTCCCCTGTTGGTTTGGATCAGAAGAAGATCCGTCTGGTGATCGACCCCTCCGCTGCCAACACATCCAACCTGGTTGTTGGTGCGAACGAAGCGGATTATCACTACATCAACTTCAATTACGGCAGAGATTTGGAAGGCGGCATTGTCGCTGACATTGCCTGTGTCCGCGAAGGTGACCCGTGCCCTGTAACGGGTGAACCCCTTGTGTTCAAGCATGGTATCGAAATCGGTAATATCTTCCAACTCGGTACGAAATACTCTGAACCGATGAATTGCTGCTTCCTGGACAAGGACGGCAAGAATCAGGTTATGATCATGGGCTGCTATGGTATCGGTGTCGGCAGAACAATGGCATCTGTCATTGAAGATTCTCACGACGAATACGGCCCGATCTGGCCGGTCAGCATTGCACCGTGGCAGGTACAGGTCTGTGCATTACTGCCGAATAAAGAAGGTGTCGGGGAAGCTTCTGAAAAACTTGTTAAGGAATTGGAAGATAAAGGTATTGAAGTATTGTATGATGATCGCGGTGAAAAAGCCGGGTTCATGTTCAGCGATGCCGACCTTATCGGTATTCCGTTCCGTGCAGTCGTTTCACCGAAGAGCCTTGCGGAAGGAAAAGTTGAATTCCGCCTGCGCGGCAGCCGTGACATGGAAATGCTGCCCATCGAAACTGCTGCAGAAGAAATTGCAGCCCGCGTGAAAAAAGCGCTTGAAGAAATGAAATAATTAGACCGGGATTTGATGTATTATGGAAAACCAGCTTCAACAAATCGGACGTCGTATTAAAGAAGCACGTACTGTGCTCGATATTACAGTCGAAGAAATGGCAAAGCTTCATAATCTTACTGAAGCAGAATATTTGAAACATGAAAATGGCGAAGTGGACTCCACTTACATGTTCTTCAACCGTTGTGCAAAACGGTTCAACATGGATTTGGGTGCCCTGATTACCGGGCAGTCTCCCCATCTTTCGTTTTATACGGTAACACGCAAAGGCAATGGTATGCCCATTTGCCGCCGTGAAGGATTCGATTATTTGCACAAAGCGGTGCAGATGAAAAACCGTCAGGCAGAACCGTTCCTTATGAATGCGCGCCGTCAGGATGAAAATGCCCCGATTCCGCTGACAACTCATGCCGGACAGGAATTTGACTACATTCTCAAAGGAACATTGAAATGTCAATTTGAAGATAAAGTGGAAATTCTGCAGCCGGGTGACAGCGTGTATTATGATTCCGGACATCCTCATGGAATGATTGCAATCGGCGATGAAGATTGTGAATTTATTGCGGTTGTCATCAAGAATCAGGATGGTGAAATTCTGGATTGGACACCCCACACCATTGATCAGACAGAAGTCTCTTCTTCTGTAGATCAGTCTCCTGCAACGGAACGTCTGTATAAGAAATATCTCCATGAAACAGTGGAAAACGGTTTGATCAAAGATGTATCCTTTACGGTTCCGGAAAACTTCAACTTTGCTTATGACGTGATCGATGCGATTGCGCAGAAGAATCCGTTGAAACGTGCTATGCGTTGGATTTCCGACAAACACGAAGTGCGTGACTTTACATTTACCGACATTTCCCGTCTTTCCCAGAAAGCTGCCAACTATTTTACAGCTCTCGGCGTGAAAAAAGGCGATCGCGTCATGTTGATCCTGAAACGTCATTATCAGTTCTGGATTGCATTGCCCGCATTGCATCGTATCGGTGCTGTTGCTGTTACTGCCACATCTCAGCTGTTGACCAAAGACATTGTTTACCGTTTCCAAAGTGCCGGTGTGAAATACATCATTGCAACTCCGGATGATGATATTCCGCAGTGTGTGGAAGAAGCGGCTGCGCAGTGCCCGGAATTGGAATGTAAGATCATTGTCAACGGCGATCGGGAAGGGTGGCACAGTTTCGACCGGGATATTGAATTGTACAGCGATGTATACAAACGTCCGGAAGATCACAAAGTGACAGACCCGATGCTGTTGTACTTCAGCTCCGGCACAAGCGGATATCCGAAAATGGTTCTCCATAATTATTCTTATCCGATCGGGCATATCATGACCGCCCGTTGGTGGCAGAATACCCATTGTGACGATGAAGGATTGCATTTCACCATTTCCGATACCGGTTGGGCAAAAGCTGCATGGGGTAAAATTTACGGTCAGTGGCTTTGTGAAAGCGCAATTCTGGTATATGACTTCCGCCGGTTCCAGCCTGCGGATATCCTGCCCATGTTCAAGGAACACAATATTACCACATTCTGTGCTCCGCCGACCATGTATCGTTTCTTTATCAAAGAAGACTTGAGCAAATATGATTTCTCAAGTGTGAAATATGCGGCAACTGCCGGGGAAGCTTTGAATGCAGAAGTGTATCAGCAGTTCTATAATGCGACCGGCTTGAGTATTATGGAAGGTTTCGGTCAGACGGAATCCACTCTGCTGCTTGGTAACTTTATCGGTACTACACCGAGACCCGGTTCTATGGGTAAACCCTCTCCCCAGTTCAAAATTGCTTTGATGGATGCAGACGGCAACTTGGTTCCTGCCGGTGAAGTCGGCGAAATCGTAATCAAGGCGGAACGGAATGAAGTTCCCGGTCTCTTCCAGGGATATTTCAGAGCCGAAGATAAAACCGCAGAAGTCTGGCATGATGGCTATTATCACACCGGCGATACTGCATGGAGCGATGAAGACGGTTATTACTGGTATGTCGGCCGTGTGGACGACGTGATCAAATCTTCCGGTTATCGTATCGGACCGTTTGAAATCGAAAGCGTGCTGATGGAACTGCCTTATGTTCTGGAATGTGCTGTAACCGGCGCACCGGACCCCGTCCGCGGACAGGTTGTCAAGGCATCTATCGTTCTCACAAAGAACACGGTCGGTACCGAAGAGTTGAAGAAAGAAATTCAGGAATACGTCAAGACCCATACTGCGCCTTACAAATATCCGCGTATTGTTGACTTCCTGGATGAATTGCCGAAAACAGCCAGCGGCAAGATCCGCCGTGTTGCGATTCGTGAACAGAGTCAGAAGAAATAATTTGATCAGATAAAGGAACGCGTGGAGATGTCAGACGTTACATATACATTTATCGGTGCCGGGAAGATGGCAACCGCAATAGCAATGGGTATGGTGAAAAGCGGGATCAATCCTGCCTCCATCCGTGCGTATGATGTATCGGATGCGGCATCCGGCGCGTTCCGTACCGCAACCGGTGCATGTGTGTGTGCCAGTATGGAAGAAGCACTTGCCGGTGCGGATACTGTAATTCTTGCAGTTAAACCCCAATATGCATCGGAAGCGTTGTCCGAAGCCAAACCGTTTCTCAATGGCAAATTATTGATTTCCATTGCTGCCGGTTTGACCATCTCTTTTCTCCAGACTGCATCCGGACTTGACCGCGTGATCCGTGTCATGCCCAACACGCCCGCCCTTGCTTTGGCAGGGATGAGCTGTTATGCCGGAGCAAAGGGAATTTCCGGCGATGATCTTGCGATTGCAGAAAAAATTCTTTCATCCGTTGGCGTTGCCCGTAAAGTGACGGAAAGTCAACTGGATGCCGTGACCGGTTTGAGCGGCAGCGGGCCTGCCTTTGTAATGGAATTCATCATGGCGTTGGCAGATGGCGGTGTTTACAGCGGTCTGCCCCGTGATGTTGCATTGCAGATGGCATTGCAGACGGTCTATGGTACCGCCAAGATGTGTCAGGAAAGTTCCTTGAGCATCGGTGAATTACGCGATGCTGTGATTTCTCCTGCCGGTACTACCGCGGAAGGCATTCTTGTATTGCAGAAAGGTTCCTTCAAAGGAACGGCTGCTGCTGCAGTGATCGCCGCTGCAGAACGTTCCCGCGAGTTGGGCAAGGGAAAATAAAATTATGACACCGTATTTTCGCGGACTTCAGTTTGTGACATACGGCAATGTGCCTGATTACAGCGGAAAATGTGCAAAATATTTTGCCGGATATTATGGCATACAATATTCCCACAGCGGCAGTTTTTATCTGGCATTAGACCATAAAGAACCGGTGTTTTATCGTGGTCCTCACGCTTTCTTTACGTATCCCGGACCTTATTTTGAATATGGAAGTACGGAAAGCCGTCATCATGTTTTCTGTTGTTTTCAGGGAGAACGTGTTGAGCGTTTTCTGAAAGAAAAGTTATTGATTCCCGATCCGGGAAATCCGGTGATTCCCATTACCCGTCCAGAACATTTCTATGCCACTATGCAGGCATTGCAATCTGTGCTGCGACATTCTTTTTCCAATGAGACACCCGCCCGTGCGGTTCTGCTTCTGGAAGATTTGCTTTTGCAGATGCAGGAACAACCCGTATTCCCGGATACGGAACAGCATTTATATCATCCTTTGCAAAAACTGGCGGAAGAAATCCGGCGTAATCCCCAGCTGGATTGGGATATGGAAAAAGAAGCGCAGAATATTGGTATTTCTGTGGCATATCTGCGGAAACTCTTTACCGTGTATTTTAATTGTGCGCCGCATAATTATATTCTGGAATGTCGTATCCAACGGGCAACTGACCTGCTGTTATATCAAAAAATCTCCATTGTAAATGTGGCGGAGCAGGCGGGATTTCAGGATCCTTATTATTTCTCCCGCATATTCAAGAAACGCAAAGGTCTTTCACCCTTGCGTTTCCGGGCTGTATTTGCGCCCTGATTATCGATTCATCAATTCCAGAATTTTTGCTTTGAACGGACTGGTATAAAAATTCCCCAGATGTCCGCCGTTACTGAACCAGGTGATCCGGTTACCGAGGGTGTCAGTCAGGAATTGTTTATCCGCATCATTGATCAGAAAATCATCCCAGGTGTGAATGACCTGAATCTTTTTATTGGTGCGTAACGTATTCTCGATACTGCGGAGGGATGCCTTTTTGACCAATGATTCATACGGGGCAGGGAAGAAAGTGGCATATTGCCGGAATTTGAGATTGTCGAGTTCTTCCAACAGTGCGATCCTATTTTCCGGTTTTGTATTGTTTTGAATGCCGGGGAGAGGTTTTTGCAAATGTTTGTGCAGAAGCAAATCCCGGATTGTCAACCGGAATATGGCGGCGATCATGTACTTCGCCTGATCTTCAGTGATGTCGATACGTCGGAACACAGAGCCTTCCGCAGGCAAGTGTTTTGCATTGTTAATGCCGAGTAGGGAAGTGATGGTGTTGAGGGCATTTTTCTTTGCTTCATCCTTATTCCATTTAAGGGAAACCTGAGCAAAGGAATCGACCTGTTGAATGGCGTATCCCAAGTCAACGGGCGGAGCAATTGCCAGGTATTGTGTTGCATTGAGTTTCGGCTCTTTCTGTTCCAAATCTGCCAGGAATAAGGTATGAAGTGCGCCAAAGGACCAACCGGTGAAGGCAATTTCTGATTCGTCGGGAATCAGAAAGGATTGTTTCAGATTTTTTACAATGGAATGAAAAAGATTCTGCATGTACTTTACATCATCCGGTGCGCAGCCGGGGAGGGCGTTATTGCATACCCGTTCCGAAAATTCGGGTACGAATGCGCTGTCCGTAATGACCACATGGCACCCCTGTTTCCAGTACATTTCAGCGAGAGCCATCGGGGTACTGCCTTCTTTTCTTGTCCCGATACCGGGAAGAATGAAGACGAGGCGGGGCTTTTTGAGTTTGATTCCATCGGGATCCGGTGCGCGGAAAAAGTAATTATAAGGCTTTTTGTCATGAATTTGAATCTGAAGTTTTTCACAGTTTTTATCAAAGTCACGATTGAAACAGGAAAGACGCATCCACCAGAAATCATCCCGTTGCTCGGGACGGAAATAAAGAACTCGGAAAGTATCAATCAGGGATCCCTGCGGATAATAATTTTTCAGCTGAATTGCATTTTTCGGCAATGATTGATCGGGTTTTTGCTGCGGAACAACCGGAGGTGGTGATTTGAACTTCTCAAGCAAAGCATTGGCTGCTTTGTATGCCATAAGGTCATTGATCATTTTTCTCCGTGCAATCATGATCGCGCGGTAAATGTGATAACGGTCGGATGCATTTGACATGGCAGCAGCGTATTGATCTTCCGCAACAATAATCCGGTTGAGGACGGTCCAGGAGGAATAGGGGATGTAAGTCCGTCCGTCAAACGCATAATCGAAAATTGCACCTGCGCCATCGCGGACATTGACAAAGGAACAGAACGGGAACATGAATGTACATCCGGGATCAATGCCCCAAACAGCGAACATGCGCCCGAAATCGGAATCGGTACTGTAAATATGGAACCAGTGTTTTGCGGGATCGAACATGCCGCCGATCCCGATGGTTGAGTTGATCAGAAAACGGAGTGTTTCATCCAACGCTCCGCCCCATTCGGCTGTCCCGAGGCAGGTAATTGCTTTGCGCGGAAATTCCAGATTGCAGCACATGTTTTCAATAATCTCAATCAAAGGGCGGGGAATGATGGTGGTATATCCGATCCCGATCGGGCGGACGACATACCGCATCACGCCGTCATTGAATGTAAAAATGGCTCTGTTCCAGCCGCTGATGGGATCTGCTCCGCCGAATTCCCTTTCGAAACGGGTAATGGACCATACTTTATCCGGTTGAGTTTGATTGTGATCGGAATCTGCAAATGCGAAACAGTTGCATAGAAACAGAAAAGAAAGCAAAACGATTTTTTTCATGGTATGACTCCTTTAACTCATATTCAATTGGTTGAATATACACCTCAGCAGGAAAAAATCAAGATTTTTTTTATAACGGGATTGCATTTTTTGAAAAAAGAAGTCATATTACAGATAACGATCAACGTAAAAGGAGGAGGAGTATTATGAAAAGTCATCGTTTTACAGATTTGCCGGGGGAAGAAGAAAGCAGTTCCGAAAATCAGGTTCGTATTCCGGAAGATGCCGACCGTGTTTTTATGGGACGCATTTATAACTGGATGGCAGGCGGTCTGGTAATAACCGGGTTGACTGCATGGAAAATTTCCGCAATGATGCTTGATCCGGCATCCATATTCAACCGTTTACCGGGGATATTTCTGATTTTATTGATTCTGGAAATTATCCTTGTCGGAGCCCTGAGTGCGTTGATTCAGAAAATTTCACCGTTGCTTGCGGCATTGCTGTTCTGTTTCTTTGCTGTAATGAATGGAATGAGCTTGGCACCCCTGTTTCTGTTTTACACCTCAGCCAGCATAGCGTCCGCATTTTTTGCCTGCGCCGGAATGTTTTTTGTGACGAGTCTGTTTGGATATATGACAAAAATCGATCTTGGGCGTGCCGGTGCATTTTGTGTGATGGGCGTCTTCGGGTTGATCATCGCCACGTTAATCAATCTGTTCCTGAATAATTCTCTGATGGAAACAATCATCTGTTATGTGGGGATCATCCTGTTTCTGGGGTTGACTGCGTGGGATACGCAACGGCTGCGCTTGATGATGGAAAATCTCGCTTCTGATGGTGTAAGTGAAGAAGAGACGAAGAAATATGCCATAGTCGGTGCGTTGGCTTTGTACCTTGACTTTATCAATATTTTTCTTTTTCTTCTGCGATTGACCGGAAAAAGGGATTAATAATGAAAAAAAAGGACGTTTTTCTGTAAAAAAAACTTGAAATTCTGCATAAATGGAGTATTGTATCCGCCAGAGAGTTAAAATAAACATAAACACGGACAGGTGCATATTTGTACCTGACTGAAAGACAGGATAGGTTTTTTTGTTATGGCAAAACGCAAAGTAGTGATTACCGGTCGTGGTCTGATCTCTCCTTTAGGGAATGGTTTGGCCGCTAATCTTGAAAGCTTGAAAAACGGAAAAAGCGGTATTTCCTTTATGCCGGAATGGCAGGAGCTGGGATTGGACAGCCTGGTTGCCGGATGCGTGCAAATGCCCGAAGAATGTCCTGCGTTCGACCGTAAACAGTTGCGCTTCATGCCCCGTAATGCTCAGATGGCTGTTGCCGCTGCTTACGAAGCAATTACGGAAGCCGGTTATACAATGGAAACCTTGCCCGGCGATCGAATGGCCGTTGTCAACGGTTGTGCAGGCAGTACTTATAAAGAAGTATGCAATACGACTGCACAGTATTTTGAAACGCGCAATCTCCGCAGAGTTTCCGCTTTCAGTGTTCCCCGCGTTATGCCTTCTTCTGCGGTATCCAGTCTCTCTCTTGTTTACAAAATCTTAGGTGAAAGTTATGATATCAGCTGTGCCTGTACCAGCAGTGCTCTCTCTCTGATTTCCGCAGCCCGTCTGATCCAGTCCGGTGAATATGATATTGTAATGGCAGGTGGCTCGGAAGAAGTCTCCTGGCAGCAGTCCCTCGGCTTTAATGCAATGAAAGCGTTGTCTCATTCCTACAATGATGCACCGGAAACCGCATGTCGTCCGTTCGATGTTACCCGTGATGGTTTTGTGATTGCTGAAGCAGCAGCAATCCTGATACTTGAAAGCGAAGAACATGCCAAAGCCCGCGGTGCCCGGATCATCTGTGACTTCTCCGGTTTTGCATGCAACAGTAACGGTGTTGATATGGTTGCTCCCAATGTGGAATCCAGCACAGCCGTGATTGGCGCAGCAATCCGCAATGCAGGTTTGACACCTGCTGATATCGGTTACATCAATACACACGGAACCAGTACCGGTATTGGTGACCCGGTTGAAATTCAGGCTATCCAGCGTTTGTTTGGCGAAGCAAATCCGTCTGTCGCCATCAACAGTACAAAATCACAGACCGGTCATACCATCGGTGCAGCCGGTGCATTGGAAGCCATCTTTACAACGATGATGATGGAACATTCTTTTGTTTCCGGTACACTGAACTTGAATACACCGGATGAAGCCGCTGCCTGGGCAAATCTGATCCGCAAGACGCAGGATTATTCTTTTGATCATGCTTTGAGCAACAGTTTCGGCTTCGGCGGTGCCAATGCATCTCTGATCCTTTCACGGCATAAAGACTGATGACGTGTATTTATCCTGATGGAGCAGCTCTGCTGGCACCCATCGCCGGACTTTCTGATCTTCCGATGCGTATGGCGTGCCGGAAATTCGGCTGCAAATATGCTTTCACCGAGATGATCGATGCCGGATCCCTTGTGTTCGGCAATCCGAAAACCATGTATCTTGCAAAACGTGGAGAACAGGAAGATTTTCTCGGTGTGCAGCTTGTCGGTTCCGATCCGGAAACATTGAAAAAAGCCGTTGAGATTGTCAATCATCTCCATTTTGATGTTCTTGACTTCAATTTAGGCTGTCCGGCTCCCAAAGTTGCGAAAAAAGATGAAGGCATAGCCTTTGCTTTACGCCGCCCGGATGAAGCAGTTAAAGCCGTTGAATTACTGGTCAAACACGCAAAAATTCCCGTGACCGTCAAAACCCGGATTCATTCTGAAACGGACCCGGAATTGACCGTTGCATTCTGCAAACGGCTGGAAGAAACGGGGATTCATGCATTGACGCTTCACGGCAGAATTATGAAAACATTCTATTCCGGTCCGGTATTTTATGATGTCATCCGTGCCGTCCGTGAAACTCTCCATATTCCTGTGATTGCCAACGGCGGCGGTTTGACGCCGGAAACTTGCACCCCGCTTCTGACGGAAACCGGTTGTACCCGGCTCATGATAGCCCGTGGTGCATTAGGAAATCCGTGGATTTTCCGGGAATTGGCAGGTGGTGACCCGCCCACATTGAAAGAGTTTGCCGTGCAGCTGGAAAGTCATATCCGTGATATGATTGATTATTATGGATATGATCTTGGTTTCCGTGTTGCACGCAAGACGGTACTTGAATATTTACGCGGCAGAGGATTCCCTGCGCCATTGCGTGCATCGGTATCGACTTTGGCCGGATGGAATACATTTGAAACATTTATGATCGGAGTCCGCCAGGGACCGACGGATCGTTATTGGGAATTTCTGGAAAAATATCCGGAGCAATTGGAACGCAAATTAAAAGCCTGAGGTGTGCCATGAATATGGAGTTACAGAAAGAAGCACAGCGGATTGTTGACGAAGCAGTATCAAGCGGACGTGAACACAGTGTTCAATTCTGTGCGTATCGTGATGGCGAATGTATCATTGATGTGTTTGCCGGCAGAAAAGATTTTACAACTTCAGATAAAGTGGATAATCACACCCTGTTCCCCGTTTATTCCACAAGTAAAACGGTTCCGGCAACCGCAATATGCCGTTTGATTGCTCAGGGAAAAATCAGCGCAGAAACACCGGTCCGGGATTATTGGAAAGAATTTGCCGTCAACGGTAAAGAAAATACATTGTTGCTGCATCTGCTCAATCATTCCTCCGGACTCCCGCAGCGTTTCCCGGAACAGAAGACATACGAGTTTGTCGCAGACTGGCAATCCATGATCCATGTGATCGAAAACTGCAAGCCGGATTGGGAACCGGGTACCAAGACCCGTTATCAATCCCTTACTTACGGCTGGGTGACGGCAGAGACCATTCAGCGTGTTACCGGTATGTCATTCCGGGACTATGCGCTGAAAGAATTGTTTGAGCCTGCGGGTATCAAAGATTTTATTTTCGGTCTTACGGAAGAAGAGGAAAAGCGGACCGCAGAATTTCAGGTGGAACCGGGTAAAAAGCCGGGTGTACACCCGGAAATCCCCACAATTTGTGATACGCTGGAAGATTTGATGCATGCTCCTCAGATTCGAAAAGCAGCCTTGCCCGGATTCAATGGTTTTGCATCTGCCCGCGGACTTGCAGAATTCTATAATGCAATATTAAGTAATCTGTATTTTGACCGTGCCATGTTGCAGGATGCAACCACAAGCCGGTGTCCGGAACAATATGAAGAAAATGCACTCAGCATGTTCGGTCACGGCTATCAGCTGTTGAATCAGGATAAGACTGACCGTGGTCAGATTTTCGGACATCACGGTTATGGCGGTGCCGGTGGTGCTGCTGACCGGAAACGTAATATAGCTGTCGGTTTTACTACTTCCTACATGGGGTATCACCCGTGTAAATTACAGTTGTTCGAACTTGCCGGATTGACCGGTCACCCGGCCGGGATTTAATGGTTTCAGATGCAGGAGGAGTGCAAAATGGTCAATCTTTATCAGCGTATTCTGGAAGAAAATGCGGGCTATGAAGGCGTTGCCGTGTGTGATCGCGGCCGCATGATTACTTATCCTGAATTATTCAAAACGGTTGACTTTATTATTGGTCGTCTGAAAAAGAATGGCGTCGATGCCGGTTCCCGTGTCGCAATTCTGGCCGATGACTCCATGGAATACATTGCAGTTTCTCTTGCGGTGCTGGCATTGGAATGTGTGATCGTTCCCTTTTCCTCCCGTGCGCCGGAAAATGAAGTGCGGAATATGCTTTCTGAAATGGGCGTCAATGTCATGCTTTGTTCAGAAAAATATCATCGGGAAGAAGATTCCACTATGACAGTGCCGGAATCTTTCCTGGATAATTTTTATCTCCGTTTTCTCACCGGAAAGATTCAGCCGATTGCACTGCCGGAAAATAAACAGGCGGCATTCATCCGTTTTTCCTCCGGAACGACCGGCAATAATAAAGGCGTGGTATTGTCTCATGACAGCGTGATTGAGCGTACTGATGCCTGTCTGGAACTGGGTGTCACCCGTGGAGAAAAAGTTTTCTGGGTGCTGGATATGGCATTCCATTTTGTCGTGACAATTTTGTTATTCCTGCGGAAAGGTGCCTGTATTGTGATCTGCCCGCCGCCGGTTGAGGCAAATATGGCACAGGTGATGAAAGAGCATGAAGTCAGTTTGCTGTATGCAACGCCGTATCATTACCGCCTGATGACCTCATCGGAAGAAATCACGCCGGATATGTTAAAGGGTGTCAGACGCGCTTTTTCGACAGCGATGAAGCTGGAATCTTCCGACGCCATTGCTTTCCGTGAGAAATTTGCTTTGCCTTTGACTCAGGCGTATGGAATTATTGAGGTCGGTCTGCCTTGTATCAATGTATCGGATCGACCGGATAAAGTCAACAGTGTGGGGCGTTTGCAATCTGCTTATCAGCTCCGTCTTGCGGATGCGGATGAATCCGGGGCAGGGCGTGTGTTGTTGAAGGGACCGGGCTTTTTCGATGCGTATCTGACCCCGTTCAAACTGCGTTCCGAGATTTGTGAAGACGGCTGTTATTTCAATACCGGCGATATCGGACGTATGGATGATGACGGGTATTTATATCTGATCGGCAGAGCAAAGAACGTAATCAACTTTGCAGGAATGAAAGTATTTCCGTCGGAAATCGAAACGGTTCTGCTGGATCATCCGTGGGTGCGTGAGTGTCGTGTTTCCGGTCAGGTTGCCGGAGCATTCGGAGAAGTACCTGTAGCTGAGATCGTTGTAGCTGCAGATACGGTATTGATCGAAGGGTGGGAAGATGCATTGCGTGAATTCTGTTATCGCCGACTTGCACCCTACAAAGTGCCGAAACTGTTCCGTCAGGTGGAGTCATTGCCCCGTACAGCGAGTGGCAAGATCATCCGCCGTTCATAAAAAAAATCAAAAAAAATAAACGGTGAGACTTGTAAAAAAACAATTTCAGGTTTAAATTACCGGATAAATAAAAACTGAAATATAGGAAGTGCAGAACTATGTCTAAAATCGTAGAAATCATGCCGTGCCTTGATATGCAGGCAGGCCGCGTTGTAAAAGGTGTACACTTTGTTGATATTGCTGATGCCGGTGACCCTGTAGAATGTGCAAAAGCATATTGCGCAGCCGGTGCCGACCAGCTTGCATTGCTCGATATTACAGCGACCGTTGAAAATCGCGGCACATTGGTTAATGTTGTCCGCAATGTTGCAGCCGCTGCAACTGTTCCGTTTACTGTGGGCGGCGGTATCTCTGATTTGAAATCTGCAGAAGCCGTTCTCTCTGCCGGTGCCGACAAAATCTCCACCAGCAGTGCCGCATTCCGCAAGCCGGATCTGATTCCCGCATTGATTAAAGAATTCGGCGCGGATAAAATCACTGTTGCAATCGACGTTGACCGTAACGATGCGCTCCCCTCCGGATACGAAGTTTACATTGATGGCGGCCGTACTGCCACCGGCGTGGATGCTGTGGAATGGGGTAAACGTGTGGATGGTTACGGCGTGCAGGTGATTCTGCCCACAAGTAAAGCCGGTGACGGTGCAAAGACCGGATACGATCTGCCGTTGATCCGTTGTCTTGCAGAAAGCTGCAATGCCCGCATTGTTGCATCCGGCGGAGCAGGTACAATGGAACATTTTCTTGATGCTGTGAATGCAGGCGCAACCATTCTGCTTGCCGCATCTGTTTTCCACTTTAACATGATTTCCATTCCTGAGCTGAAAAAATATCTGCGTGCAAACAACGTAAAACTCAAGGATTGATCAATCAACTTTATCAAATAAGGAGAGTATGATGTCAGCCCGCATTTTATCCGTGTTGATTATTCTGTCTTTTGCAGTGACCCTTTATGGTCAAACTGCAAAGCAGATAGAATTATTGAAACAATATGCAAATAAAGGCAGTGCAGCTTGCAGTTACCGTCTGGCTGAATTCGCCCGGGCTGGCAAACTT
This sequence comes from Victivallales bacterium, assembly GCA_045639325.1. Taxonomy (GTDB): domain Bacteria; phylum Verrucomicrobiota; class Lentisphaeria; order Victivallales; family UBA1829; genus RGIG8244. The sequence continues at coordinate 68,759 of JAZUCU010000024.1, forward strand.
TCCAAAGATAAAAAAGTAAATGATGCGGAATATACCAAGTATTTCAATCAGGCTTTGAATGCACGTTACCCGAAAGCCCGCCTGGATTTGGCTGTTTCGTACCTGACCGGTCGTGTCACCCGGAATCAGCAGTTGGCGTATGAGATTCTGGATGATTTGCTCAAAGTGCCTGTTTCGCGGGATTTCTCACAGGAAAATCAATTTGAAGCTTATTACTGGATTGGCTACTGTCTGGAACAGGGCAAGGGCTGTAAGATTGATACATCCTCCGCATATTTCTACTATCAACTGGCATCGATTCTCAACACGAAAGCCCGGTTTGCGATTCTCTGGCATTTGGGACGTGCAAAAGATCAAAATATTCCACTTGACTATCTCTACAAGATTTACCTGGATGATTCCTCTGCGGAAACGGTTGCCAATATCCGTTCTTTCCTCAACCGGTTCAATCTTGCCGATGCGTTTGCCGCATATCTGGAAAGAAAAGCCAAAGCCGGAGATCGTGCAGCAAGCATGATACTTGCGACCAATCAATGGGATGGTAATCTTTTTGTAAAGAATCAGACCAAGGCCCTCAAGAATTTCGAACAGGCCGCCAAGCTTGGTGATACAAAGGCTGCCTTGAAACTGGCAGAGATTTATTCAAAAATCGACCTGGGATATGTGAAAGGGCTGAGAAAAATCAATCTTTATGCCAATTACCGGAATATTCCCGAGAATTTGAATAAAGCAGAATTTTACGCAAAAAAAGCATTGTTTGACCGTGAAACACGCAAAGATGCTTCCCTGCTCATGATTCAATTGATCGATATCAAACTCAAGCGGTTCAAAACACCGCCGGCGAATTATACAACAGTTGAATTGCCGAAAGTCAGCAAATCCGGCCCGCCGCTTCCGCCTGTGCCGGGTCAGGTGATTCCTGCCGGACGTTTGAACAAGAGAGGGATCGATCCAGCGATCCGTTATCGTAAACTGCGTGATGAATTGTTCTACTATTACATGCAGATCGAAGACTATAAGACCGCGCGTAAACTCTTGAATGAAGATGGCGGCGATGGTTTTAATCCGAAAGATATTTATCTGAAAGCAAAAGAATACCGGAACACACACGATATTTTCCAACCCGGAGTTGCGGATCAGTATAAACACCGTATCCGCATGGCTGCCAATGCCGGTTATCCTCTTGCTGTATATGAGTATTCTTTCTCTCCGGATTTTGCGGAAGGACGTACCATTAATTACAGTAAACTTATCGAAGCCGCATTGCAAATGCCTTATCCGCAAGAATCCCAATGGCATTGGCGACTTGGCATGTGGTTCCTGCAGCCCGGTCCCGATTGCAATCCGGCACAGGCTCTGGCATGTATCCGGAAAGCCGCGGCGATGGGGAATCCCGACGCTCTGGAATATCTGATGCAAGCTTATGAAGATGGCAATTCTGCATTGAAGATCAAGGCAAATAAGACAGCTGCAGAGCGATATCGTAAGTTATTATTGAAACATGATACCCGTATGACGAAGTATGCAGTTTTTGCGGATCATCTGAAAAAGTTCAAGCCGGATCAGACAATCAGTCCGGATGATTTCAATATTCTGTTCCGCGCTGTTGGTCACAGTCCATTAGCGACATATAACTATGCCGCACTTTATTTTGCAGGGAATAAATCTCTGAAGATCAATAAAAATCCGAAGCACGGACTGAATTTGCTCCATTTGGCTGTAAAAGGTAATATGTCAGCAGAAGTGCTTGCAGAAATTGCGAAACGTTACCCGCAAATTATCGGGAACAAAAAAGTGGATGATCTGCTTCATTACGAGCAGAAAATGTTGCCGCTTTACAAAAAGCTGAAATAATCAATCATTGTTTTTCGACCCCTGTTCCATCGAACGGGGGGATAAATTCTGCTTCTGCGGACTCGCAATCCTGAACGAATCCATCTTCAAAACCGGAATCAAACAGGGCGTCTTCGATAATCTGATATTCTTCGTCATTTACTTTCCGGTTCAGCTCCGGATATTCGGTATCGGATACCTTACCGAACGGGAGATATTGGCGCATCAAGCTGAACAGAATTTCGCCGGACTGGAAATGATTTGTTACCCAGTCAATCACGCCAAGGGAGTTTTTTACGGCGGATGGCAGAATCAGGTGACGGATGACGACACCGGATTGCAGCAAACCTTTTTCTTCATCCATCTTATACGGACCTGTCTGCCGGTACATTTCCATAATGGCAGCAGTTGCAGTCTGCACATAATCGGGAGCCTTGCTGTACTTTTCGGCAAGGGCATTGATGGAATATTTCATATCCGGCAGATAAATCTGAACTTTTCCCTCAAGACGTTTCAATGTTTCTACATCGTCATAACCGTTTGTGTTGTAAACAACGGGGACGGGCAGAGGCTTTTTCAGACATTCCAGAATTACTTCCGTATAATGGGTGGGAGTGACGAAGTTAATGTTATGCGCTCCCTGATCAATCAATTCTTCACAAATTTCACGGAGACGCTGTGCTGTGACGGGGATACCTTCCAGTTTTGTGCTGATCCCGTAGTTCTGACAGAATACACATTTCAGATTGCATCCGGAGAAAAATATGGTTCCGGAGCCAGCCGTTCCGCTGATGACCGGTTCCTCCCAATGATGCAATGCCGCTCTGGCAATGACGGGTTCAGCAGGTGATTGACAGAATCCGGCAGGGCGGATGGTATTACATTTGCGGGGACAGATATTACAGCGGAGAGTGTTCATATTCAAACCTATATTGTATTATTTTCCGATACAGAACCGGGCAAAAATTTCATCCAGAATATCGGGATCTGCACTTTCTCCGGTAATGGTGCCGAGGGTGTGAATTGCCTGATGGAGACCGGGTGCGGCAAGCTCCCACAGCTCATCCCGGATCAAGCCCATGGCATCATCCAATGCGGGGAGAGCTTCCCGGATCATGGCAGCATGACGTTCGGAGATGGCAGTTTCATCTTCATGTTTTCCGGCGGCACCCCAAACGGCATTTTCGATTTCGGCAGAAAGTTTATCCAGAGCATCGCCGGTGATGGCAGAAATGGAAAGGACATCCGGATAACCGGGAATCGGGGGCAGGGCAGCAGCGTTAGCCGTCAAATCGTTCTTGTTCCAGCAGAGAATCAACTTGCCATTCAAGCCATCCTGTTTTTCAGCGAGGAAATGGGCAATTGCCTTATCCGGCTCTGTGGAATCCAGAAGCCAGAGAATGACATCGGCACTTTTTACTGCTTTACGCGTCCGTTCCACACCGAGACGCTCCACATCGTCATCGCTTTCCCGCAAACCTGCGGTATCGGTTGCACGCAATGCGATACCTCGAATGGTCAGATTTTCTTCCAGTGTATCTCTTGTAGCACCGGGAATGGGGGTGACGATTGCGCGGTCATAACCAAGCAACGCATTCAGCAGACTGGATTTACCGGCATTCGGGGCACCCGCGATAACGAGACGGATCCCATTCCGGATCAGGGCGCCGGTGTGAGCACTTTCCAAATATTGCAGGAGTTTATTTTTTGTTTCTGTAAGAATGGAGCATAAGGTATCAGGGGGGATCCAATCCAGTTCTTCTTCCGTGAAATCCAGTCTGGATTCGATTTCGGAGACAACGCGGAGAAGATTTTCTCTGCAGAGACGCAATTTTCTGCCTAATTGACCTGACATCTGGCGTTCTGCCAGTTCCATAGCGGCATTGCTTCCGGCATGAATCATATCGGCAACCGCTTCCGCCTGTGTAAGATCAAGTTTGCCATTGAGAAAAGCGCGACGGGTGAATTCCCCGCCTTCGGCATGTCTTGCACCGGCATCCAACGCGGCACGCAGGAGTCGAACCGGGGCGAAATCGCCGCCATGACATTGTATTTCTGCGACATCTTCCCCAGTATAGCTGGCGGGGCCGGGCATATAGATTGCCAGACAGGTTTCGCCTTCGGAGTGAATGGCATGAGCCAGAATTGCTTTTCTTGCATGTTCCCGGGTGATTTTATGTTTGGAAAAACAAATGCTGTTCAGAATACGAAGTGCTTCCGGACCGGAGATACGGAGGATCGCCAAAGCGCCGCCGGGTGCGGTACAGATTGCCGCAATAGTGCCATTCACATAGTCACAAGCCATATAAAACTCCAAAATTTATACATAAAGCTACAAAAAAACGCAAAAAAAAGAAAAAAAATCCAAAATTGACTTGATTTTCTGCTATATATGCGTTATGTTTCACAGATGTATATATACTATATAACAATTTTTTTAAATTGCAACAGCAATGGAGATGATTTCTATGGCAATTGTGAAAAAAAACTTCAAGGATGTAACAACGTCCGAACGGGCACTTTATCAGAAAGCAATATCCGTCCTTGAGAAAAATCAGCTTGATTACGGTTTGGAATTATTGAAATCTCTTGTCCAGCGCAACCCGGGCTTCCTGGATGCACGCAGTCGTTTGCGCGCTGTGGAACAGATGAAAACCGCAGATATGAATGCATTGTCAAAAGTAATTGCACAGATTAAATCCATTCCTTATGTTCTCAAAGCTCAGACAATGGCAGCGAAAAAGCCGTTGGAAGCCATGAAGATGGCAGAAGAAGCACTGGCATTGAATCTGCATCAGGCGAATGTATTGAAACTGCTTGCTACTGTTGCAAAGACGCAGGATGCCACATTCATCAGTTCCGAAGCCATCGAAATCATGATGGAAATGGACCCCATGAACGAAGGCAATCTCCGTACCGCTGCGACTCTCTACAAAGAATTGGGCGATGGTCATAACCTGCTGAAAGTCTGGCAGCGTCTCGCCGCAAAATATCCGGAAAACCTGGAATTCCAGGCACAGCTCCGTGAAGCTGCCGCTATGGCAACCATGGAACAGGGGCGCTGGGATAAAGAAGAAACTGCTGCTGAAAAAGCTGCTGCTGCTGCGAAAAACAAAAATAAAGATGCCGATATCGGTGACCGCATCATCCGTGCTGACGATGACATCCGTGATGCCATCGTTCAGATGGAAACAAAAGTCAATGCCGGTGATGAATCCGTTGATATGCGCCGTAAACTGGCTGAACTTTATATGCGTGCAAAACGGTTCGAAGACTGTATCCATGCTTATGAATGGATTGCACAGAAAATGGGTACACTTGACCCCACAATCGACCGCTGTATCGAAAAAGCCTATGTGGCTATTGTTGATCAGAATATTGAAGAACTCAAGCAGAATAATGCTCCGGAAGAACAGATCGAAGAACAGAGACAGAATATCTACAATTACCGCCTCGGCCGGTACGAAGAACGTGTCCGCCTCTATCCTTCCGACCTTCTCTGCCGTTTCGAATTGGCGGAAGTTCTCTGGGAAGGCAAGCAGGTTGACCGTGCGTTGGAACAGTTCCAGCTGGCTCAGCGTAACCCGTCTCACCGTCTCCATGCCATGACTTATCTCGGCCGTTGCTTCCATGCAAAAGGTCAGAACGATATGGCTGTGGAACAGTTCCAGAAAGTTGTTGCAGAAATGCCGGTTATGGATGCTGATAAGATGAATACGCTGTATTACATGGGTATCACATTGGAAGATATCGGCGATGATAAAGCCGCTTTGGATTGCTTCAAGCAGATCTATTCTGCCAACGTTAATTACCGTGACGTTGCTGCCCGTATGAATGCGTTCTACGAAAAGCAGAAAGCGGCAAAAGAAGCTGCTGCGGCAAACTGATCTGATTCCTTTCAGACGTATTTTTTTTCAAGAACCGGAATGTCATTATGATGTTCCGGTTTTTTATGTCTTTTTTTGATGAAAAAATGCAAAAAAAACTAAAAAAAATGAGTTTATAGCTTGAAAAATGACCGGGCGGTCATTATATTAAGAGAAATTGTTGAAAAATATAACAAAATAACAGAATAAGGAATGTAACAAAATGGGTAAGACTATCACAGGAATTGTCCTTGCTGCAGCGATTGTCGGTTTTGCAATTTTTGCAGGTTACCGCGCGTATCAGCATCATCAGAAACAGAATGATCAGCAGAAAGTCAAACCGGAGAAAAAAGTGGTTGTGAACATGGTTATGGCCTCCCGTATGACCATGCGTGATGAACGCCGTTTTTCCGGATCGACAAAAGCATGGAGTGATTTCAAGGTTGAGCCGAAAGTCAGCGGGAAATTGCTGCGTCTTCATTTTGATATTGGGGATAAAGTCAAACGTGATTCTCTGATTGCGGAAATCGATGACCGCGAATTCCGTCAGAACGTATTGGAAGCCGAAGCGAATCTGGAATATGCCAAGGCAAAATTGCTGGAAGCCAGCGGTGTTGCCAATCTGAAACGCAATGAATACAAACGCAGAAAAGCATTGATTGAACTGGATGCTATTTCCCGTTCCGACTTTGAACAGGCAGAAAGCGAAATGAACGCTCAGCTCGCTACTGAAAAAATGTGCCAGGCTGACGTGAAACGTTATGAAGCTTTGCTGGCTCATGCAAAATTGACTTTGTCTTATTGCAAAATCTACGCAAAATGGAGCAAAGATGATGGCGATATCCGTTATGTCGGCGATCGTTACCTGGACGAAGGCACCTTGCTCACGGTCAATACCCCCATTCTTAACATTGTTCAGTTGAGTAAAATCAAAGCCAATGTCTCCATTATCGAACGTGACTTCCCGTTTCTCCGCGTCGGACAGCAGGCTGACGTTGAAACTGATGCTTATCCGGGCGTAATCTTCCGCGGCACCATTGCACAGATTGCCAATACGCTGGATGATAAAACACGGAGTGCAAAAGCTGTGATTTCTGTTGATAATAAAGATCTGCGTCTGAGACCCGGTATGTTTATCCGTGTCCGCATCATTCTGGGCGAACGCAAAAATACACAGGTTGTTCCGCTGAACGCCATTGTTCAGAAAGATGATAAGAGTGTGGTCTTCCAGAACGTGAACGGCAAAGCGGTCATGACTGAAGTCAAAATCGGTTTGCAGAATCTGGAATATGCAGAAATCTTAAGTCCGGTACTGAAATATCCGGTTGCGACTGTTGGTAATCACCTGTTGTCCGATGGCATGCCGGTTCAGGTTTCTGAACTTTCCCGCGAACAGATGGCGAAAGAAAAAATCAAACAGGGTGAAGCTGCAAGAAAGAAAGCCCAGGCAGAAAAGAAGGCGGCAGATAAGAAATGAATATTGCAGAATTTTCAGTAAGACGGCCCCTGTTTATTACCATGATCGCGTGTATCGTGATCGTGCTCGGGGGTATTTCACTGCGTTATCTGCCGGTTGACCTGTATCCGGAAATCGACTTCCCGGCGGTATCGCTCAATACAGAATATACGGACGCCAGCCCGGAAGAAGTGGAAGAATTGATCACCCGTCCGCTGGAACGCTCTGTCAGTGCGGTTACGGGGATTAAAGAAATTACCTCCACTTCTTCGGAAGAAGTCAGTTCCATTACCGTTAAATTTACCTGGGATACGAACCTTGACGAAGCGGTTTCCGACATCCGTGACCGTATTGACCGTGCCATGCGTCAATTGCCGGATGACGTTGACCGCCCCACATTGCGCCGGTTCAACTCTGCCAACTTCCCGATCATGCGTCTGGGTGTCAGTACGAACATGGACCTGTTGAAGGCGAAAAAGATTTTGGAAGACCAGGTACAATACCGTTTTGAACGTATTGAAGGTGTTGCATCTGCAAACGTCGGCGGCGGTATGACCCGTGAAATTCAGGTTTTGATCGATGTCGACAAAGCCCGTATGCTGAATGTGCCGATGGAAACCATTCTGGATAAACTGAAAGATGCCAACGTCACAACACCTGCCGGTAACATCAAAAGCGGATCTATGGAAATCCGTATGCGTACACTGGGTACGTTTACCAATCTGGAACAGTTGCGCGATCTTTTCCTCACCACAACAGCCGATGGCGCACAGGTCCGTTTGAAAGATGTGGCTGACGTCCGTGATACTTGCGAAGAAATCACCCGTTATGTCCGCGTGAACGGTCAGCCGGGTATTTTTATTCAGATTTATAAACAGTCCGGAGCCAATACGGTTGCGGTTGCGAATGCTGTCAAAAAAGAATTGGCACGAATCAATCAGGATATGAGCAATGAATTTACCATTGTCCCGGTCAGTGACTCTTCCAAATACATTCAGCGTTCTATTAACAACGTGGCAGATTCTGCAATCACCGGTGGTTTGCTGGCGATTCTGATTCTGTTCCTCTTCCTCTGCAACTTCCGCAGTACGCTGATTATTGCGGTCAGTATTCCGCTTTCCATTGTTGCAACATTCGTGTTGATTTATTTCTGCGGATATACAATCAATACCATGACGCTTGGCGGTCTTGCACTCGGGGTAGGGATGCTCGTTGACAACTCCATTGTGGTGTTGGAAAATATTGTCCGTCTGCATGATAAGGGATTGCGTCGTGACCAGGCCGCTATCAAGGGGACGACCGAAGTTACCGGCGCATTGATTGCCAGTACATTGACGACGGTTGCGGTGTTCATGCCTCTGGTGTTTACGCAGGGGATGGCCGGGGTGATGTTCCGTCAGCTTGCGATGGTGATCGTGTTCTCCCTGATGTGTTCTTTGGTTTCCGCTTTGACCCTGGTGCCGATGATGTCCGGTCATTTTCTTACGGAATACAGCGGCACGGAGAAGAAAGGATTTTTCAGCGAACTCGGGAATAAATTATTCCATTGTTTTGATAAAGTGGCAGATTTCTATGCGTCGCTGCTTGACGTGGTGCTGAAACACCGTGCTATGACACTTTTCCTTTCAATGACAGTTCTGATTTTGTCCTGTCTGTTGATCCCTGTTATCGGTACCGAATTGATGCCGCCGACGGACGAAGGAGAAATCCGTATCAATATGGAAGATGCCGTAGGTACTTCTCCGAAATACGTGAACGATGCTGCGGTGATTGCAGAACCGTTGATTCGCAGTGAATTGAAAGATTTGCGGAATATGACGATCTTCTCCGGAGCCAGCAACTGGCGGGCATCGGGTGGACATAAAGCAACTTTCAACCTGGAAATGGTCCCCCGTTCCCAGCGTGATTATACAACCGACTCCGTATGTCAGAGATTGAATAAGCTGTTGAATCAGCTGCCGGGGATCGTCTTCCGAGTCCGCCCGAAACGCTCTTTTATGAGTGGTGGATCCAGCAGCAATGATGAAATGACAATCGATATCCGCGGATTCGATTTCGATACGGCCAATGCCTTGGCTCGCCGTGCAGCAGAAATTGCGAAGACCATCGAAGGCGTGACTGACGTTGAACTTTCCCGCGATGCCGGTACACCGGAACGCCGTATTGTCATTGACCGTGAAAAAGCGGAATCCATGAATATCTCTGTCAAGAAGATTGCGGACGTGTTGCGTACGATTCTGGCGGGCAGTGAAGCCGGAAATTACCGTGAAGCCGGGGAAGAATATACAATCCTGGTCAAAGTGAAAGATGCGGATAAACTCAAGCCGGAAGATATTCTTGACCTGACCGTGAAGAATGATAATGGTGATAACGTGATTCTGCGTAACGTGGTGGATAATTCCCGTACATTGGGCCCTGTCACCATTGAACGTAAAAATCAACAGCGTGTCATTACTGTGAAAGCAAACCTGCTTGACCGTGACATGGGTTCTGCGGTTGCGGAATACCGTGAAAAACTCAAAGCATTGGAACCGCTCCCGGCTGAATTCTCCATTGCGTTCAGCGGAAGTTACGAAGACCAGCAGGAAACATTCCGTGAATTGTTCTTTGCGTTCATTCTGGCACTTGTCCTTGTTTACATGGTGATGGTATGTCAGTTTGAATCTCTAAAAGACCCGCTGATTGTTATGTTCTCCGTGCCGCTGGCTGTGATCGGGGTTATCATTGCGTTGATGTTGACTTATACAACATTCAATATGCAGTCCTTTATCGGGTGCGTTATGCTTGCCGGTATTGTGGTGAATAACGCCATTCTGTTGATTGATACGGCAAACCAGCTGCGCCGTAACGAAGGTATGGCTCTTTCCAAAGCATTGCGTGAAACCGGCAGACGCCGTCTGCGTCCGATTCTCATGACGACACTGACTACTGTGCTCGGTCTGATCCCGCTTGCCTTGGGGCTTGGTGATGGCGGTGAAGCGCAGGCTCCGCTTGCCCGTGCCGTGATCGGCGGTTTGACCAGTTCTACATTGATTACGTTGTTCTTTATTCCTGCCCTCTACTCTCTGGTGGAAGGCCGCAAATTTGCCCGTTGGGTAAAGAAGAAAAAGAAAGAACGTAAGAAAAGACAGAAAGCACTTGCCAATGCCGCGGTATAATCCGGAGAAAAGAGAACAACTTGCGGAACAGATGCGGGCGGACATCTTGGGGTGTTACACCCGCCTGGCAGCAGAAACCGGCGATGTCTCCATGGAGCGTCTGGCTGCGGAAGTAGGCATTGCCAAAGGTACGTTGTATCTCTATTATAAAACGAAAGCCGACTTGTTGCGTGCGGCGCTTGCTCTCGGCCGTTCCCGTATGCTGGAACGGATGACGGAGACTCTGCACAAGTCGATCTCCGCGCCGGAAAAGATTGAGGAATATGCCCGTTGGATGATGGAAGAATTCCGGGATCATCGTTTGCTCCGTATGGAATATCTGCGTAACAATAACGAACAGCCGTTACCGAAAAACGTAGCGGCGTTCGAGATTTTATCAAAGATTATTGAGCAGGGAATTCAGGAGAAAACGATTCGCAATATGAATGTGGAAGATATCGTTTTTCTGATTCGTTCTTCATTGATCGGGCAATTTGCTTACCTGCTCCGGGAAGGTAGAGAATTGGATATGGAACGCTCCATATTTATGTTTAAAGATGTAATTTTACGCGGCATTTTGCGTTAATGCCGTTATTAAATTGAAAGGTTATTTTTTATGCTTCGCTCTATTTTAACATTCTGCAGTTTTGTGTATGTGTTGTTTGCTGCAACCAATGTTTTGTATTTGCTTTCCATTGATACCTGGAGCGTGACAGCTGCTGTACTGATGGTGCTTTCCGTATTGTTTTATTCATTTCTTGCAACTGTACCGGTAATTGCAGGCGGCGTTTTATGTCATTACCTGAAAGCCAAAAAGATTGTCAGCGGCATTGTACTGTTCCTCTGTTCCGCACCGCTGCATCTGGTGATGCTGTTTGACGCTGGATTGTATTATCGTTACGGGTATCACATTAACATGCATATTGTGAATATTTTTACCACACCCGGCGGATTTGAAGCGATGGGGATGAGACCGAATGAAATTCTTTCGCTTGCTGCCTTTGTGGTGATATTCCTGCTTTTCTACGGTGCATTGGTATTTTGCTGTCTGCGTTTCAAGAAATTGGCTATGCCGGAAAAATTGATGAATTGGAAAGTTGCATGCGGTTTTGCCGCCGCTTTCCTGCTGATTTTTATCTGCAAATTCTTTATTTATTCCTATTCTCATTTCAAAATGGATCCCGTCCCGCTGCTGGCGGCGGAAACAATTCCGATTTATATTCCCGGAACTGCCAGTTCTTTTTATAAATCCATTGGCGTTAAAAAGCCGGATCGAGATGCTGTCCGCCTGAAATTGCAGTCGAAAGCAAAAAGTCTTGATGGCTATCCGCAGAAGAAAATCGTCCGCAAAGATTCCAGAAAATACAATGTTATCTGGCTGACTTGTGAATCCCTTGCCCGCCGTATGTTCACACCGGAAATTATGCCCAATGCTACAGCATTTTCCAAGCGGTGTGTTGTGTTCGACAATCATTTCAGCGGCGGCAATGTGACACGCCAGAGTGTATTTTCTCTGTTTTACGGTCTGCCGGGCAGCTATTGGCAGTCCTTCCTTTCCGCCCGCCGCGGCCCGCTCTTTATTGACTGGCTGATTGAAGACGGCTATAATCTGGATTGTTTCACCTCAGCAAAATTCACATATCCGGAATTTGACCAGACGGTGTTCTTCCGTGTACCTTCCGCCAATATGGTCAGTGATGCTACTGGATATTCCTGGCAGCGAGACCAGCGCAACACCGCGCGTTTCCTGGAATGTATTGGTAAACGAAGCAAAGAAGGCAAGCCGTTTTTCTCCTTCTTCTTCCTGGAATCCCCGCATCATCCTTATGTCTTCCCGGATGAAGCAATTCTTTACAAAGATTATATCAACCCGTTCAATGCGGCAGAAGTTACGCCGAAGGACAGCGAAGCCATCATCAAACGTGCCGCCAATGCGACCTATCATCTTGACATGTGCCTCGGCAAGATTTTCAAATATCTGGAAGAAAATGACCTGTTGAAAAATACCATTGTTGTCGTCAGCGGCGACCATGGCGAAGAATATTTTGAAAAAGGTTATCTGGGCCACAGTTCCAAATTTGTCAATGAACAGACAAAAACACCTTTGATGATTTATTATCCGGGTATCAAACCGGAAGTTTATAAAGGCATGAGCAGTCATTTGGATGTTGTCCCCATGCTGGCAAAGTTTTTCGGCGTGCAGAACGATGCAGCAGATTATTCCTGCGGTATGGATTTGCTGGCTGAAAAACGCCCGGAACGCCAATATTGCATCATTGCCAACTGGGATGACGTATTCTTTGCCGGTAAGAAATATAAATCTCTGTTGCCTTTGAATACAGAAGATTTTGCAAAACAGACCATTACCGATGTCGAAGACAAACGTTTGAAGGATGTCAGTTTATTCTACAAAGAATATAATAAAGAGCTCGTGAAAGTACAGAACGATTTGAACCGTTTTACTTCTCAAGCCCGCGATTAATCAAAAAAGTTCCCCCTGGCAGGCGTATCCTGAGAGGTCGCCTGCCTGATCCTGCATCCAATGCAGCAGTGTATCGGTAATGTAGCCGATTTCCTCATCCGTCAGTGGTCTGCCCGATGGAATTCCATGCCATTTCCATAAACAGTTCCGGCAACAGGTCCCCGTGGCATGTTGTGCAATAAAAACAGGAAATCCCCGCATGGGAGTCTGTTTGCCATCATTTTCCGGCATTGCGGGAGCGAGCCGGGTTCGAATAATCTGTTCTGCCTGACCGGCAATGGTATGCCAGCCTTTGATTGCAATGAGCTTCCGGTGTTCTTCTTTGAGTCGGAAGCGTGAACGGAATTTGGACTTTGCCAATTCCGCTTTCAATACGGCATAATCTTTCATGATTTCTTATCAGTGCCGAGGAGAAATTCAAAATCATCCAGCGTCAAAGCGGATGCCGCAGTTCCGGCATCTTCCACAACGGACTGGAAGATATTGCGTTTTTTCTGCTGCAGTGCCAAAACCCGTTCTTCAATAGAATCCTTTACTGCTAGGCGGATACAATTCACATTCTTAGTCTGCCCGATACGGTGGGTACGGTCGGTCGCCTGATTTTCGGCTGCCGGATTCCACCAGGGATCACAAAGAATCACCGTATCGGCGGCGGTGAGATTCAAGCCCACTCCGCCGGCTTTCAAACTCAACAGAAAGACCGGGATGTCCGGCGATTGATTGAAGTTATCTACGTGTTTCTGACGATCTTTTGTTGTTCCATCCAGATATTCGAACGGAATTTTTTTGTTTTCCAGCCAGGTACGGATCAATTTCAGCAGGGATGTAAATTGGCTGAACACAAGAATTTTGTGACCGCTATCCAGACTTTGCATCAGAATTTCCTGCAGCAATTCCATTTTTGCCGATTCGGGGGCAATGCCATCTGCAAGCAATTCCGCAGGCAGCAGGGCTGGATCACAGCAGACTTGCCGCAAACGCATGATGGATGCCAGAAGAACGACACCGGAAAGTTTTGTTTTCCCGGAACGCATATCCGCACATTGCGCCATAGCTTCAGCTTCCAGTCCGGCATAAATGGCACGTTGCGCTTCTGTCATTTCGCAATAAAGTGTCTGTTCCTGTTTTTCGGGCAGTTCCAGACAGACTTCCGCCTTTTTACGCCGGAGCATGTAAGGCGCAATCCGTTCGGCAAGCTCCTTGTATTGTTCTGGAGTTTCGCCGTTGTATTTATTCCGGAATTGGGGCAGGGGACCGAAAAATCCGGTATGCAGGAAATCGAAAATGGACCACAAGTCACCCGTTGAATTTTCAAGGGGCGTCCCGGTAAGTACCAGTTTATGATCTGCATGAATCATTTTGCAGCTCTGTGCATTGGCGGATGCCGGATTTTTGATATGCTGCGCTTCATCCAATACCAGACAACGGAAATAACGGTCATGCAAATATTGCGTATCCCGTTTGATGATGGCATAGGAACAGATAATCAAATCGCAATCCCGACTTGCCTCCCACTGTTCTTTGCGTTTTGCACCGGAAATGACACAGGTCCGCAACGATGGCGTAAAGCGTTCTGCTTCCCGGCGCCAGTTTGCGGTAAGACTGGTGGGACAAATCACCATAGCAGGGAGCGTCATCTGTGGATTCCGGACTAATGCCGCGAGGGTTTGGATTGTTTTACCTAACCCCATTTCGTCAGCCAGAATTAAATTGCAATTCCGCTGAAACATGCCGGAAATCCAACGGATGCCGGCCGCCTGATACGGACGCAATGTCCCGTGAAAAAGATCCGGCGGTTCTTCTTCAATTCCGGATGTCAATTGATCGCGCAACTGTTCCATATCCACTTTCATGCGCAGGAATTCAACAGGAACTGCACCGGGTACGGAACTGCCGAGAGTGGCCCAGAGAACGGCCGTTGTCCGGGGAATCTGCAAAATATCGGAATTGGGTTTTGAATCATCTTTCGGCATCAGTTCCGCATTATCGCTGAAAGCATTGGCAAGGGCGCGGATACCTTCCGGGATTTTGACCAATGAACCATCCTCGCCGGGAGAAAGAAAATGTTCGTTGTGAGCCACATTCTGCACCAGTTTTTTCCATCGGATGGGGAGTCCTGCGGCCGAGAGTGCAAATTCAATGATAAAGTGGGAATCGGTACTTTCCAGCAGGGAACATTTCAATTCCATGGCAGAGAAACTGCCTGTCAAAGCGGCAAGGGAAGAGGAAAGCAGACAGGGGCGTTTTTCACGAATCCATTTTGGAATCAACTCATCCACAAACATGCCGATAGCTTCCCGTTCTTTCAGGCAGAGTTTGACGACGCCGTGATTTCTTGCAGCTTCTGTTTTCCGGAATCCGAAATTTTCCAATTCGCGCAGGATCTCAAATTCTTCTTTTGTGTTTCTGCGCCAGAATGTACCATCCTGTGCCGCCGCAAGACGCATCTGATCCGGCTTGCAAAGATTCCCGTTGTAGTCAAAATAAATCTTCAGAGTCAGCGTACCGGATTCATCCAGTGTGCCATCATAAAGCGTCTGGAATTTTTTCTGTTTGACTTTACACCCGGTTGATGGGATGATTTTGACAGGAAACTGATCTTTTGATTCCAATAATGTTTGAGCTGTTTTTGCATCGCAAGCCTGAACCGAGGTCCGCAAAAATGCCCGGAGCCAGTTTACATCGGCATGAGCCGGGACCCACCAGTATTCCCCGAGAAGTCCCACCCAGCATCCGTTGCGACCGGTAATGATTTTGACGTTTTCCAGTGGAAGGGGGCTGTTATCGACGGCAATCGCAGACTTCAGAACATAGCTGCCATCTTTAAGTTTTTCCACCAGCAGCAGGGGATCTGCCGTATTTTTGTGTACAACAACAGCTTCTCCCAGACGAGAGAACCGGGGAAAGCCAGCAAGACAGTGGAAGAAATCGGCACATTGTTCAGAGTCAAGAGTCAAATCTCCGTCATCCTGGGCGGCATGGAGTGCCAGAAAACGGATAATCTGCTGATCCTGAAGCGAAAAAGCACTTAATTGCAGGGTGACCGCCAGACTTTTCTCGAAGTAAAGGTGACGCAGGTTATTGAGATTGCCCATATATTCCCGTTTATCCGTTTTGAGCGTGACGCATAATGGGACACGTTCCCATTTACTGGGCAGATGCGGGAATTCACTTTTTGCATTAATTTCAACATGTGCCGTATTGGGCTCCAGCATTTTCGTCAGCAGTTCATCGAGCCCGGCGAAACGCAAACCTGCATATCGGGCAGGGGGATCCGCCTCAATTTCCTGTTCTTTATATTTGATGGTATACTTTGCATGATACAATGCAGAAGCCATTGCATGACAACAGAATTTTGTATCCGTTGCGCCGCAGCTGCATGTGCCGGAGAATGGACCTTTGGGAAAGCCATGGAATTCACTGCGATGAATCATACCGTCCGAATCCCGGCAAACGGCACGAAGGACTCCGGGGGAGGCTTCCATACAGCAGAGCAAGCCGCCATGACGCAGCAGCTGCTTTGCTTTTTTGAAGACTTCCTTGGAACTGGCAGCCGTCAATCTGGCTTCAAAACTTTCACTCATATCAATTACTCCGGGAAAAATTTGATAAACGAAAGAATAACTATAGCACGATTTTATCAAAATAAAAGTCCGGAAAGAGAAAAATTGCTTTTTTTTGTAACGAATCCATAAAATTCTGTTTTTTGTATTTGCATATTTGTATACTTGCAGTAAAGTATGAAATATTCTGAACTTTTAACAAAAGGATTTCTGATTATGGAAGTGTATGACAATCACATTCATCTGGGGTATGGTCCCTGTGACACACCCGCTGTTTTTATGGAAAAAACTGCAGCAGCCGGTGTTGTCGGCGGGAATATCATCAGCGTGCCGCCGGAAAGTTTCCGCAGCTGTGAAGATTTATCAAAACTGGAATACCGCGCCCGTATTGATCATGTATTGAATTTTGCATCAGAAACTCCCGGATTCAATACCTTTCTCTGGCTTGACCCGAAAGAAAAAAATGCCATTGAACAGATCGAAGAAGCAAAAAAATGCGGTGTGAAAGGTATCAAAATCATCTGTACAACCTATTATGCAGAAGAATGTATGGATGTCTGGCAGAAAGTTGCTGATGAAAATATGCCGCTGCTTTTCCATTCCGGTATTCTGTGGAATGAAGCACCGTCCTCACTCTACAATCGTCCGCTTTCCTTTGAATGTCTGATGAATATCAGAGGCTTGCGCTTTGCACTTGCACACATTTCCTGGCCCTGGTGCGATGAATGTGTGGCATTGTATGGCAAATTCAAACATGTCTCATCCTACACCGGCAATGAAACATTCCGTATGTATGTTGATACCACGCCCGGTACTCCGCCGGTATACCGTCATGACGCCTTGAAAAAGCTGTATTGTTCCAATTATCCGATTAAGAATGGCACGATTTTCGGGACAGACTGCGTAGCCAACAATTATGATACCGCCTGGGCAAAATTCTGGATCGAACGTGACAGCAAAATCATGTATGATATTGTGGAAGATTACGCCCAATACACCTTGCCCAATCCTTACGGCAAACATAACCGTGACGGTTTGGAAGATGAAGCCGCAGGTTTGCTCCGTGCAATGTTTGCAGAAAATTATCTGGACTTTGTCAAGCCGTAAGATGATTTCTGATAAGAGAGTACAAAAAATCCCGATGCGTTTTGTTACGTATCGGGATTTTTTGAGTTAAAGATCAAAGGATCAAATTATTTGAAAAGATCTTTGGAGAAGTTGACAAAGATCATAACGGGGAAGAGACCGTTTTTATTGATATTGACCAAGCCAACCTGAATTTTTGCATTGTTTTTGCAGTTGTTGACGAAACCGACCTGGATACCATCTTTTGCAGACTGGTTGTATGCACCGACCTGAACTGCTTTATCGACTTCATTTGCAAAGTTGACAGCAGCGAGCTGGCAACCTTTTTCAAATTCATCAGCTTTGGTCATACCGAAAGCACCCTGGAAGCCTTCAGCATCATTTGTTGCAATACTGCAGAAAATGGAAATCTGAGCACCTTTGCTGTTTTTGATTTTGGAAATGGGCAGACCAAAGGAGACACCTTTAATGCTCTTGGAGCTGTTGCCTTTGGGGGCATCCATCCAGAAACCGACATTTGCTTCCGCGCAGAGTGTGATTGCAGAGAGAGCTGCAACGAGAGTGATGAGAACTTTTTTCATTGACTTTTTTCCTTTCTATTGTTTGTTTATTTTTTGGTGATATGCTAATATAGCAATGTTTTTTTTGATTTTCAAGCATAACAGTGTAAAAAAATAAAAAAAATAATTTGAAATCTTTGAAAAATGTGGTATGATATGGAAGAATACATAATTTATAAAACATGGTTTGTTGTCAGATGAAGAAAAAAATCGTTATTATCGGTGCCGGACCGGCGGGGTTGACCGCTGGATATAAGCTGCTTCAGATGCAGGGCGAATATGATGTTGTCATATTGGAAGCTGCGTCCGTTGTCGGCGGTATTTCCCGTACCGTAAAACATCATGGCAACCGCATGGATATCGGCGGTCACCGGTTCTTTTCCAAAGACCCCGATGTCAATGCCATGTGGAATGAATTGATGCCGCTGCAGGGGCAGGGGGCGAAAGATGACCGGCTACTCGGGCGTAATGTGCAGCCCAATTCCGGCGGACCGGATCCGGAAACAACGGATAAAGTGATGCTTTTGCGTCGGCGTGTCTCCCGTATTTTCTACAAGAAACGTTTCTTTGATTATCCGGTCAAAATGAATTTTGCAACAATTCGCAACATGGGGCTGTTTACCACGTTTGCAGCCGGATGCAGTTACTTGTGCTCCTGTATTCACAAACTGCCGGAACATTCATTGGAAAACTTCTATATCAACCGGTTCGGCAAAAAACTTTACAGTATCTTTTTCGAAAGTTATACCGAGAAATTGTGGGGGCGGCATCCCCGTGCCATTTCCGCCGACTGGGGAGCACAACGGGTGAAAGGACTTTCCATTCTTGCTGTAATACGTGATATCTTTGCAAAAATATTTACGTCCGGCAAAGCGAAAGAGACATCCCTCATTGAAGAATTCAGTTATCCGAAATATGGTCCCGGGCAGCTCTGGGAGACTGTTGCGGAAGAATTCACAAAAGCCGGCGGCTCTCTGATAATGAACACAAAGGTGGATAAAATTGTGCTCCGGGATGGAAAAGCGGAAAAAATCATCTGTTCACAAAATGGTACAGCTGTTGAGTTTGAGTGTGATATTCTTCTTTCCTCCATGCCGGTAAAAGATCTGGTCAATGGAATGAATGATGTCCCAGCCGATGTCGCAGCAATTGCATACGGATTGCCTTACCGGGATTTTGTGACAGTCGGCTTGCAGGTGGATCGCCTGTTATTGAAAAATGAAACGAAACTGAAAACCTTGAGTAATATCATTCCGGACTGTTGGATTTATGTGCAGGATGCAGCTGTACAGATGGGGCGTATTCAGATTTTCAATAACTGGTCGCCGTATCTGGTGGCAGATCCCATCAATACGGTTTGGATCGGACTGGAATACTTCTGTTCCGAAGGTGATTCTGCGTGGAATATGTCCGAATCTCAATGGGTGGAACATGGTGTTGCTGAATTGAAACGGATCGGTGCATTAGCAGAAGATGCCGTGGTTCAGGATTCACATGTGGAAAAGGTTTGTAAGGCGTATCCTGCTTATTTCGATACCTATTCTCAGATCGATACCCTTATTGACTGGCTGGATTCCAATGTTTCCAACTTGTATTGTATTGGCAGAAACGGTCAGCACCGATATAATAACATGGATCACTCCATGGTTACCGCCTTTGAAACGGTGAAACATATTCAGAATGGCGGCATTGGTTCAAAGTCGGCCATCTGGAACGTAAATACCGAAAAAGAATATCACGAAGAACGCAAGTAATATTTTCTATTTTTCCGCCAGAAAAAAAAAGTCAGTCGGAATGTATCAAACATCCAGACTGACTTTTTTCTTTTATATCTTGCTATCCGGTATTATTTCTTGAACGTTACATAGAACGCTGAGGATCCGGTTGTGTTTTTGACAATGGTCAATTTCTTACCATCCCAAATCACATTTGCGGGATAAGAATCGTGAACGGCATCCATCACGGTTGCGCTGACCTGTGTACCTTCCATACCTTCCACTTCGATTTCAATGGTTTCAGAAGCTCCACGGTAGTCGGAAACAATGAGACGTCCGCCATTGCCGTCTTTTGCACGTGCTGCAAGAATATAAACGGTCTGCACATGCTGATAATTTTCTGTTGCAACCCGGTCTTCCGCTTCATAGAACATACGGCCCATCATTTTCATGGAGAAGGAGTTTTTATTTTCCTTGCGGTTATCTTCGCGGAATCCCCAGACGCTGTCCAGGTTTGCACCGTAATAATAAGCGGTATCCAATGGCGCATCATGCCAAGCCGTGAGGATGGCAAGATTGAAACAACCGGAATCGATGCCATGGAGACCGCAGGGGCCGTTTACTGCACGCATGCGCATATCATAGGAAGCGGATGACTGCACACCGTCCCAGGAAACGAGGTAGTGCCATTCATTGATGCATGTTTCTGTATTTGTGAAGCCGTGATCATCGAGAATCGCGCGGACTCTGGCAGGTTGCTGTGCCAGGAATCCCACATCGCTGGTATAGCAGTGCCAGGAAATAAAGTCGGGAGCAATGTTTTCCGCTTTGCAGCGTTCGAGGATCTTTACCAGGAAATTTTCGTTGACCCAGGCGAAAGCGGGACCGCCGACTTTCAATTCGGGGAATTCGGCCTTGAGACGTTTGAGGACGACAACAAAGAGATCAACGAATTCATCATCCGACCCAGCCCACATCTGTCCGAGTTCCGGTTCGTTCCAGATTTCCCAATATTTCATATCTTCGTATTCGAATCCGTTCGCCCAGCCTTTTGTGTAGTGGCGGACGATGCCTGCGAGGATTTCGGCATAATGTTCGGGATCTTTCGGGACATGAGTATTGTAATGTTCATCGGGATTTTTTGCTCTGCTGCTGTGTTCGATACTGGTACCGAGACGGTAAAACACGCGCATATTGCAGCCATGAGCCAACTTGATAATATCATCCGTGCAACGGAAATAGTAGTTCTCCGGATTTTTCGGGTCGAGATGTTCCAGAGGGAATACGAAATGAGTATCGACCATACGCTGTCCCTGATTCCATAATGCCCAGTCATGGGTTCTGGACCCCCAGAAGTTCATCTTCTTGAATTCGTCATCGAACTGGGTCAAACTTCTGGAATAGAGAGCCGGACAGTTATTGGAGCCGTGGAGCTGGTGTTTGAGTTTGCCGATTACGTTATTGAAATCGACTTTTGCTGTTGTGTAAAGATCAGCCATAATCGTTATCTCCTTGCAAATAGGTTTTATAATTTAATTTGAGTTTAATTTAGCATCCGGTTGGAGAAATGCAAACGGATATTCCGGCGGAAATAAAAGATTTTCTCAAAAAAGCAGCAAAAACACAGAAATATCTGCGAAAAAATTTGATTCCTGCACTTGCTTTTTTTCATTTTTATTGTATAATTATATCAGGTCTTATTTTTTGTTTTTTAACCTATGGGAGTTTGTAATAAAATGGAAAAGTTGCCGGGGGGAACAGAAACAATTCTGATCGTCGATGATCAGGAAACAGTGTGGGATTTTCTCATTGAAGCGTTGCAGAATTTGGGCTACTCTGTTCTGCTTGCAGAAAATGGCGAAGATGCAGTGTCGATTTACCGGGAAAACCCCAATGAAATCGACCTCGTTCTGTTGGATATGGTTATGCCTAAAATGGGTGGTCACACCACCTTTTATCAGTTAAAAAATCTTGACCCGGATGTTAAAGTTTTACTTTCCAGCGGATTTGTATCTGCAGCATCGGTCAAGGATTTGCAGGATAACGGCGCTGCCGGGTTCCTGCCGAAACCGCACCGGATCAAAGATTTGGCGTTTGAATTGCGCCGCATCTTTGATTCTGCAAAATAATGCAGAGAGTTGTACTTTTTTTATGAAATACTTTTTATCATCCATTCTTTTATCCGCTACATTGCTTCTTCCTGCCGCTGAAAAGAAAGAGGCAGCAGCACCGGAAACAACGGAACCTTCTATTGTCAAACGCTTGTCAGATAACACCGGCAAAGTATATCGCAAGATCAAGCGGAAAACTTTGAATACATTGGATGTTACCGGCAACCGCAAAATTCGGGAATCCATTGATGCTGCATGGATTGATCGTGTTGCAAAAGCGTATGCAGCCGGAAGTTTTATGGTTGAACATTTTGCAGATAAAAAAATTGCATTGCTTCTTCACGGTCCCGTTGATTCTGCTGATAACAAAGCTGTTGTTGATGCCTTCAATAAGGTTGCCGCCGGAAAAGTGCAGGTCATTACGATTTCTGTCGAAGCCGACAAGAAGAATTTGCCCATGCCGGATGATGAACCCACGGTTGAAGCAATGAATGAAGCCTTATTCAAAAGTATTGCAGATGGCGCGGATGCTCTTGTTAATTTCGCCGGGCTCCCCTCCAGAAATTCCCAATGCCGCAAATTGATCTTCTGGCAATGGGGCGTTAATGACCCCCGTGTTTATCTGACCGATGCGCCGGATACATTGTTGCTGAAAGAAAAACTTTTCCCCTGTCCCATCGCCGCAGTGGCGGTCCGCCGTTTCCAGACGGAAGATGATATTGAGACAGCAAGTGATTTTAACGCCCGTTATATTCTGCTTACAGAAAAGAATTTGAAATCATCCGGCGTTATTCTTGGCAAGTAATCCATAATAAAAAAATCAAACATTATTTTTAACAACATTTTAAACGGAGTCATTTTAAATGGAATTCTTTTTCGGTGAAATGAGTACATGGCAGATTATTGCATTGGCCATCAGCGCAATTTTGATCGGCGTTAACAAAACCGGTATCCCCGGATTGGGACTTGTCCCCGTCATGGTGCTGATTTATTCTTTCCCGCAGAACGTTGGTCTTTCCACCGGTATGCAACTGTTGATGCTGTGCGCGGCTGACCTGATGGCGGTTGCTTATTACCGGCGCGGCGCGGATTGGAAGATGGTATTCCGTCTGCTTCCCTGTGC
The DNA here is from genome assembly GCA_045639325.1 of Victivallales bacterium. Lineage (GTDB taxonomy): Bacteria > Verrucomicrobiota > Lentisphaeria > Victivallales > UBA1829 > RGIG8244. The sequence goes on from JAZUCU010000024.1 coordinate 91,691, forward strand.
ATTGGCGGGGCTGGGCGTGGGATATATCGCCATGGAATACATCAAAGATATGCACCTGGACAAAATCATCGGCGTGATTATTCTTCTGCTTTCCATTCTGAATTATGTCCGCCGGAAATATTGGAGTTCTGACAAAGTTCCCACTTCCATTTACTTTACGATCGGCGTCGGTCTTGCAGCCGGCTTTACTACAATGGTAGCCAATGCTGCCGGCCCGATCATGGCATTGTATCTGCTTTCCATGCGTTTTTCCAAAGAAAAATACATCGGTACTGCTGCCTGGTATTTCATGATTATGAACTGGTTGAAATTGCCGGTATTTATCGCACAGGATCGTATTACCTGGGATGCGTTTATGGCATGTCTGCCCATGATTCCGTTCCTGATGATCGGGGCTGTGATCGGTATCATCTTCCTGAAGAAAGCATCTCTGACTCTGTTCGAACGTGTCATTGAAATCCTGGTTGTTCTCGGTGCATTGAAACTTCTGCTGCCGTTCTGAACGGAAGGAGTCTTGCAATGTCAAATCACAAATTTGCAATCCGCGGATTCAATCCCTGCGAAAGTCTGCTCCGTCATACGCCGGAACAGCTGCGCACATTCATCCGCCGTATGGGGAAACTGGATCTGAACAGCATTATTCTCCATTACGATTATGGATGGAAACGGTATCAGGATCTTTTGATTTCAGAATGTGAAGCAAACGGTATCAATATTATTCTGATGACATTCGGTCCCCGGACTTTCCTGTCTTATTCCGACTGGAAGCCCTCCTGGTTTGCAAAACAGCCCGATGGTACGCCCTATACCACCCGTCTGGAATGTGAGACATACCCTTGTGCTTTTGAGCCCGAAGCACTTGCTGCTTATAAATACGGAGCCGTACAGTGGTTGAAATCTTTGCCGCCGCAAATTAAAAACGTCCACATGCGAGCAGCGGATGGCTTGATGTTCTGTCAATGCGAAAAATGCCGCGTGCTTCCTGATCATGAAAAATGGCAGCCGTTTGTTGATATTTTTGCAGAAGCGGTTTTGGAGGCCCGTCCGGACCTTGAGTTTGAAACGGATATTTATGTCAAGCGTTATCAGATTCCGAAGAACCGCGTGCCGTATCAGCAGATGCAGCACATTATGTACGATACTTTCTTCCGGAGTCCAATCTTTCCCCTCGGGACACAGCGGGATATATTCAATAAGGGTAACGTGAAGAATGCGGCAACAGAACCGAATCCGGATGCAGAAACGCCGAACATGTATCACATGAATCGTTTGCGGGAATGGACTTCTGCTTTCCCCGGCAAGATGTATATTCATGAAAACGCGATGATGCAGGGCTATTTCAGTGTTTTTCAGTATGCAACCCAAGCCATGTTGGAAGACTTGAAAACATTCCGTCAGCTGGGAGTTGATGGCGTTTGTTATGAAGCATTTGAACCCGGATACAAGCAGTTTGAAAATATGTTTGAAATTCTTGCAAAAGCCATGAATGGTGAAGAATTTGAATATCAACCCACCGAATTGGAACAGTTGCTGTATAACAACGAGACGTCCGTTTATTCGCCGGACAACCCGGTTAAGCTGGAAAAATATATTTCTGATCCGTTCCTGCTGAAACAGCTGCATTTTTATCGCGACTACGATCATTCTCCTGCGGAATACCGGAAATATATTGAATTTGCTTTTGAAAATGAAGACCGGATGGACCCGCTGTTCCTCGGTTACTTCCTTTCCCGTGTCGGTTCGCAAAATGGAAAATTCCGCTTCCGCAATCCATCCGACGAAGCGCAAACAATGTTGTCTTACCGGAAATTGTGGGACTTTATGGAACTGATTCCTGCTGATCAGGATCCGCGAAAAATTTGCCGCAATATTCTTTTTGAACTTATATCTAAAGTTGAGGCTGTATCATGAAAACGTTACCTGCTGTGTGGGAAAATTCTGTCGATGACATTATTATTAACTCTATGCGAACAGAAGCTGAGAGATTATTCGCTCTGCATAACATGATTCCAACGGATCCTGCACGCTGGCAGAAACGCAAAACGGAAATTCTGACAAAACTTTCCGATGCATTCAAACTCAATTATCAGAAAGATCTTCCCCTTGATCCGGAAGTGACCGGTGTCATTCGCCGGAAAAATTACCGCATTGAAAAAGTATGCTTCCAGGCAGCGGAAAACCGTTATGTCACCGGATGTCTTTACATTCCCGATGGCGAAGGTCCGTTCCCCGCCGTTTTGAATGTGCATGGTCACTGGATGGACGGACATCTTGCGGAACGAGTTCAGACACGCAGTCATATTCTTGCGCAGCATGGCTATGTCTGTTTGAGTGTCGATGCCTTCGGTTCCGGTGAACGCGGTACGGAACATGGCAAATTTGATCCCCATGGCGGTTTCCGTGGTATGCAGTTGAACAATTTCGGCGAAACATTGATCGGGATCCAGATTGATGATAACCGGCGGGCTGTGGATTTTCTTTGTTCCTTGCCCTATGTCGATCCGGAAAAGATTGGCGTCACCGGTGCATCCGGCGGCGGAAATCAGACCATGTATCTGACTGTATTTGAAGATCGTATCAAAGCCGGAGTTTCCGTGTGCAGTGTCGGTTCTTTCCGTTCTTATGTGATGGGCTCCAACTGCATTTGCGAGACGATCGACAACGGCATGAATATTTGTGAGGAATCCGAACTGATTGCCTGTATTGCGCCTCGATCATTCCTGATGTGTAACGGTTTCCATGACCAATATTCCACATTCGTACCGGAAGAAATGCTCAAGACTTATACCTGTGCAAAAAAGATTTTCCAGATGTATAATGTACCCAATCAGCTCCAGTACCGGATTTTCAATACCATTCACCTGTATGGCCCGGAAGCTCTTTCCAATATGTTGGGATTCTTTGATTTCTATTTGAAAGGCGAGGGCGCATGCCAGGCTGTCCTGCCGCTCCCGGAATGTGATTTCATGACGCAGGAAGAAGCAATGGTCTATCCGGAGAAACGCCCGGATAAAGTGACAGGCATCCTGGCATATTGTCAGACCAAACGGGAAAAAGTCCGTGCTGCCGCTGCATCACTTAATGACGAACAGAAACGTGCCGGTTTGAAAAAATTGTTGAACTGCAAGGATGTTACATTTGCAGATTATACAATCGGCGACTCCTCTGACATTTGGCAGCGGGTCGTAATCCGGAAAGCCAATGGCGATATGATGCCTGCTTTACTCAAGCCCTCCCGTAACGGAAAATGGCAGATTATGTCCGGCTCATACGGAAAGCAGAAACAGCTGGAAAAATTGGCTGCATTGGAAGATGCCTGCGCCAGTGATGACGGCTTGCTCCTGATCGATATTACTGCTTCCGGCGAAACAGGGAACGAATATGGCTGCCCAACCCAATGGGATTACCACCATACGACCCGCACATTCATGTGGTTCGGACGTCCGCTGCTTGGGGAATGGACGCAGGATTATCACATTGCTGCGCAATTCCTGAAAGCGGAGTTTGATGTAGCATCGCTGACATTCTACGGCTATAAGGATGCCGGTGTGGCGGCCTTGCTGGCGTCCGCACTCTATGGCGGAGCAGATAAAGTTGTAATGGACAATACCATTACGTCATTGGATTGGGCGGATACTTATCCCGATGTAACCGATTTCACCATGGCGATGTCGGTCACCGATATTTTGAAATATGGTGACATTGCTGATTATAAACAGCTTGCCGCTCCGGCTGAAATCGTTACAATCGGAAATTGATCCAGTTTTTTACTGTAATGTAAAATCTTTTACCCGGACAGGCGGGACAAGTTCGTTTGCCGTTTCAAAACGCAGGTATTCCAGCTTGGAACATTCTGCCGGCAGACCGTAACGGCATTGATACCACATGGTTCCGTCTGTATCCCGGAGTGGTAACGTTTCACCGGAAATCTCGAAGTATTGCAAGTCGATATCATAGGCATCCTGAATACTGTCCGGATCATCCTTTCTTGCAGAAAACACGTTCGAATTGGAGATGTTTGTGCCGAAAATGACGGGGAAACGATAAAACGTTCCGTTCTCCGCAGACCGGAAGACGTGATACCCAAGGAAATATTTTTCCTCATCGAGCTGATAGCCGTCAAAGAAATATTTGAATTGGATCGGCGTCTGAACGGTATGGGTGACAGTCAGGATTTTATCGGCTTGGGGTGTCAGATATTTGTACATACGCTGAAATACTTCCGCATTGATTTCCGGGTAAGTATCTTCGGCATATTTTTCCCAGACGAGAACAGCCCCGTACATCAAATCATAGAGTACGCCGTTACGCTGAAGCGTCCGCATGGATGTTGTACCCCAGTTGGAAATACAAATGCCTTTTGCATAATCCGCCTGAATGCGCCGCGTCCAATCTTTGCATCTGGCGGGGGTAAAGTTGGCAAGAATGTATTCCCAGCCATGATTGGAATAAACCTGTTCCAGATACCGGTTGACATTCCAGTACCAATGAAAAATGACCGGTTTTGATTTTACCAAATCGGCGGCTGGATAGAGGGCAGGAACTGCTTCATATTGTTCTGTCGCCGGAATTTCTGCACCACCAATGGCCTCGCCGTTACGCCAGTAGGAATCCAGGAATTTTTCACCCCAGATGGCACATTTAACACCTTTCGATTCCAGATATCCGGCAATCCGGTCGATATCGCCCGCGTACAACTCTGGTGCGGATTTGCCTTTGCAATTGGGACAGAGACACGTGGTATAATATTCATCATGTCCGATGTGAATCATGGCAGGGTGAATCAGATCGATAACTTCATCCAGTAAATCATTAAAGATTTTGTGATAGCCCGGGTTGAGCGGACAGCATGTATCCGGATAAGGATCTTCCGGACGTTCTGCCAATTCCCGGTGATTGATCAGCAGATAATCGCAATGAGACAGGGAGGGCATTTCCGGAATGACTTCAATAAAACGTTCCCGGCAATATTCCACAAGTTCCTTGAATTGCTGCTGAGAAACAATTTTGCCGCCACCGTTTTCCGTATGAATGGAATTCTTACGCCAGGGAGCTTTGTGCTGAACATCAAGGGTTTTGCCCGGATATTCCTGCATTTCGGCTGCATATTTTACATAACCCTTGTTGATCTCCGGATGCAGTTTGAATTCCAACGCTCCGCCCAATTCCAACAAGAGAAAATTGCATTTGCAGAATGCGGCAAAATCAATAATCTTTTTGAATTCGCTGATTCCTTCAGTATCCGGTGCCGGCAAATAGAGTTTCAAACCGCGCCGGTCAGCACAAGGCGATTCTTTGATGGATGTCACACGGATTTCCGGTTCATTACAGAGACGGATCAAGGTCTGAAAACCATAAAACAATCCCTGTTCGGATGCTGCCTGAATGGTTGCGCCGGAAAGATCGAGATGCAATTCGTAACTTTCATCCGTTGAATCCTTCTTCTGTGTGAGAGTAAAATCAACAGGAATGTTCCATTTCAGCAAAGAAACAAATTTATTTAAGATTGCCGGAACATCGCCGGAAAGAATGGGGCATCCGGGAGAGAATTTTATGATTTGATTGTGACTCATATTACACCTTGTTTTAAATTTTGGTTAATATAAATGCCGTTTCCGGAAATACAAATATTATCCGCAAAAAAAACTGAAAAATCAACGCTGAAATGTAGCATTACGCAAGTAACGCAGAATAAAACGCCCCGTCTTCAACGGGTCACGCAGCCCCGGGTGAGAACTGTTGACCGTCATTCGTTCAAACGTCAGCCGGTTGGGCAGAGCAGTGGAGGCAAACGCCACTTTGCCATCGTGTGATCCTGCAATAATACCGATCGGGGGAAGTCCGCCTTCCGGAACCGGAATTGCCAGTTCTCTGCTGCCGGGAATCATATCGCCCAATGATTTATTGAAGAATCCGAATAATGGTATCTTACTGCAGAACGCCAATTTGCTACCCCGATTCGGTGGGCCGAGCATAACAATGGATGCAATGCGTTTCCGTTCGTCACGCGTCATAGCAGAAGTTGCCCGACGAAGCACCAGCGCACCCATACTGTGGGTAACAAAATATAAATTGCCAGTCAATTTTTCTTTCCGGTACAGCCGGAGAAATATTTCCGCATGTTCACGGATATGACGTTTCGATGTGGGATAATCATAATTCAAAACATGATATCCCTGCCGTTGCAGAAATACGGCAAGCTCTGTCATGGCAAATGCCCGAACACCCCAACCATGCAGCAGAATGACCGTACCCTTTTTTCCATCCCCTGCCTGAAAACGGTAAAAACATTCTCCGGCAGAAAAGTAATTGCGGAAAATATAAGAAAGATTAACGTTTTCTTTTTTCTGCATCGGTGTTCTCCTGTAATATTTTCTTTTGATCAACAGGGGCGAAATCACGATAACTGCGCAAATGTTCCAGCAGAATTCTGCGGACTTCCTGTATTCCCAGAGGATTCTGCTGTGCACTGTGGCCGGATTTTACCACCAATTCACTTGTTGCTCCATCCAGATGACTGCTTGTATAGGGTACAACACCATCCGTTCCACCCGGTTCGCCGGCACGTTTCCGGTCGCCGATGATAGAATGATACGGTATATTTTCTACAAATGGAATATGACTCAAAGTCTGCAACGCAAAATTGTCCGGTGCAAGATTTTCAATACCGGTTGCAATATGGGCATCATTCTTTATAAAAACATCGTTGATCAGATCATGCAGTTCAATGAGTACATGGCGTGGCAGTTTTGTCAATGCACTCCCCAGACGTCCAAGCCATGATCTCGCAAACGTGGAGCCTTTATGGGGAACAGCAATAAAAACAACCCGTTTGATAAATGGCAGATGATTGAACTCTACTCCGTGATCCATCAATAACTTTTTCTGTTCTCCGGAAAGATTTCTTACGACCGGATGTTTTTTCATGATTTCCTCAAGCAATCTGCCTTTGGTATCCATAATCGTTGTCTTGCTGAGCAAACCACCCATGGAATGACCAATCAACACCATACGATCAAACATTTCTGTTGACTTGCCGTCTTTGATCAATTCTGCGCGTTTGTTAATCAAAGCAGTACGCAAATCTTTCGCGGATAATAAAATCGGTGTCCCGCTGGAATAAGAGAATCCCCAGAACTGATAATGTTTCCGGATCTCCGGATCGGATTGCAAAGTATTGAGCATCTGAATCCAGGTGCGGGTGTTGGACATGAGCCCGTGAACGAGGACAACTGGGATACGTTTTTCATGGAACGGTTCAAACTGATACAACCCCTGCATGGCCTTTGTCCGGTCAGGGTACAGCATATAACCGATACTTCCAAAGGGCAGGGGGCGTTTTGCCATGTAAGCGGTCGGGGTGGAAAAGTCTTTTGCCAAAGGAATCTGATGTTTTCCGATGGAAACAAAATCGGTATCCCGCGGATCGGTGTAGACCAATCTGGCTCCGATTTTACTGAAATCCTTATTAAAATCGAAGTGAATGACCAATGTTGCCGGGAGCATTTGATCTTTGGCGTATAAGACATCACTCTTTTTCACCAGTTCACAAATCAACGGCGCACCCAAACCGAAATGACGGCTGACGTGGGTCAGATTTTTCGCTTTATAATCGGAACAAAGGAGAAAATCGGCGTATTCGGATGACTTCAACGGCAAATCATACTTTACTTTACGGAACGTGATTCCTGCATTCATTGCTGTAAAAATGGTATATCCATCTTTCCGGATTAAATCCCGTTTGCTGAGATAACTGAAGAATTCTGAAATTGCCCGGTTATAAATCTGCATAACCTGAACCCGATCTGCGCTGTAAGGATATCTTTCCGGCTGATCGAGCAATGCCAGATAAGCATAACTGAATAAGGCAGCGGAAAGATAATATCGGGCAGCTTTTTCCATCTTTCCGGAAGAAGCGTAACGATGTCCGAAATTCAATGAAGTATCAGCCATTGCTGCGAGATATTCGGAACGGTGTTCCCGGGCGAAAATGGAACGCAGTTTCAGGAGCAGTTGTTCGGGATAATTTTCGTAATCATCCTGGAGCAGAAAGTTTGCCAGCAGATTAGAAGTTGCGGGCAATAAATCTTTATTAGCGTTACCAGCTTCGGCAAGAAAATAGTGATGTCGATCTGTTTTGACGACGGATATTTCCGTTGAACATCCGCAGAGCAGGACTAATGCTGTAGAAAATAATATGATATATTTACACATAAAAACGCGCCTCATAACTATAAATTATAATGTAATATAACAGATGATATTATATTTTCAAAAAGAAAACTGGTATCCGAAGCAGAAAAATGCATTTTTTTCTACTTTTTTTATAATTTACTCTTGATTTTTTGCTATAAGCATGTATATTACGTCATACACACAATACCTAATACGGACGCTTAGTTCAGTTGGTTAGAACGCATCCTTCACACGGATGAGGTCACAAGTTCGAGTCTTGTAGCGTCCACCAGTCTTCATCTCGGCGAAGCCGAGATTTCGCCTCGGCAAGCCAATTGCGAAGCAATGGATTGATGAGCGAACCTGGAAGGGAAGACTGCCGCGGCGTAATCTGCACCGCAGATGAAGCCGGGCCCCGGCAAGCCAACCTGATAATAAATCAGAAACTCATTTCTATGTCAAACTTTCATTACGTTTATATTCTTGTTGATGAAGCTACTGGAACACATTTTTACGTTGGCTGTACGGAAGATTTAAAGGCCCGCCTTGAAAAAACATAATACTGGCGGAGTACCCCATACTGCAAAATTCCGCCCGTGGCGGATAAAAACTGCAATCGCCTTTGATGATCGGGAAAAAGCCTATGCCTTTGAAGCATATTTAAAAACACATTGCGGCAGAGCCTTCGCCAAGCGGCATTTCTGATTTTTTTGCCTCATCGACGGTTTGTTCCATAAAATCAGATTTCCTTTGTGCTTGAAATTTCCGGTAATTGATAGATTTTTAATTTGAAGTACTCCCGATCTCTGAAACCATATGCTTGTTTTATCAGCCATCGGATTTTA
>JAZUCU010000025.1:0-23525 GCA_045639325.1 Victivallales bacterium
TCGGACCGCGCCAATCACAGCGGAAGTTGATTTCTCCCACATATTCATCTTCACCGGAACGGTAAAACAACGAGGCTTTATAGTCCGCATTTTCTCTAAAGTTGCGGAGTGTTTTCATGGTATCAAGTTCCGTGTTGCCAAACTTGACTTTGGCAGGAACACGGGAGCCGTCAACGGTCGCAATAATCTCAAGCATAGGTTTCAAATGTTTCTCCGCTTCCGCTTTCAACTGCTGCGCTTCCGTATTGCCGGAGTCGATTTCCAATGCGGCTTCCGCCTGTTTCTGCATCCGTTCCCAATCCTGACTGTTTCCGGCGACACGCGCAGAACTGATCAAATTGGATACCGTCAAGTCCCGCGCTTCCGAATACGCTTTTTCATAACCGGAAACAGCGGAACGCAATGAGTTTTCTGCTGACGCAAATTTGCCGGATTCGTAATCACGATTGCCCGAGGATGCCAGATTTTCCGCATCCCGGTAAGCAACAAATGCAAGACGGGAACTATTAAATTTGTCCGCCTTTTCTTTCTGTTCGGCAACCCGCTTCTGTAACTGCTGAACCTGTCGACGCAAGGGTACATTTTGGATGATCCAATCTGCCGCAGCTTCCGCATTTTTAAAACTGGAATTGGCGGAACGGACATCATTATTTTTCATGGCAAGTTCACCCGCAGTCAGATTTTCTTTCAGCGCATCCAGATATTTGCCGAAGGTCTGACCTCGGTCACATGACTGGCTGTCGATATTCGCTTTTTTATTCAACACCCGTGCCTGCAATCGGTACGTTTCCTGAATAAAACCGGCAAAAGCGCGTTCTTCATCCTTGCGCTTCTTCTGCTCCGCCTCGTCCTGTCTGCGTTTGGCTTCCGCCAACTGACGTTCTTTTTCCGCCTCGTCCTGTCCGCGTTTGGCTTCCGCTAACTGACGTTGTTTTTCCGCCTCATCCTGTCTGCGTTTGGCTTCCGCTAACTGACGTTGTTTTTCCGCCTCATCCTGTCTGCGTTTGGCTTCCGCCAACTGACGTTCTTTTTCCGCCTCGTCCTGTCTGCGTTTGGCTTCCGCCAACTGACGTTCTTTTTCCGCCTCTGCCTGTTTACGTTTGGCTTCCGCCAACTGACGTTCTTTTTCCGCCTCTTCCTGTTTACGTTTGGCTTCTTCTGCCTCCAGACGTGCCTGTTCTTTCTGCTGCTTATCGTAGAAATAATATCCGGCACCACCGGCAAGGATCACCAACAACAGGAAAAATGCCGCAACTTTCCGGAATGATCCGCCGGATGATGATTTTTTCGCGCCTTTCACTTTTTTGCCTTCCAGAGCATCAACAAAATCGGCACAACTGGCAAACCGTTCTTCCGGATTCTTGCTCATGGCACGACGAATGGCGTTATTCATGTACTTGGGAATGTTGGGAATCTCGTCCGGTGTTTCATCCAAAACGGCCTGTTTCAAAACTGCCGGATCCGGACTTTCAAAGGGCAATTCGCCGGACAGCAGCTGATATGCCATGACTGCCAACGCATACTGGTCAGCCGCTGCATTCTGTTTTTTACCACGCCATTGTTCCGGTGCCATATAGGGACCGGTTCCCGATGTTCCATGATACGCCATACTGACCCGGGTCATAGACGTATGGATCTGTGCCGCAAGCCCAAAATCAAGAACTTTGATTTTTCCGTTTGCATCGATCATCACATTGGCAGGTTTGATGTCACGATGAATGATCCGGCAATCGTTATGGGCATAATCGAGGGCATCCGCAACCTGCCGGATGATGGGGATCACGATTTCAGGTGTCAAAGCACCTTCCCGCAATTTCTGTTTGAACCAGCTGTAAAGATCTTCCCCGGGACAAAAATCCATAACAACGTAATAATTGCCGCTTACCGGGTCCATTTCCAATTGCTTGATGCTTGCGATATTCTTGTGACTGAGCGGCGTCACCATCTGAAAATTATCTTTAATATCATTCATTTCGATGGTATTATGAGATAATTCCGGAGGCAATGCTTTCAACGCCACTTCGATTCCGGATGTTTTGTCCAGACATTTATAAACAACGCCCATCCCACCCTGTCCGAGTTTGGAAAGGATTTGATAACGGGTCAGAATCGTATCACCAACCTGGAAATCACCCTTGGCTGCACGTGCCCGGGCATCTTGCATTGTCTTATATGGATCTTCCATTTTTGCTCCTTAAATTTGTCATGATCGTATACTATACGCTATATAAGACAAATTTTCAAGAAAAATCTGACAGAGTTTTTTGCATTTTATGAAAAAAGTTTGTAAACGCTTGAATCCATGCTATAGTAACCGGCAAGCAAACAAAGGAATTTTATCATGGCACGGCATTTCGAAATCAGAGCGGCACAGATGGACCTGGGACGTCAGATGGAAACGGTGGATTTCATCTGCAAATTCATTGACTTTATCGCAGAACATAACTACAACACCCTCTTTCTCTATCTGGAATGGCGTGTCCGTACCAAAACCGTCGACCTCGGTAAGAATAACGGTTATTCCTCCGCAGAAATCAAGAAAATCATCCGGTACGCCGCGAAAAAAGGCATCGATGTCATCCCCGGGCTTGCCTCCATCGGTCATGCCGAACTTCTGCTGACGGATGAACGGTTTGCGCATCTCTGCGAATTGCATGGCGATGTAAAAGGTCGATTCGGCGATCCTGCAAAAAAGGAATTCTGTCTTTCCAATCCGGAAGTCAAAACGCTCCTCGAAAAATATTTTACGGAAATTGCCGAACTCTTCCCCTCCCCATACATCCACATCGGCGGCGATGAATCTTTCAATATCGGCTACTGCAAGGAATGTGCCCCGAAAGCCGAAACCTATGACGGCGAACAGAAACTCCTCGGCGATATGATCCACTTCATTCATTCCATCGTCACCGGCAAACTCGGCAAACGCATGATGATGTGGGATGATATGTACGAACTTTATCCCGATGCCTTCCAATCCTTCCCCCGGGATATTATCATGGTCAACTGGCTTTATGACCGGAACATCACCGGCTGGCGCGGACATTTTTCCAACTGTGAATTCAAAGATCAACTCGCTTATTACGAAAAAGAAGGCTTTGATTATCTGATTGCGCCCGCCGACCGTTTTTTCAGTAACACAGAAACTTATACCGACCTTGTCGAAAACAGAAAATGTCTCGGCGGACTCCTCACTATCTGGGAAAAGAAATTCACGCTCCTGTACAAATCGCTGCCCAACCTTGCCGTCGCCGGTGATATGTGGGGCGATGAATCCGGATCATCCGGCGATCAGATCATTCACAACACACTGGCTAAGATATTTCATACCAGGGACGATGCGTTTCTTCATGCCATGGAGCAATATCTGGAAATCAATACCAAAGGCAGACACTTCAACAACGAATTGCTCACAATCCATAACTTCTCCGGTCCGAACTGGTCTCATCTGCGATCCCTGCGTACCATTACCGACATCCTCACAAAACATCAGAACAAATGCAAAAATGCCTTTGCCAATGCGATTCTTGATGACATCCTGGCGGACCTGATTCTGTTGGAAGCAACGGAGCGTCTCCGCATTGCCGCATTCAAATCTCTGAACCATCTGCAAGCGGAATCCTTTGACGACATTGCCGCCGACATTGCTGCCATTTGGGAGCAACATATTGCATTTTGTCTGGAAACTCGCACAAAAGCTCATGCCGATTATTTCCGCCTCATGCAGGAAAAATCCCTGAAACTCATTGCGGACTTCCAGAACAATATGGAAACCTGCGGCAAGTTGAAAATCCTTTTCTGCCTCCCCGATCTGTACGAAGCTCAATTCGTCAAAATCCGGATCAAATCCGGCGGCAAGTGGTGCGATGTGGAAGAAGATGTGTATAAATCACTGGAAGAATCCCTTTATACCAAAGTCCTTTTCATTCCGGACAACCTTGCCATTCAGGAAATCGAAATTTCCTCCCGTGGCTTCGGCGGACAGGGCATCTGTTATGTTTCGGCGGAAACAGCCAAAGGCAAATTCGTACCGGCAGGCATCACACATACCACCGGGGATGTATGGCATCCGGATTATATTCTGACGCCCGATGCGACCTTTGCGTATCTCGGTTTTCAGCAGACGTTGGAAGGCTTCCGCGACCGTGCAAAAGCGCAAGCCGTTCACACGATTCGTATAACAATGCGACACGAAAAATAATGCTTTTTGCACCTGACACCGGAAATTTGTATTTTTTTCTGATTTTACAGTTGAAAAAATCAGATTTTGATACATAGTATAGGTAGCATATATTCAACATAAATCAAGTCAGGTATTGAAATGGCACAGTGGAAAGAAAAACTGAAAATTATCGCAGATACCATCAATCATGTCATCGCGGATGACGATTTCCCCACAAAGATCACTCCGTCCATTCTCCGTGACGCTGTTCGCGCCTACCCCATGATGGGCGGCAAACGACTCCGTCCCGCACTCGTCATGTGGTCTTGCGGCCTCTTCGGAGGAAAGCCGGAGCAGGTCCTGCCCGCCGCCGCAGCTGTGGAAATTTATCATAACTGGACTCTGGTTCATGACGACATCATTGACTGCGATGATTTCCGTCGTGGGATTCCGACCACCCACATCAACATTGCCGCATCCGCCAACAAGGAATACGGTGCGACCGGTGCGACCGCAGCGAAATTCGGGACGGATTTTGCGATTCTGGCAGGCGACCTTCAGCAGAGTTGGAGCGTGGAAATGCTGGGCAAATTGCAGAATAACGGCTTCCGTGCCGAAACCATTCTGTATCTGATCCGGAAAATGCAGCAGGATTTGGGCAGAGATTTGATCTCCGGGGAAGCGTGCGACGTAGCATTCGAAATCCGCCCCGACGAAATTCCTGAATCCGAAGTCCGGGAAATGATCGCCGGAAAAACCGGGGCCTTGTTCCGTTACTGCGTACAGACCGGGGCCGTTCTGGCAAAACCGGAATTGGATTTTGAACATCCGGATGTGAAAGCCATTGCAGAATTCGCCGAGCTTCTGGCTTTGGCATTCCAGCTGCGTGACGACTGGCTGGGCATTTTTGGCGAAGTGGAAAAATTCGGCAAGCCCATTGGCTCCGATTTCCAGGAAGGCAAACCCACATTACTTTATCTCGCCGCAATGAAAAACGGCAATGCAGAACAACAGAAAAAATTGCAGTCACTTCTCAGACTGGAAAACTATACGCCGGAAATCATAACGGAAATCCGCACTCTTCTCCGGGAAACCGGGGCAGAAAAAATCGTTCTGGATGAAATCGACTCCTGCTCAAAACGTGCCGTGGAACTTCTCACACGCTTTGAGAAAAATGAATATCGGGATCTTCTGGAAGAACTCACCGGCGCTTTGACCGGACGCAATGTATAAGTTATATATTTTGTTTATTCACAACTAACTAAACAAGGAGCACAATATGAAAAAAGTGACTTTCCAGGGTTGGAAAAATTGCATTGAATTGACCAATGGCGATTTCAAACTCATCGTAACAACTGAAGTCGGCCCACGCGTAATCGGGGCTTTCTACGGCAAATCCAAAAACCTGTTCCATGTTGATCCCGCTCTCGCAGGTAAAAAAGGCGGCGATGAATGGGTAAATTACGGCGGACACCGTCTCTGGCACGCACCCGAAACAAAAGAACGCACATACGAACCCGATAACGGCACACCCTGCACCGTGCAGGTCGTCAAACGGGATGATGGCTGCGTCGATTTCATGACTCCTGCCGACCCCGTAACCGGCATCGCAAAAACATTGTCCATCGTCCCCGGTCCCGATGATGTATTCCAGGTCATTCACACCATCCGTAACGAAGGTGTATGGGAAATCGAAGCCTCAGCATGGGCTCTTTCCGTAATGGCGCCCGGCGGTACCGCTCTCGTCCCCCAGAATCAGGAACCTTTTGCGCTCCAGCCCTGTTCCTACCTCTCCATCTGGCCCTACACAAGACTGGATGATCCCCGTCTCACATTCGGCAGCCATTTTATCATGGTCCGCCAGGATGAAACAGCAGAAACTCCGCTGAAAATCGGTTACAACTGCAAAGATGGCTGGCTCACATACATCAACGACGGTATTGCATTCATCAAGCAGTTTATCTACGATGAAGATGCAGAATATCCTGATAACGGCTGCTCCATCGAAGTTTATACAAACAAACACATGCTCGAAGCAGAAACTCTCAGCCCCCTCGAATATCTGAAACCCGGCGACGAAATCACGCACATCGAAATGTGGAGCGCATTCGAACTGCCCATCAAGTCCATCACTTCCGAAGACGATGCATTGCTCCTGTTCGGCGAAAATGATGACTGCGGATGCGGTTGCGGCTGCGAAGATGACGACTGCGAATGTGGTTGCGAAGATGATGACTGCGAATGTGGTTGCGAAGACGATCATCACCATCATCACCACTGCGATTGCGGTTGCGAAGACGAAAAGAAATCAAAAAAGAAAGCTGCAAAATCATCTAAAAAATCCGCAGCAAAAGAAAAAGCACCCGCTAAAAAGTCCAAGAAATCTAAAAAATAATTGATCACCAATGGCAAAAAAACAATCGGCGGATAAAAAAAAGAAGACGCAGACTGCGCCGCAACAGCCTCCTTCGAACTCCGAAAAGGAAGTCGATAACGCTGTGCCGCGTCCCCTCCCGGGATGTCTGCTCCCCGGTTGTTTTTTTGTGCTGATCCTGTTCGGACTCCTGATTTATCTTCTTTCCTATTGCGTCATGACCGCGCGTTACCCGGGAAAAGTACCTGCCGAAGTGTATATCCCCGTCAATTTCCTCCGGTTTTATTCCGATGAATTTTACCGTTTGACGGAACTCGGTTACCGCAAATCTGGCGGCAAAGAAGATCCATTCGTCCGCGGTCAGTCTTATACCAGATTCCGCGCGCACCTGCCCAATGACGGCGGCGGGCGCACGGTGTATCTTGTCGATAACGGATTTGCGGACGTTTATCAGGTCAACCATGCCGGTCTGCGCACCGCCGGAGAACGGATCCCCATTCCCGGCAGCCGGGCTGCTTTTCTGCGGAAAATGCGCAAAGATGGGGAATATTATGATGAATTACCCATCCCCTCGGTCAGTTTTTACCGGAAGGGTTTGCTGCTGCGCAAACGTGCCTATCCCGTTATGACGCCCGAAAAAAAAGAATACAACATGGATTGCTATTATGTCAACGAAGCCCCCTACACCGGCATCACAATGGCAGTCCGTTCCGATGTTTACGATCCCTACCGCATCCGTGCGGTAACCTATCTGCGCGGCAAAGTAATCAACAATCTGTTTTTTCCCGAACGCGGCTATTACCGTGGTCCGGAAGCCTATGGCGATGTAAAAACAGAAGAAGTCACCTTGCTGGAATATGAATTCGGGCGCGATCGGTCACGGCTCACCAGAGCGGCAGAAAGCCAGATTCAACTCCTCCGGCTTGTCAGCGCCCGCAACCGTTTCCAATGGAAAAATGGCGAAAAAGGTCTGCCGGATTCCATTCTGCAAATGGCGGTCCGGAAAAATGATTACGATCTGGTCAAAAAATTATTGCGTCATGACCTGATCCGGAAAGAATTATCCGAAACAAAACGGAATCCCGCCGCCAACGGCTGGACCTGCCTCCATGACGCCGCCATTCAGAATAATGTCCCCGTCCTTGCCGCCGTGATTCCCTTATATCCGGAAATTGATTTAAAAGAAAAACAATGGGGTGCAACGCCCTTCCTTGCCGCCGTCATGGCGGACCGGTATGAAAACGTACTGCTCTTCCTGCGCCGGGAAGATAAAAAAGTGAATCAAACTCTTTCCGACGGCTCAACGGCATTGCATCTGACGGCGGAAACCATGTCACCGGTTATGGCGGAATTGCTGCT
Organism: Victivallales bacterium; assembly: GCA_045639325.1. GTDB lineage: Bacteria > Verrucomicrobiota > Lentisphaeria > Victivallales > UBA1829 > RGIG8244. The sequence goes on from JAZUCU010000025.1 coordinate 7,893, forward strand.
TTCCCACGGTGCAAATAAAAAATTGCGGAACCGTGCCGGTAACACGCCTTACCAACATCTCCTGAAAGAAATGAAGCGTCAGGGGCTCGACGAATCCAACCCTGACGCTGCTAAATTAATGTCGCTTCTGCAATAATCTGTTACAACTGCTGAAGATACTGCATGTATCCTGCGGCTTCCAGCAATTCCTTGCGGGCAACAAAGTCGTGATAATCCTTACGATCGACCGCACTCCAGGCACATTCGGAATAGGCAAAGATACGCGGCAGAACTTTCTGAATCACACGACGCTGCGGTATCGTTTCCGTCCACAAACATGCTTCCGTGCCCAACACAGAATCTTTCACCTTTTCCGGCCAGATAATGTAAGGATCGGTCATATACACGCCGGATTCCTTCAACTCAAACATCCAGGTTTCCCAGGGCTCACTCAAGTTGGCAGGATAATCAAAATACAGAGAGGTATGGACGGAGTAAACCGTCTTGTTTCCATTGGGGGCAACACGCAGCGGTTCGCGAATATCCAGCCAGACCTGAATAATCGTATCCGCCGGATAAACCTGTCCGGAGCAAGTCCCCCAGATCATAGGTGTACGCCCGTTTTCCACAATGAACCGGGACATATCCACCATGAACGCATTTTCCAGTTCACGCATGGATTTGAGTCCGCGTTTTTCCATGGCGGCACGGCATTTTTCGCATTTTTCCCAATGTTCCGTTTCGGCTTCGTCTCCGCCAATGTGAATACAAGGACTGTCCGGGAAAATCTCCATCAATTCACGGAACACTTTTTTCATGAATTCCATAGTTTCAGGATTGCCGATACACAGCTCACTTCCCGGGTCCGCCGGATCACATGCCAGCTGCGGATAATTGGTGATCAGCATATTAGAATGACCGGGGATATCCACTTCCGGCACAATGGTAATTCCAAGTCGTTTTGCATACGCAACCACATCTTCCAGTTCAGCACGGGTGTACTGACCATCGGAATAGCTGCCCGCAGCCGTCAGATTTGCCGTGGAAGCCAACGGAAGACGCCACCCCTGATCATCCACCAGATGCCAATGGAACGTATTCAAACGCAATGCTGCACAGATATTCAATACCTGCTTGATGACATCGATCTTCTGGAAATGGCGGGCACTGTCCAGCATAAAACTGCGCCAGGTAAAACGGGGTTCATCCTGAATCAGCACACAATCCAAAGCATCTTCTTTCAACCCCTGGATCCCCGCCGCAAACAACATCTGGGTCAAGGCAGAAAAAGCGTAACGGATCCCTGTCATTTCGCCTGCGGCGAGGACAATTTTTCCATTTTCGATGCGGATAGACCAGGCACCCGCATTCTTCCTATCAGCCATTTTACACACGATCACAGCATCCGCTTCCGCAGCACGGCTGAAATCCAATTCAAAATAAGCCCCTAATGCGGCGAATTCATCCTGCAGACAACGGAACGCTTCATCGCAATAAACGCCTTTAATATCCTGCAGCAGCAGAACACCGGACAACGGCGTAACGGAAGCAGGTGCGGGAATCAATGTTTCATAAATTTTTCTGCTCATTTTTCAACTCCTTGTTTTACGGAATCAATGCCATAACCGCATGATAAATATCCGGTGCATCCGTAACCGGGGCCGTGGCTTTGGAAAGATCTTCCTTCGCCCCGTGACCAGTCCGCACCAACGCAACCGCACGGCATCCGGCATTGATTCCAGCCTGTACATCGGTTACCCGGTCGCCAATCATGACACTCTGAGAAAGGTCGATATCATGATCTTTTGCCGCCTGCAGAATCATACCCGGTGCAGGCTTTCTGCAATTACATTCTTTTGTATATTCGGGAATGACACCTTTCGCGTGATGATAACAATAGTACACGCCATCCAGTTTTTCCCCGAACTGTGCAAGCAATTTATCAATTCTCTGCTGGACTGCTTTCAACTGTTCTTCTTTGAAATAACCTTTGGCAATGCCTGCCTGATTGGAAATGATAATAACTTTATATCCACGTGCGCGGAGATGTGCAAAAATCTCTTCCAGACGATCAGCAAGCACCACTCCATCCGGATCACAAAGGTAATCTTTTTCTTCAATCAGAACGCCATCACGATCGAGAAAACATGCTTTATTTTGCGGCATGATTTTTTCCTTTCCTGTTACTTATCGAGAGATATCACTCTGTCACAATGCTCAATGCTGGAAAGACGATGTGCAATCATGATAATCGTCAACTTCCCTTTCAATGTTTTCAGAGCATCAATAATCGCTTTTTCCGTATCATTATCCAAAGCACTTGTCGCTTCGTCAAGAATCAGCAATTCCGGCTCACGGTACAGCGCACGGGCAATCACAATACGTTGCCGCTGTCCGCCGCTGAGACGTAATCCTGCCTCACCGATTACCGTATTCTCTTTTTCCGGAAGCGAATCAATAAAGGCTGTAACTTGCGCCAGTTCCATTGCGTTACGCAATTTATCGTCATCAATCTGATCTTCCGGAATACCAAATGCAATATTGTGGCGGACCGAGGCATTGAAAAGCGTCATATTCTGCGGAACATAACCGATCTTTTCCCGCCAGGCGGATAAGATAGTTTCAACAGGCTTGCCATCCACCTTGACGCATCCCTTACGCGGCTGATAAAATCCCATGATAATATCCGCGAGAGTCGTCTTGCCGCACCCGGTCTTACCAACAAAAGCCACCGATTCCCGTGGGGCAATCGTCATAGAGAAATCCCGGAACAACAACGGCTTGTCCGGCGCATAACCAAAATCCATATTCTCAATCGTGATTCCCTGCATAATGGAAACGGCCTGTTTCTCATCTCCGGAGTATTTTTCTTCCTGCGGCAAATGGCAGAGATCGTTGTAAACCATTTCAAACAACGGCATATAACCACGGATGCTGTAAATATTGTACTGAATACGGGAGAAGGAAGGCAGCAGCCGGAACATGGCAGTGACAAGCAATGCACCATAAATCAGAATCTGTTCCATCTGTATATTCAACAAAAGCAAAATAATCAAAATTCCCATGGCAATGGAAATACAGAAGGCTTCCATTGCAAAACGCGGAATTTCGGAAAAATCCATAATCCGCTTTGTTGCCAGAAAACGCGCCTTTTGTTCTTTGGTCAGTTGCTGTTCAAAATATTCCCCCGTTCCAGTCAGTTTGACTTCTTTCACAGCGGAAATCCCCTGGGTCAGAAACAAAACAGATTTGGCACTTGCCTGATTATTAATCTCGCCATAACGGGTAATCTTTTTACGCAATGGCAGATAGAATACAAAAAATAAAAACACAATGCTGAAAAATATCCCCAGCACGATCCACGGAATCATGGCAAACAGAACTGCTCCAAGAATCAATACCACACAGCACTCTGTCCCGATCAGCATCAGCGGACGCAACAGGCCACTGCATAACGACTCAATACGCGTCAATCGGTCAATCAAGCTGCTCGCACCGCTTGCCACATGCCAGGAATAGGGCGCATGCAAATAATTGCGATAAATCCGCCGGACAATCTGAACCGTCAGCTTAGCGACAAAAAGCCCCTGAAAATAAAGAAGTATCCAGCCGTAAACATTCTTGATAAAATAGAAGAAAATCAGCAACGATGCCAGAAGAATCAGAAAATAACGGACCTCTCCCACCCCGGAAAAACGGTATAACCAGTCAAGATACCATTTTTCATGTATCATTGCCGGAGAGGTGAAGACCGTCACAAGCATCATCACCATCCCAAGTGCAGCCAGCTCCAGCAATGCACCAAGAACCATACAGCCCGAAACAAGAAGCAGCCCCCACTTGTACGCGGGGGACAGCATCTGTCTCAGTTTGGATATCAGCGTTATCATACCTGATGATATTAACCGATTGTATCACCCGGATTACAGGATGCATCCGGCATGAGCAATGTCAGTTTATCACCGGTGCGGACTGCCAGCAGCATACCGCGGGATTCCCGTTTGCGGATCGTAACCGGCTGCAGGTTGGCTACAACCGTAATATTCTTGCCGATCAGGCTTTCCGGTGCGTAGAACAATGCAATGCCGGCAACCAGCGGGCGGACATCGCCATTACCCAGGTCGATGGTCAATGCCAACAGTTTATCTGCATTTTCCACACGTTCTGCAGTAAGCACACGGGCTACACGCAACTGAACTTTCTGGAAATCGCCAATGGTGATAATACCTTCCGGCAGAGGACTTTCTTCTTTCTTTGTCTTGACTTTCGGTTCGGCATTCTTCTTGATCTTGACCGGCTGTTCTTCCTGACAGGGTTTAGCAGCTTCCGGCGGCTGAATACGGGGGAACAGACCCGCTGTATCATGCATGGGTGTGCCCGGCTCCAATACGCCAATGCTGCGAACCTGATCGAAAGAAACTGCTTTCTGATCCGCTTCGGACATGCCCAGCACATAACGCAGTTCAGCCATCTTTTCCGGCATCACAGGGTAAAGCAGCCCGGAAACAATACGCAGCACTTCGCCTGCAGTATAAAGCACCGTCGCCAAACGTTCTGTCTGACCCGCTTTCACCAGTTCCCACGGCTTGTTGATTTCCATATAACGGTTGGCACTGCGGACAACGTTCATTACGCAATCCAGTCCAACATCCAATTTCATGTTTTCCACAGCAGAACGGACGGAATCCACTGCCTGAAGAGCGATTGACATCAATTCCTGATCGCCCGGCTCCACAATTGCGGCAGGACGCGGATATTTTCCATCAAAGTTGCGGATAATCAGTTTCACCACGCGGTTGACCAGGTTGCCCAGGTCGTTGGCAAGGTCGCAGTTATAACGGGTGATAAACTCTTCTTCGGTGAAGGATGCGTCATTACCCAGAGTCATACCTGCCATCAGGAAGTAACGGAAGGCATCCACGCCGTATTTATCCACCATATCCATGGGGTTGACCACGTTGCCAAGCGATTTACTCATTTTGACCGTACCGGTAAGCCACCAGCCGTGTGCAAAAATGCTCTTCGGCATTTCAAGTCCCATGGCCTTGAGCATGCAGGGCCAGTAAACAGAGTGAGTAGTCAGGATGTCTTTCCCGATCAAATGCTGACAGCTGGTCCAGTACTCTTCAAAACGTTTGTTATCAGTACCATATCCGATGGCAGAAATATAGTTGATCAATGCATCGAACCAGACATAGCAGACAAAGTCGCTGTCAAAGGGAAGTTCAATACCCCAGGACATGCGGGATTTTGCACGGGAAATACACAAGTCATTCAGCGGCTTCCGCAAGAAACCAAGTGTTTCATTGGCACGGAAGGCAGGCTGAATAAAGTCCGGATGCGTCTGAATGTAATCAATCAGCCATTCCTGATAACGGCTCATGCGGAAGAAATAATTCGGTTCCTGCACGGTATCCACTTTGCGTCCGCAGTCGGGACAGCAGCCGTCAACAAGGTCTTTTTCGGTAAAATACCGTTCGCAGGGCACGCAGTAATAACCCGTATATGCCCCCTTGTAAATCAAATCACGGTCATAAAGATCCTGCAAAATGGCAGAAACAATCTTTTTGTGACGTTCTTCGGTTGTACGGATGAAATCATCATTGGTAATGTTGAGTTTCTTCCACAACTGCTGGAAGCGGACAACCGTATCATTGCAATGATCAAGCGGAGCAATTCCGCGGGCTTCAGCGGCTTTCTGGACTTTCTGACCATGTTCATCGGTTCCGGTCAGAAAAAATGAATGATCTCCCTGTGCACGATGATAACGCGCAAGAACGTCAGCCAGTACTGTTGTATAAGCATGGCCGATGTGGGGGGAATCGTTAACATAATAAATCGGGGTAGTGACGTAAAAGGTTTTGCTGCTCATGATGCTGCTCCTTCTTCCTGGGGCTGTACCTGCCGGCGGAACAGATCAGACAGCATTCTGCCGGTCGATACAGATTTTCAAAATAGAGAACGCCGGATATGGATGATATCCGGCTGTAAGTATAAAAATGGCAGGTCTGATCCGAAATAATCTGCCATATTGAAACGTTATTTATTTTTTTGTCGGAGTCGTGGCTTTCTTGTCTGCACCTGCGGTTTTATTCTTTGCTTCCGCTGCTTTTTTCGCCGCTTCGGCACGTTTCTTACGGTCTGCTTCCAAACGTTCCGGGAAACATTTCTTATGGAAGACGACATTGCTGTACATGCCGGATGCCGCATCATAATTGAACGTCAGCACACCACGGGAGATTTTTCCTTCCCAAACAACGACAAACGGCACAGCAGAGGCACCCGCCGCAACAAAGAAGGAATTATCCTGGCGCTTCGCATCCTGTGCAGCACCCTGTTCCGTGTACGCCTTCTGTTCCGCTTCCGGCAGAATAACCGGGAGTCTGTCCTGCGTAAGCGCACCACGGCGGATCTGATGGAAAATATCATCCTTGCCAAACTTATTCTGCGTATCGGAATTGCCGTATTTTGCACTCAGGGAGTCGGTAAAGATCTTGAATTCACGTTCCTTCAAACTGCCCATGATAATACGCAATTCATTGAGTTTACCAAAGAAGTAATAAAGATAAACTCTGGCAGGGCGGGATTTTTCCGGGAAGACAATATCGTGACGGTTGAGGGTAGTTGTCGTCAGGAATGCAATCTCTTTTTCTTTGGACAATGCATAATAAACATCGGTTTCAGAGAAACCCCAAAGTGCTTTTTTGTACCCCTGGTCAGCATCAATACCCCAGTAATATTCCCCGATTTCACGATTCTGGGCATCCACACGTTCCAGCAGTTTTTTGTAGGCATCTTCATTCACCAGTCTCTTGCGCATGGCCTCCGCAAGATCCTGCGGGCTCATCGCAATAAAACTTCCACCGGTATCCTGCGGAATTTCAGCAGATTCACCACCGGCAAACATATCCATCGCTGCACCTTCCGGCGTTCTTCTGCGGGATTTTTTCTTTTCTCCATCCGTTTCATTTTGCGCAGCTTCCGCGGCTTGCGCTTTGGCTGTTTCATTTTCGTACTGACGCTGTTCTTCCGCTCTCTGCTGCGCCAATTCGGCTTCTTTCTTGCGTTTTTCCGCAAGCAAACGGGCTTCTTTCGCTTTGTTTTCGCGATAAATACGTTCCTGCTCACGCAGGTAATTGTTCAAAATCTGTTCCGCTGTCACCCAACGGTTTTCACGGTCTACATAGACATAACCATTCTTTTCATTGGTACGATTCTGCGCCGCAAGAAGCTGACGGAACACCTGCTGCTGTTCATCCATCTGATCACGCTGTATTTCCGCTATACCTTTCGCAACATATTGATTTTTAAGACGCTGATTCAGTTCTTTATCAAATTTGCTCCGTGTCAGCTCATCCAGGTCACGGAGAAGAACGGTCGTATTCCCGATCAATACATTTTCCTGCGTAATACGATAGTAAATACCACGGACGTTGCTGATAATATTGCGGCGTTTGACGCGGACGGATACCTGATCACGCAGTTTATACATGGGATACTGAGCTTCAGCCTCCCGCTGCAATTTGGCTTTGACCGCATTCAAGTCAATGGTATTCTTTTTGGCAACAATCTGACGGGCCTGTTCATTCAATGCCTTCAGATTGGCATCCAACATACGCTGAGTCGGCTTCAAAATCAATTTTTCGCCCACTTCTTTCCGGATGGATGTTTTAACTCGCTCATCCGTCATGTTCTCTTTGTTGTCAACATAACGGTCTACAACGGATTTAATATAATCAATCTGTTCTACCGATGACATGTCTTCCGCCGCAGATACCCCTGTGACGACTGTCAGAGACAGCAAAAAGCCCAAAAATATACTGATTGTTTTCCCAACATGAGAAAAATTTTCTGTTTTCATGATACGTTCCTCAATGAAGTTTTTAAAAAAATTTCTACTTTTGTAATTATACTTCCTTTTTTTCATTTGTCAAGATAAAAAATGCGTGCTATCTTAAAAAAGAAGAAAAAAAATCCAGAAAGGTACTCTTTTTATGAAAAATTCAACAAATTCTTCCGGCAGCAAGGTCGTCACCCTGACTCCGGAACAAGTCGCCATCCTTACCTCTATCACCGAAAATGGCAACTGGATTGTTTCTCCCGCACCCTATTGTCACTTCAAGGCAAAAAAGGATAACGTCTCCATCGCCATGTACACTAGCGGAAAATTGGTCATTCAAGGCGCAGGCACCAGCGATTTTGTCGAATTTGTTCTCGAACCCATGGTCCTCAAACAGGCTTCCATGCCCGAAAATGACGTCCCGTTCGCCCCGCATGCCGGAATCGACGAAAGCGGAAAAGGTGATTTCTTCGGCCCTCTCTGTATCGCATGCGTCTATGTGCAGGATGAAGCTACCGCTCAACTGCTGGCAAAAGCTGGCGTACAGGACTCCAAAGCAATCAAGAATGATAACAAAATCTGCGCCATCGCAGCGGAAATCCGGAAAATCGTCAATAATCAGATCGGTCAGGTCGCACTCGGCCCCGAAGCCTATAACCGCACATACGAACGGATCGGCAACCTGAACCGGCTCCTCGCATGGGGACACGCCAGAGCATTGGAAAATCTTCTGGAAATCGTCCCCGGATGCAATGACGTACTCGCCGATAAATTCGGAAATGAACATCTGATTAAGAATGCACTCATGACAAAGGGCCGTAACGTCACCCTCCGTCAGCAGACCAAAGCGGAACAGGATATTGCCGTTGCCGCTGCAAGTATCATCGCACGCGCCGATTTCGTTCACCGGGTACAGCGGCTGGAAGAAGAATTCGGTGCATCCTTACCCAAAGGCGCAGGCACCAATGTGGATCAGGCAGCAAAGGCATTATGGCTGAAAGATCCTGCCATTCTCCCCCGGGTAGCAAAAATGCATTTCCGCACCATGGCAAAAATTGATGGTTCCCTGAATCTCTAAGCTTCTCCAAACTTTCATGCTTCTGTAAATTGCAAATGGAAACATTTGTGCTATATTATTGTTTTCGTCAAAAACTACAGGAGATGCGAACATGAACTTTTTGGAACGGTTTTTCAAGATTAAGGAAAACAATACCACCATCCGGACAGAAATCTATACCGGGTTAATCACCTTCCTCGCGGTTTCTTACATCCTCGCCGTCAACCCCGCAATTCTCAGCAGTACCGGCATGGATCAGGGCGCGGTATTCTATGCCACTGCACTTGCCGCATTCCTCGGTACCGCTTGTATGGCATTGATTGCCAATTATCCGCTCGTCCTCGCACCTGCCATGGGGTTGAATGCCTTTTTTGCCTATACGGTCGTAAAAACCATGGGCTATTCCTGGCAGTTTGCATTGTTCGCAATCGTAATCGAAGGGTTCTTCTTTTTCCTCCTGTCTCTCAGCTCCATCCGGGAAAGAATCGTTAACAGCATCCCTCTGCCGCTGAAATACGCCATGGGCGGCGGGATTGGACTTTTCATCACCCTCATTGCATTCAAAAATGCGCACATCATCAAAGATCATCCTGCTACCCTGATTACAATCCAGAACTTCTTCGGCCCCGAATTCCATACCTCCGGCATCTCCGCTATCCTGGCCCTCGCAGGTATCCTGATCTCCGCCTATCTGATGCACAAGGAAGTCATGGGCGCATTGCTCGTCGGCATCCTCGGAACCTGGGCTTTGGGGATCATCTGCCAGCTCACCGGGGTCTATCATGTTGTGCCGGAAGCCGGATTCTATTCTCTCCTGCCGAATTTCGATTCCGCATCCTTTACTAAACCATTCCACAGTTTCTGCGATCTCTTCGGTTCCGCGTTCAATTCCAACTACTGGACAAATGCAGCTCAGCAGAACGGTCTCAAACTGTTGCTCTCCCCCGATTTCATTATCATCAGTTTCTCCTTCTTCTTCACCGACTTCTTTGATACCGTCGGCTCCGTCAGCGGTGCAGTTGTCAATACGCCACTTATGAAAAAGGACGGCTCCATCCCCGGAATCAAGAAAATCCTCGTTGCAGACTCCATCGCAACCTTCGCCGGCGGCGTGCTTGGAACAAGTACCACAACCACATTTGCTGAATCTGCGATCGGGGTAAAAGCCGGAGCCAGAACCGGTCTTTCCGCCATGGTCGGTGCACTCCTCTTCCTCCTCTCTCTGATTTGCGCCCCCATCTTCCTGGCTATCCCCGGTTTTGCAACCGCTCCCGCTTTGGTCATCATCGGGTTCCTCATGATCCGCGCTGTGACACAAATCGACTGGAATGATATCGCCGGTGCACTCCCCGCTTACATCATGATTACAGGGATTGTATTCACACACAGTATCAGTGACGGCCTCGGATTGGGGATCATGTCCTACACTCTCCTGAACTGCCGGATCAAAGGCAGAGTCAGCTGGCTCCTCTGGGTGGTCACTCTCCTCTTCGTCGCAAAATATTTGTGTCTGTAACACCAGTATGCAGCAGATGGGCTTCCTTTTTTCTGCTGCATCAAGAAACGAGGCGATAAAACCGGCTTCTGTCTTCCGCTCCGGGGTGAAGAATTTGTGATTTTGCCGCAAAAAGAATCAGAAATACAATAAAAAAGTAGACTCTGAAACTTGCAAAAAAAGCATTTCTGATGTATATTTAATAAGTTTCATAGTAAACAACCACAACATAAAGGAATTAAAACTATGGCTCCCAAAAAAATTCGTGTCGGTATCTGGGGTCTCGGGCGTGCAGGTTTGGATATGCATTGCCCGGAACTGAATGTCCATTCCGATAAATTTGAAGTCGTCGCAGCTTGTGACGTCCTGCAGGAACGTTTGGATGAATTCCAGACAAAATATCCGAAAGCAAAAGTCTATTTGGACAGTGATAAGTTCCTCGCAGATAAAAAGATCGATCTCGTCTCCGTTGCAACTCCTTCTCTCTTCCATGTGGATTATGACATCCGCGCTCTCCAGGCTGGCAAGTACGTCTTTGCAGAAAAACCCGTCGCTGTCACTCCTGCCGGTTTGAAAAAGCTCGTAGCTACTGCAAAAAAATACCCCGGCAAACTCTTCTGCCGTCAGAACCGTCGCTTTGAACCCGCATTCAACCATGTCCGCGAAATCATCAGCAGCGGAATCCTCGGCGAAGTTTACGAAATCAAATTGTGCCGTCACGGTTACAGCTTCCGTAACGACTGGCAGACATTGCAGAAAAATGGCGGCGGTCAGCTCAATAACTGGGGCCCCCACCTCATCGACCATGCCATCCAGCTGATGGATGCTCCCATTAAAGAAGTCTGGAGTGATTTGAAACAGATCGCTGCTCGCGGTGACTGCGAAGACCATCTCAAAGCTGTGTTCCGCGGCAAAAACGGACGCGTCATCGACGTCGAAATCTCCGGCGGCGTTGCTCTGTCTTCTCCCATTTACGCCGTCTACGGCACACGCGGTTCTCTCATTTGCGAAGATGAACAGGATATCAAACTCAAATATCTCCATCCGGATTTTGAATTGCCCACAACGCCTGCCATCGATGACACTCCCACACGGAAAAATCCCTGGACTTCTGCAAAAGCTCCCGTCTGGGTTCGTAAGACCATCATGGTCGAACCCTCTAACAAGGCTTGCATGAACGATATTTACGCTCATATCTACAATACGATCGTGAAAGGCGTCCCCTTCCCCATCAAGCCCGAAGAAGCTTTCGAAGTTGTCCGCTGGACTCACGAAATCAAAAAGCAGAATCCGGCATTCTGCAAGGCAAAAATCAAAGAATAATTCTCTGAAAATTGCACCACATAGACACAAAAAAACGCAGTCGATCGACTGCGTTTTTTTATGCCCGGAATCTGCGCCGACATCAATAACACGGCACAGGAAAGATTGATCTTATTTCATCGCTGCACGGATTTTCTGGAATTCTGCCGCAGACCCTGCAAACAGAATTACACCACTGCCTGGAGCCACTTTCACAACACCTTTTCCATCAGTAATTGCAATACGTTTACCGGTCTTGAAATCAAACACGGGTGTTTTGGGATCCTGCAAGGTGAATTCCACATCAAACGGTGCGGTATACGGCTTGTAGCTCGTGATAAAGCCAAGCGCATCAATCTTGATATCATCCTCTTCCTTGAAGAAGTAACGACTGTTTGCTCCCCAGGTTCCCACGTTGGCATTGTGAATCACAATTCCGTGACCTTTCATTCCCGTGAACGTAAAGGAATTGTTGAAGAATTTCTTTCTGGTATTGGTCGTCACTACCGATTTTTCCACTTTACGCATCAGCGGAATCAGTTTCTTATAAGGCGCAAGTTCTTTCGCCGTTTCACCGAACTCTTTCAATTCACGGTTTTCAACACCGTCACGACCGGCAAGTGTAGTCCACACCGCATTGCCGGAAGGACGTTTGCTCTGACGGTTCAGAGATCGGAAAAGCGCCTGCTCCGGAGTCATTTTCATATCCGCATTGGTCACAGGTGTATAACTCCAGAAAAGAACACTCTTGGCTCCTTCCAGAATACCCGTCCAGATCAAAGCACGCAAACAGTTCTGCGGAAGACGGTAATATTTCCACGTCCAGCAGAAATCTTTTCCATCAATCGTGGATTTCTGCCAGCCGAAACGGTTCGCCGCAACATACTTCTTGATACGCGGCAGCGCACTGGATTTGCCCCAGGCTTTGTCCAGATCAAACGTCCCGCTGAGATAACCGTTGGCAGTCACAACCAGAATAAAATCCGCTCCGCGTTTCGCCGCTTCCGGATAATAACGTTTCGCTTCGTTACGGGTCCAGTTCAAAGCAAAATCCGGACTCGCCATATAGCCGCCGGCAGAATATTCCCACCAGAAACCATAACGGTCCGTACCGTAAATCGCCGGATCAGGCACCGGCATGTCTTTTGCCGCGCCCAGATTGTTCTGAATGTTGATGATCGGAAATTCCTGCGCATGTTCCATGATCTTGTTGTAATAACGTGCCATACCGTTGACGTGTACTTGCGGAATCTCTTCACGAATGGAAAATGCCATGATTTCCGGATTCTTCTTATACTTCATAATGAATTTGCCCGCCTTTTCCGCCTGACGGCTTTCATAATTATCCGTCCAGGCCTTGCCCGGCAGATAATAAGCAAAATCCAGCTGAAGATACGCCTTGATCCCATGCTTCCGCAACGCAGGCTGCCAAATCTCCTCATATTGCTTGCCCGTCGCATCCGATACCGTCAGATGAACCGCATTGGCTCCATGTTCCTTCAAACGTTTTATGTGACGATCCACAAAAGCTTTGAAATCTTCCCCGTTTTCCTGCGCGATCCGGCGGAAAGCATAATCATAAATGTACACCCCCAGCTTCAAATCATTCTCAGACGCAAACATTGCGACCATACCCATTGCAAATAATGCAATACAACATTTCTTCAAAAGACGATACATAAATTTAATACTCCTTGTTCTATTTTAATTTTTTTTCTTATTTCGGAAATACACCGCGATAACCGGCAATATAAGCTTTGTAATGACTGAGCGTCATCACATGTCCATCAGCCAACAACCAGTTGCTCATATTGTTATGACGGGATGCAAAGGTTCTCTCGTTATACGCAGTACTATTTATATTTTCACCGAATTCCATAATCATCGTACCATTCGTATTGGACGTGGGAACGCGTTCCGACCCATAAACAGAACGGGACGGCGCATATTTCAGATTACTGGTCTTAAGCATCGGTCTGACAGCAGACTCTGTCGGTTCATGTGATTCACAATATCCCGCATTCTTGCTCCAACCGTAACTCAAATACCAATCCTGATGAATCACGTTGAATGTATTCCAGTTCGTAATATCTTTCAAGGCTTTCGGCGTTGTATCGGAAGGACAACGCAAAATTTCATAATTAAAACGCTTCCGCTGCACGTCATAAGTTGCCCCATGATTCCCCACTGCCGCATGATACCAGAGTACCGAAGAAAATACCCCGCTGAGCGTGTATTTCGGATACCAGATCAAAGGCACCAGATAATCATTGAATGACAATGTATATTGTGCACAATTTATCCCCATCTGCTTCATATTGCTGGCGCAAGACGCTTTTCTTGCCTGCTGACGTGCCTTATCCAACGCGGGGAGAAGCATTCCCGCGAGAATTGCAATAATTGCAATCACAACCAGCAGCTCAATTAAAGTAAAGCTCCAGCATATTCCACGTCTGATGACGGAATCTGCAATTTTGCTCTTTAACATTTTCATTTGACTTTTCTCCTGATTATTTATGTCTCAAACATTACTGTCCCAGATTTCCGCCCGGTAAACTTTTTTCAGAACCGGAACGGTAGAATCTTCCGCTTTTTTTACAAGGTACGATACGGCATCCTTCATCATCTGCTCCAACGGCATCCGCAAATAAAAAAAACGATAATCATAAAAATCGTGCAGATAACCGATGTCATCAAAACAAAAAACAGTCGGTGCCGATTCCGAATTGATCCCCATCATTTGAAACGCCCGCAACAAAGGAAGTCCAAAGCTCCCGTTTTCCAGATAAAAGGCATCTGCCACCCCTTTTTCCCGGAACCATTGCACCAAACGTGCTGAATATTCCCGGTTGCTCAGCATGGCTGGCAATACACAATAGGTTATCTTTTCCTCGGAAAAACAGTCCTGAACACCTTTCTCACGAATCCCCATGGGCCGATCCCAATCACCGGTTTTGATATAGCAGATCTTATTAACTCCAAGATTTTTCAGAAACGCCGCCCCACGCCGCGCCTCCTGAAGATAATCACAGGAAACATAACCAATTTTTGGATTTTCGTAAAAGCGGTTGACCGCTACCGGAAGAATTCCAAGCTCAGGAAGACGCGCCAGGAAAGGATTCTCCTGCATCACATTATTGCGCCCGGACTGGGCACAAATCAACCCGTCACAGAATCCCTTGCGGATGGAACTCAAATTCTCCGTATTGTAAAACGCCTGGCGAACTCCATAATGTTTGCAAATGTCACTGATTCCGCTGAAAATAATCTGATGATACCAGGGAACCGCAAGCATTCTCAAATCAGATGCAATGGTAAAAAGTCTGGAGGAATGGCTCTCTTCACGGAATTGGGGGGAATCCGCCGTAATCCGCACAAACCATCCCTTCCCGGCCTGCCTGCCGACAAGATTATCCTGTTCCAGCGATAATAAACCCGTCCGTACAGAACTGCGACAGATGGAATACTTCGCAGCAAGCTGATTTTCTGAAGGCAGAACCGCGCCCGGAGCCAACAATCCCGCACGGATCTGCTCCAGCAACTCTTCACACATTTTTCCGTATGACAATCTGCGCGCCGCCATTTTTTTCCTTACGCCTCAAACATGTATATTTTACATGCTGTATTTATTCTATAGAATTATATATCATATTCACGTTTTTGTCAAGAGGGGAACTTCGCTTTTTTCCGACTTTTTCACCATAAACCGTGATTTATTGTATATAATTCCGCTGTTATCCGATATCAACCCTTATTTTGAGGTAAGAAGCATGGAAGGTTTTACTTCATGAACAGCCTCTTCCCCATTGGCAAATCTCACATATTCCTCTACCATATAATCGGACATCCGGTACAATTCATCCTTGAGAGAACCGGCAATGTGCGGGGAAAGTCTGACATTCGGCATATTGTAAAGCTTGGAACCATCTTCCGGCGGCTCAGGATATGTAACATCAAGCA
>JAZUCU010000026.1:0-70919 GCA_045639325.1 Victivallales bacterium
CAATCACCGGTTCCGGTGACGTCTTCACATTCCTGACCGGAGATATGGATGCAATCAAAGCAGGTGCAGCTCCCACCGTTGCATACGCCGGTTGCGCAACCGACGGATGGGAAATCATGGGCTCCGGTGACTTTGACGGTGGCGGCATTGATGATGTCTTGTTATCCGATGGCACAGGTATTGCAGGCTGGAAGATGGCAAATGGTCAACGTGTTGAAAATCAGTGGTTCGGCTCATTAACGGCAAATCAGGAAATTGCCGGTATTGCAGACCTGAACAACGACGGTACGGATGACATTCTGATTCTGGATACGGCAACCGAATATTACTGTGGCTGGCTGATTAAGAACGGAAACATCAACGGCATTCAGATCATTGCGTAAAAACAACAATCAGAAATATTCGATCGGACAGGGCGGAATCGAATTCAAAAAGGATTTGCCGTATTGTTTGGAGACAATACGCGGGTCAAGGACAACAATAATCCCCTGGTCCGTTTTAGAACGGATCAGGCGCCCCACCCCCTGACGGAATTTCAACACGGCATCCGGAATCGAATAATCCCGGAAGGGTTCGCCGCCGCATTGACGGATCCGGTCACAACGCGCCGCAATCAGCGGATGAGTCGGGACGGAAAATGGTAATTTTGCAATAATCACATTGCTTAATGCATCGCCGGGGACGTCGACGCCTGTCCAGAAGCTGGTTGCGCCGAAAATTACCGACTTTTTATTTTTCTTGAACTGGTGAATCATCGCTGTTCTGGAAAGGGAATCACCATGTACAAGTAGATCAATGCCAGCTGAAAGGAAGGGACCTTCCAGCTGTTCTGCACAATACTTCAACATGCCGTAGGATGTAAAAAGAACAAACGCCCTGCCCTGGGTCTTCAGCACAAAATCTTTGATTTTATCGCTGGCGACATCGGAATAATTATTTTCCGTCGGTTGTGGCATAGTCCGGGAAAGATACAACTTCACCTGTTTGGAATAATCGAAAGGCGAATCCAGAATCATCCCTTCCCCGCGGGCAAAACCGATACGCTGCACAAAGTAATCCAGCGAATCACGGACCGCCAATGTGGCACTGGTCAGAATCACGGGGATGCCTTTGGAAAACAACGTTTCGTACAGGATCTGAGCCACATTCAACGGCGCCGATGCCAATTCGACATTGCGCAGCGGCATCATGCGTTCTCCGCCATGACCTTCCACCCAGTACACATGGTCGTCATAATCCATCGTCACGAACGCATCCAATTCTTCACGGCAGGCAGAGAGACGGTTCAGCTGGGATGAGACTTCCAGCTTATGACCGCTTTCCAAATCCTCCGATTCATCGGTCAAATAATCTTTCAGCATGGATTCCAATTCGCAGAACAGTTTCGACATGGGATTATCATACACGCCGGGGTGATGCATCCGGATACATTGTTCCGGCGATTTGGAAAGACTTTCCTGAAATTGATCAAAGAAAACAGTCGCCGCATCATGCAGCCGCGAGACCTGCCCGCGCATGTTCAAAGTAAGATCTCCGGGACGGGAGAGAAGCCCTCTGCCGTTTGCCGGGTTATAAAGCCGGTTGAGCATATAACGGACCCCGCCGGAATTGAGATGGATCCCGAGATGATTCGCAGCATTATCTTCCAAGGTGTGTGCTTCGTCAAAAACCACAGCGCAATACGGGGGAAGCGGACAGTTTTCCTGCTGTTCCAATTCCCGGATCTTCAAGTCAGTAAAGAATAACGCATGATTCGCCACAACCAAATCGGCTTTATCCCACAGAAGACGTGCCTTCCAGTAAAAACAGGTACCGAAAAAGTTACATTTCTTCATGGAACAGGTGGACGTTTCACAGCATACACAATTCCACAACTGGGGATCCAGACGGAACGGAATTTCGGAACGGCTGCCATCGCCTTTGGTATCCCGCGACCAGTCATAAAGCCGTTCCAGATCAGAAGTCAGGGATGCCATCGGCAAATATTCGTTGCGATGATCGCCCCGTGCCATAGCCAGACGGCGTTTGCAGAGATAATTGCCCCGGCCTTTTGCGAGAACGAATGTAAAATTCAGGTTAAGGATTTCTTTCAGCAGCGGCAAATCTTTGTATACCAATTGTTCCTGAAGATTGATTGTTTCCGTTGTAATCAGCACCGATTTGTGCATGGAAAGGGCATGAAAGATCGCAGGTACCAGATAAGCAAAACTCTTACCGACACCGGTCGGAGCTTCCACACACAAATTCCGGCCCCGCTCCAAACATTCCGCAACTGCATACGCCATCTGTTCCTGCTGCACCCGTCGTTCGTAGGGACGGCCGCCGAAGGACTCCGCATTTTTCAACGGGGAATCGGGGGAGAAAAAGAGTCTGGTCTTTTCCAGTGCATCGGAAACAATCTGTTCGAAGGCTTCAGGTGTGTCAGCGGGCAGGATCATAAGAAATAACGAACTCCGGAGTTACAACATTCATTACAACGGTAAAAACAACATGGTAAAATAGCGTATTTTTTCAACTTTGCAAGTAAAGAGTCGATATTTTTTTATCCCGCAGGCATTTTTTTTCAAAAAAATTCATGTTTCCTTAAAAAAGGATTGGAAAATTAAAAAACAGGCATTATAGTACGACTTGATAAAACGGTTTCTGAAGCCCAATAATAAAAATAAAAAATCATGGCGGATGAAATCAAAAAAATATATAACTTGCAGAATCCATTTAAAGAAAACCGGGGTCGTCTTTGACGTACCTCAAAAAACAAAAGGAAACAACAAACTATGGCAAAAGTAAGCGTTTGCGGCGTCAGCAAGATCTACGAAGGCGGGGTAAAAGCCGTCCACAGTATCGATCTTGAAATCAAAGACAAAGAATTCATGGTACTGGTCGGTCCCTCCGGTTGCGGTAAATCCACAACCTTGCGTATGATCGCCGGTCTTGAAGAAATCAGCGAAGGTCAGATTCTTATCGGTGACCGCGTGGTGAACAACGTTCCGCCGAAAGACCGTGACATTGCCATGGTGTTCCAGAACTACGCTCTTTATCCCCACAAAACAGTATATGACAACCTGGCATTCGGGCTGAAACTTCGCGGTTTCCCCAAAGCCGATATTGATAAACGTGTAAAAGAAGCTGCCGATATTCTCGGTATTCATGATTATCTCGACCGCAAACCGAAAGCGCTTTCCGGCGGTCAGAGACAGCGTGTGGCAGTCGGACGCTGTATTGTCCGTAAGCCAGCCGTGTTCCTTTTCGACGAACCGCTGTCCAACCTGGACGCCAAGATGCGTGTTCAGATGCGTGCGGAAATCAGCAAACTGCATCACAAACTTGCAACAACCATGATTTACGTTACCCACGACCAGATCGAAGCGATGACCATGGGTAACCGCATCTGCGTAATGAAAGACGGTGTGATCCAGCAGTGCGATACGCCGCTGAATATCTACGATAATCCTGCAAACGTCTTCGTTGCCGGCTTTATCGGTACGCCGCCGATGAACACAATCAAAGGCCGTTTGGAAGCAGAAAACGGCGGTCTCTACTTCAAGACGGAAACACTCAGCATCCGCACACCGGAAAGTTGGAAATCTGCAATCGAACCCTATACCGGCAAGAGCATCATCTTCGGTATCCGCCCGGAAGATATCGGTTCTGAAATGGCGGAACGCGACCCCGATGCACCGAAAATCCATGCAACGGTCGATGTCCGCGAATTCATGGGGGCAGAAACCTATCTGTATCTGGATTGCGGCGCAGGCGTCAACTGCATTGCCCGCGTCAACGCTCACAAACAGGTCAGCATGGGCGAAAAACTCACGTTGCCGCTCACCCTGCTTAAAGCACACATGTTCGACCCGGAAACAGAAAAACGTATTCTTTAATGTAACCAATGGGGATATGCAGCATTCTTCAGTTCGTATCCCCTTAACAAAAAAATACAACAACTAACAGGAGAAGTATTTATTATGAAGAAAAAATTGATGAAACTTGCGTTTCTCGCATGCGTCCTCGGCACAGTCACACTGCTTACCGGTTGCGGTACTCCGGTTCCCCTCGGCTGTCTCTACACAAAAGTCACTCTGCCCGTCTCTGTGGGTAATGGCGACATCAAGTACAACCGTATCGGCGAAGCAAAATGCCAGAACTTCCTCGGCTGGATTGCTCTCGGTGATGCTTCCGTCAACGCTGCTTGCGCAAACGGTCAGATCAACCGCGTTTCCTGGGTAAGCCAGAGAGTGGAAAACTTCTTCGGTATCTACGGCACATTCACAACCGTTGTCTACGGTTTCGGTGATACAGCTGGTGCAGATCCTTCTGTTGCCGGCAAACACATCGTTCATCAGCCGTAATACAGAACTCAAATTCAGTTCTATTGAGCGGACACCATTCCCGTGTCCGCTTTTTTCTTCCTTATGACAGCGATTCTTGAACTCTATCAGAAATATTCGGACATCTTCCGCAAAAATGGTTTCGATTCCCCGGAAATCGAAGCCGCCTATATTCTTGCTGAAGTCTCCGATATGAGCCATACCGTTATCCCCTTTACGGAAAAAACTCTCTCCCCGGATGCAGAAAAAAAAGCAGAAGCCTTTTTTCAACGCAGACTCACCCACGAGCCGTTCCAGTACATTTTCGGCTGGACTGAATTCCGGGAATTAAGATTATCCGTCGGCCCCGGCTGTTTGATCCCGCGCCCGGAAACGGAATATCTTCTTGATTTTGTTCTGCCTGCCATTCCCAAAAACGGTTCCGTCTGCGAACTCGGCGCAGGCAGCGGTGCAATCTCCCTTTCCATTGCATTCGAAAGACCGGATGTCAAAGTCATCGCCACCGAATTATCCCCCGATGCGTATCAATGGGCGGATAAAAACAGACACGACCTTGCCTTGTGTTCCAGAGTCGATTTGCG
Organism: Victivallales bacterium; assembly: GCA_045639325.1. GTDB lineage: Bacteria > Verrucomicrobiota > Lentisphaeria > Victivallales > UBA1829 > RGIG8244. The sequence goes on from JAZUCU010000026.1 coordinate 4,907, forward strand.
TGCAGGCGACCTCTTCACCCCATGCAATGACGAAATGTTCGACGTCATTGTTGCCAACCTGCCGTATATTGACGAAGCAGCAGAACTCCCGTTGAACGTAAAATTATACGAACCCGGGCAAGCCTTATTTGCTCCAGATCACGGTTTTGCCCTGATCGAAAAGGCGTTGGAACAGGCTCCCCGTTACCTGAAACCGGGCGGAAAACTCTTTTTTGAAATCGGGGAAGATCAGGGCGAACGCTCCCGTTCCACGGCCCTGAAATATTTCAGAGCCGCAGAAATCAAACTGGATCAATACGGTGTCGACCGGTTCCTGTTTGCAGAATTATGAAATTTCGACCATCATCACATCCAATGGCGAAACGGTATAATCTTTCCCGTTCCAGCGGAATGTCTTCTCTTCGGTCATGTAATTGACGAAAAACGCGGCTTCCTTTCCATCCGGCGCACGCCATGCGGAACACAAAATTTCCGGGCCGGACTTATCATCTCTTTCCCGGCATAATGTCGGGAACACTCTGCTTCCACATTCAATACGGGGAGCAGGAATCATATCACCCTTCTGGAGAAATTCCGGATAACGCTGGCGGGCAACGTTCATATTACGAATGAATGTTACCGTATTCTTCTGATCCGGCACAGGCTCTGTCCAATCACAAACAGCAGCCCCCCAATCTATTTCCCCGCTGTCACGCAGGACAATGGTCATCATATCCCCGCCGATAAAACCCCGAGCCATGCGGTAACGGAAACAATCTTCATCCGTATGGTTCGGGATATTGCAGCAGTTACCGAAGAAGTTATTCAGATAACGGTGAAATACATACTGATATGCCGGAATGGGTGACGTATATTTCGTCTCAATAAAGTTGGCACGCAAATCGTTGAAGGGCATATCCGCAACAAACGGTCCGGCAGCCGCACACTCTGTCCCGAGAATCATGTTGCTGCCCCGGGCGCGGATCTGATCATTAAGTTTGTGCAGAAACTTTCTCATGGCATCCGTTGCCGCCTTACCGGGAATCGAGGGATGATGATGTTCTTTGCTGTAACAATACAACGGTGCGCCGCCCAAGTTCTGGTCAAGAATCTGGTAAAAGTCAACCTTCTCATCCGCCAGAATCATCGTCTGTTCCGCCATGATACGGTAACAATCCTCTTCCGTAATACAGAACGCCGTACCTTCCCGGATGCCGCCAAGTCCACGCTCGATCTCTCCTTTCGGACCTCTGACCATGGCATCTTCCAGATGTTCACGCTGATAAATCTCCTCCCCGGAATAATCGTTGGTCAGACTCTTGCGGGTAAAGTGTGTGCCGGAGCCGTATACACCAAGCAAATGCCCTTCATCATGAAGAAGATCACGGAATTTACGGAAGGACTCCACCCCACCCACCGGCGGCCAATAATACGGCGGCAGCCAGGGGCCGTTGTGATCCCAGCGCATCAGCAGGACCATAACTTTGGAATGTAACTGTTCCGCAAGTTCTTTGATACGCGGGAACGCATTTTCATAAGGCACAAACCGGTTGGGATCGTTGGAAATCGACTTCCCGCCACGTACCGGATAAATAATGACAACCGGAGATTCATCCAGCCATTCCGGCAGAGTAAAATTCCGTTTCATCGCCGGATCCTGTTCCACCCATTGACGGTAAATTTCACAGGCATGCTGCCAATCCCCGGCAAAGGGCCGCACAATCAAATCGAACGGCAATTCATAATCCGTACCGGGATCATGATCATCCGTCCCGCAGCAACATTCGATATAGGCGTTATAAAACGTATCCCCCGCCTTATGAGCCAAACCAAGGAATTTGATTGAGTGAGTCAAGTCATCCGCCGCAAGATAAACACCACCGTTATCGGAATATGCAGCAAGGAATTGCATCTGTTTCAAACCGGGATAACTGTTGCAATAGCCGGGGTAGGATAAATGATCTGCCCACTCATCATCAATCGCATTTGCCAATTGAAACAACGCACCGTCGGAATGGGGCATCAGCAAATCATGCGCCAAAGGAACGCCAAGCAGGGGCGCAGCAATCAATTCCAGACGCTGTCCGGCAGGAATCCCGGTAACAACAGGACGGAAGCGGAAGGAACTGTTTTCTGCTTTCCGGATCTTCAATGTCATTTCCATGCCGGGGAATTTATCACATCCGCGCCAATGCAGAATACCATCACCATCAAAAGAAAATTCAGAGAAATCCCGGTCATCAACTAGTACCGTATCGCCATTATCATCTATCAGACGCAGATGAAATGCGCGCTCGGATGCTGTAATCAAAGACTTGCCATTCCATATCAAATCGCAAATGGCACCGTTATTTTCTGATAAGATCAGACTCGTTTCCTGATTTGCAAGTACAAACATGACCAACTCCTGAAAATTCTCATATTGCAGGGCACAGCAAAACCGGCAGAATATCTGCAACCATTAAGTTAAACAAGACTTTTTGCCTACAGGCTTTATATTTTTATGCTTGTGCCGGGAAAGTGAACGGCGGAATCAAATCACCGCCACGGCAGAATTTCAGATAATTGAGACCATGCACCTGACCGGTCAATTCCAGTTCGCCACGGTAAACAGGATCGTGCCAGCCTTCAATATCGATGGTGCCGGTATAATTGTTCTGACGCAGAATGGAAATGATATCCGTCCAATTGCTGTCGCCGAATCCGGGTGTGCGGTGATAAACAAAAGGTACGCCTGCATAAATACCTTTTTCCGCAATCACGTCTTTCAGAATGGTAGCATCTTTGCCGTGAATGTGGAAGACTTTGGATACCCACTTGCGCAGCTGCGGGATGGGATCGATCAACTGACACATCTGATGGCAGGGTTCCCATTCCAACCCCAGGTTATCCGCCGGAACAGCATCAAAAAGTTTTTCCCACATGGTCGGGTTAACTGCCACATTCCAGCTACCCCATTTCCAATTGCCGCCCATGAGACAGTTTTCAAAAGCGATTTTGAGGCCTTTATCTGCAGCGCGTGCAGCAAGAGGGGTAAAGACTTCTTTGAATTTCGGAAGAGATTCCGGCATTTCCACATCGGGAATTCGGCCTGTAAAACCGGCGATGACTTTTGCACCGAACAATTCGGCATTGTCAATGACCAGTTCCAGACTGCGCAATGTTTTTTCGCCATCAGGGATCAACGGGTTACCATATACCCCGAGGGTGGAAATAATCATATTATTTTTTTCTGCACACTCTCTGACCTGCTTTGCATAATCTGCAATGTCAGTAATCCAGGTTGCATCGCCACCGAATGTGATTTCGATACTTTCAAAGCCGTATTTGCCGAGATTTTCAATATAAGCAAGTGTTTGATCCAGTTCTTTCCCCTGAACCAGTGTGCCGATTTTGATTTGTTCTGCCATTTTTATATCCTTTCCTGTAAATTGTTATCGGATAATATATACACAGGTATTCTTTTTGTCAAGGCCGATCAGGTAAAAAAAATAAAATACCATTTGCAAAATCCCACTTCCGGCTGTATGTTACCTGCGAATAATAAACAGAAAGTTATGACTATGGAATTTTTTGATACTCACGCTCATTTTTATGCCCCCGATGACGGGGAGTTTGCCCCCTGGTTTCAACGTGCCGCCGATGCTGGTGTGACAAGAGTCCTTCTCGCTACCTCCGGCTGGGAAAACACCACCGACTCCGCCAATTGTGCCAATGCAACAAAAGGTGCTTATTTTTCCGCCGGGATACACCCTCATGAAGCAGAAACAGAAACGAGTCACGACCTGCGGGACTATCTGACATTTCTCAAGCAGGAAAAATGTGTCGCCGCAGGTGAAATCGGACTGGATTATTATTACGAAATTTCCGGCGCAGAAAAACAGCGGGAAGTCTTTGAAACCTTCCTCAATCTTGCACTGGAATGTGATAAACCTGCCATCATCCACTGCCGGGATAAAGCCGATTCCGGCCCGGCATACGATCATGCCTACGAACACTTGAGTGCATTCGCAGCGAAAGGCGGCAGATTCGTGCTCCATTCATTCGCCGGTTCTCCCCAATGGGTCGAGAAGTTCGATCGACTCGGCGCATGGTTCGGCGTCGGCGGCATGGTGACATTCAAAGCCGCAGAAAATATCCGGACCATTGTCCGCCTGATGCCCACGGACCGGATTCTGATGGAAACCGATTCCCCGTATCTGGCACCGGTTCCTTTCCGGGGCAAACGCAATCACCCTGCCCTGATGCCTAACATTACGGAAACATTGGCGCTTTGTCAATGCCGTACTGCGGAGGAAATGGCGGCGATTGCACTGGATAATGCCCTGCGGTTCTTCCGTATCACCAAAGACTAAATAAACAATCAAAGGTATTACAGAATATTATGGCTTACGACGATTGGATCGATATTCAGAAAGATGATGCACACGTTGCACGGGAACGAAAAAAAGCGAAAGAATTACGCAAATCTCAATGGTGGCAATCTCTTTTGCAGAAAGGAATCTGCCATTATTGCGGAGAAAAATTCAAACCGGAAGAATTGACCATGGATCATATCGTCCCCGTCGCCCGGGGCGGAAAAAGTGTCAAAGGCAATATCGTTCCCTGTTGTAAAGAATGTAATTCCGAAAAGAAATACCTCACTCCCGCTGAAATGATCATGCGTCAATTAGAGCGGGAGGAAGAAGAAAAACGCAAACTGCAGCAACAGCAGCAAAATCCATCACAGGAATAATTCCGCAACAACCGGGTCATGATCGGAAGGATACTTGCCGTCAATCCGGGTGTCATCCACTTTGAATGACTTCACGCGCACGTGATTGGAGACAAAAATATAGTCGATATATTTAAGCACTTTCCCCTTGAATCCGTGGTATGTGCCTTTCGGCCCCTGCGGCTTTGCAACAGATATCTTCGCTGCATCTTTCAAATATTGTGATGCTGTTTTGTAAACGCCGCTATCCGGTCTTGCATTGAAATCGCCGGTCAGAATAACCGGGAGAGATACTTCTTTGCGCTTGTTGACGTGATCCATAACCAAACGGATCCCATTCACACGGGCAAGTTCGCTGACATGATCAAGATGGGTATTGTAGTACAGGAATTTTTTACCAGTCTGGCGCACCCGGAACAACCCCCAGGTTGCAATTCGCGGGCAGGCAGAGCCCCATGATCTCACTCCAGGCATATCCGGCTTTTCAGAAAGTCCGAACGTACCGAACTCCAGCAATTCAAATTTTGTTTTGTCGTACAGGATTGCAGAGTATTCGCCGCTGCTCTGAAAATCATTGCGTCCCACTCCGGTATAACCGTAATTGGTTCCGGCGATCATGTCTTCGATCTGAAATTTCAGACCTTCCTGAATTCCGAAAATATCCAGTTTATTCTGTTCGATCACCTTGCGAATCCGGGGCAAACGGTTCTTCCAGGTGTAATCCCCTTTATCAACGGGAACCCGGATATTATAGGACGCAATCGTGATATGACTGTCCTTTTTCATACACAAGAACGCACAGCCGCTTGCGAAAGAAAGCGCAACAGCCAACGCCAGAAAGAGCAGAAGATTTTTCATAATCCTACACAATCCTGTAATAAAGATTTTTCAGAAAACGTCTCAGCCGATGTTCTGACGGCCTTTGCGACGCACTGCGATTTCATTTTTTTCATCCATGACAATGACGGACGGCAGATGGGTCTTGGCTTCTTCTTCCGTGAAGGAAGCAAAACACATAATGGTAATAATATCACCAATACGCCCTCTGTGAGCAGCCGCACCATTCAGACGGAAAATACGGGATCCGGCTTCCCCGGGGATGGCATAGGTTTCCAAACGTTTTCCATTGGTAGCATTGACCACGAGGATTTTCTCATAGGGGAGAATGGAGGCAGCCTCGAGCAATTCGGGATCGATCTCCAAAGATCCTTCGTAATCCAAATCACAATGTGTAATGTGAGCGCGATGAATTTTACCTTTCAACAATTGCATCTGCATGATAACAGAAACTCCTTAAAGAATTTATTTTTTTCAGTTGTGCGGAACAGCATCAAAAGTCCCGCAAATACGGCAGTACTTCACCGTATTGCTTTATAATATACCACCACTTTTTAAAAAAATCAAAAAAAACAGAAAAATTAATTGCGAAATTGCAGAATATGTGATAAATTACAGGAAATATCAATGGTTCATGATGAATTTTTAAGGAAAGGTGACCTATCATGCTTCAATTACTCGCGGCAACTACGAACAAAAATAAAATTCGCGAATTCCAGGAAATGTTTGCCGAAATCACGGATAAAGTAGCAATCGTTTCTCCCGACATCATGGGCGGTTTGCCGGAAATTATTGAAGATGGCACAACATTCGAAGAAAATTCCGCCATCAAAGCAAAAGAAGCATCCCGCTACGCCGATATGTCTGCTTTCGCCGATGATTCCGGACTCGAAGTCGATGCCCTCAACGGCGAACCGGGTATCAATTCTGCACGTTATGCCGGACCCGATGCCACCGATGCCGACCGCATTGCAAAGCTGTTGAAAAATATGGAAGGCAAAACAAATCGCAAAGCACGTTTCGTCTGCGTTATCTCTCTTGCTTACCGCGGCAACCTGGCAGCTCAATTCCGCGGAGAAGTCGAAGGTACGATCATTGATGCCCCCAGAGGCGAAAACGGTTTCGGTTATGACCCTGTTTTTGTTCCCGATGGCTATGATAAAACTTTTGCTGAATTGGGCCCCGAAGTCAAAGATGCCATCAGTCATCGCGGCAAAGCATTCGCCATGGCTGCCAACTTCGTCAAAGAAGAACTCTCAACAATGGATGATTTTGAATTCGTATGAGAACCTGTCTGCTGTTCCTCTTTCTCTTTCTTTTCACCGCCGGTTGGCTTTCCGCCAAACCGGTGGAAATTGATTTTTCAGGAACACTCAGAAAAAATACCACATATTTATTCCATATCCGGACCAATCAGACCCGCAATTGTGAAATGAAGTTGCCGCGTCTGAAACAATATCCTCTCCGCCGTGATACACAGGAAATTATCTGCAAGGGCGAGCTCTTCTTTCATCCGGATGAAGATGGCGTGACATCGCAGAATGTGTATGATCTCAAAATTATCAGCCTTGCCGGAAACTTGAATTCCGAACGCCATGATTTCCCTGCTCTCTCCGGCAGAACCGTGCGGATTACGGTAAAAGACGGCAAAGCCCGTTTCCAATTGATCCCGGAACGCAATAAGTGGTCTCTCGAAGATGCCGTCCTCGGCGGAGGTTCTTCAACCAGACAAAAAGATCAGAACATTCTTTCGCCCGAAGCCGAACGGATGCTCCGGGCAATCTTCTCTCCCATCCATGACCCGGTCTCCAATTACATGGGCATGACCCGGAAAATGGAACTGCGCAAACATGTAAAGATGAATATCGCCCCCATCATCACGGCATTGCGTCAACGGGGCATCCATGCGGATCATTCCAATATCAAATCCTTTGCAGAATATGCCGGTTCGACATCCATCGACCGGATTCCCGTTCATCGCATCAACCTGATTGCACAGGGCGACCATGTACCCGGTTATGACTTCAAGTTTGAATTAACGTTGATGATGCCGGCGAAAAAGTCCGATGCGCAACATGGCCCCATGCGCATTTCCAGAAAAACAATGGAAATTGTCTCCACGCTTCTGCCCGATGGCAACCCGTTTTTTGGCGGAATGACAATGGAAACAGTATCCAATGACATGACGGATATTTTCATCATTCCGCAATAATAATTTTCCAACAGAAAAGGAGCATTTATGAAAAGATCGGTTCTGATTTTTCTGCTTACCCTGACACCTCTGCTCCTTTCTGCGCTGGATTGCTCCGTCTGCGGCAAACGGATCCACGGCAATTATATCAAAACGGATAATGCAGTATACTGTACAAAAAGATGTTTCCTCTCCACCATGCCCACCTGTGCCGGATGCGGCAGAAAATGCGAACGGCAAGTCATCACCATGATGGGGAAAAAATTCTGCAGTCGACAATGCATGCACAATACATTCCGCTGTTATACCTGCGGTCAGGGTGCAGACAACATGATCGGTATGTATTCATCCGCCGGAAAACAGGTTCTTATTTGCCCCCAATGCAGCAAACGCCCGAAATGTTATTTCTGCGCTATGCCCTGCGACCGAAAGCCACCGCTCCGGGATGGACGCCGCATTTGTCAGACCTGCAGAAAAACAGCCGTGACCGATCACAATCAAATCCGGCGCATTTATCAGGAAGTCAGAAGAAATATGGGAATCTGGTTCGGCTTTGATCAACGTCATAAAATCGAATTGGTCATCGTCTCCGTCAGAGAACTGGAGAAACGCTCCAACAACATCTATCTACCCGATGGCGGACGCCGTCTTTCTCTGATGAATTATGAGCGTGAAGTTACAGAAAAACGCTATTACAACGGTAAAAAACAGCGTTATATTTCCAAAGAACGGTGCCGCATTTATATTCTGGATTCCATTCCGGCATTATTGCTTTATGATACTTTAGCACACGAATTGACACACGACTATCTGCGTCACAATCTGGGCGAAGTGAAAGTATTGGCTGACGAAGAAGGCTTTTGTGAATTGATGGCATCTATATATAATGAAAAAACGGGCAACGCCGGAATCAATAAACTCAAAGAAGAAAAGAAAGACCCGGTCTACGGTGGCGGCTACCGGAGAATGCGTTCCATCTATCTGCGCAATGGCAGAAACTGGAAACAGGCACTCCGTTCCATCCGTGCAGGACGGAAAGAATTTTAAGCGCAAATCAGCTTGAATTTGCACATTACCCCAAAACGTTTTTTGGAAAAGCAGCATACATTTTTTCATAAAAAGTAATATATCACAGCAAAAAATCGCCATTTTTTTCTTATTTACCGGTCACAGAAAAACAAATAAATTTGACAAATGAGCAAATAAGTGCTATATTATCGAAATATATTTTTTTACGTATCAAGTTTTAACGAACCAAACAGGAAGGAGTAGCATGAAATTTTTAAGCACGTTAGCTCTGATGGCAGGAGTACTGTTCTTCTGCGGTTGTACAACTGTCCAGGAAATGCCGGCAGAAAAAATTTCACAGGAATGTAACACCCCCGAATTAAAGTTGTGCCGGGAATTGTTGGTTGCCTTTGTTAAAAACGACGCATCTGGTTTTGTAAGCCGTCTCACACCGGAAAACCAGAAAAGTTTTAACAAAGAGGAATTCAATGCGGCCCGTAACAACATGTTGAAGACAGTAGGGGAACCGGTTTCATTCCGCTATCTGACCACTTTGGAATTCGTAAAACTTCAACCTCATGTTTGGGTTGTCAGATTCAAGCGCAAGGATCTGGCAAAGAAAAATGAGTTCTTCAGTGAAGCACTCTTCCGTATTGTCACCGGCCGGGATAAAAACGGAAATGTCTACGTTCTGGGCTTTAACTTTTTGTGAGTCCTGTGCGTACCCACGCATGAATTAAACCCTTTAACAAAAAACAAAAAAACAACGGAAAAGAAGTATGAAAAAACTCACTTCTATCGGGATCGGGGTGCTCCTCGCATGTGCCGCATTGGTATCAGGCGATGATAGCGTCAGAACGATCCACCTGCGTCAGGACGATGCACAAGTCCGCTATGTCAGCAAAATCTATCAGCTGAAACATGCCAGTGCAGAAGAAATCCTGCCGTTCATCAACTCTGCGGTGAAACGTTACAGCCGCAACTCATCAGTTCGCCGCATCACAACTGGAAACAATGCGAAAAGTGCGGCGATCCTTGTCTCCACAGGTAAAGATTTCATTGCCTATGTTGACGAAATCGTGGCGGCTCTCGACCGTCCCGGTAAACAGAAAAACACTTCTGCGATCAGCGGTACCGGTGTTACCAGAATCGGTTACACACCCAAATACCGTGCAGCTTCTGAATTGGCAAACATCATCAACGTGATGTTCGGCAGTTCCGCAGGCGCAGCATTTGTCAACGCAGAAACCAACACCATTTTCTGGCGCGATCAGGCAGCATCCGCAGAAAACACACTCAAGTGGATCGAAAGATTGGACCGCCCCCTTCCCCAGGTCACAGTCCGTCTCAACTACTATGAACTGCGTGACAGCGACCTCAAAGACTGGGGTTTTGACTATCTCGCATGGAAGAACGGTCCCGGTGTCAACCTGTTGAATGTTGGTTACAACACAGGTAAAATTGCAGTTGACGAATTGCTTCAGGCAACTCAGTTTGTTGCAAACTCCTCCTGGGGTTTCGGCGGATTCTTCACTGCTCCTCAGTTTGACATGAGCTTCATCCGTTGTTTGCAGCAGAGCGGCAGCGCAGCCATTTCTGCACAGGCATCTTTGACCATGATCAACACACCTGTTACAACAGAAAATGAATACGCTTTCCTGCAGAACATCCAGATGAAAAATCCGGATACTGCCCCCTTCCTCTACCGTACATCTCTCACTCCGGAATATCAGAACCTTTCCAAGAACGTCCTCGGCCGTACACTCGTTGGAAAGAGCTACTACGAAGATGCAAACGGTGTGAAACATGCATGTCCTCCCGAACTCAATGCAGTTATCGTCAACCCCTTTGTCTGCCTGAACAATGGTACATTTGTTCCCGCAAGCGCAAAGAAAGGTGCTAAAACAGAAGGTTGCGTGATCTTCAGTTATGCATTGAACTTCAAAGACGTTGTCGAACGCGGAAATACCGGTTCCGAATTGAGCAACTCTGCTACATTCACCGGCGGTACAACTCTCAAGTTCGGTCAGGAAAAAATGCTCGCTCTCTACGAAAAAGAAAACGATGTCGAACAGACAATCGGTTTGCCGATCCTCTGCCGCATCCCCTGGATCAAATATCTTTTCAGCACTGTCACAAGCATCAAAGAACGTACTTATGTTGTGGTCACTGCCGAAGCAATCCCCGTCAATCCTGATGCCCCCGGCATCATGGCTCCGATCAGCGCAAGCAGCAAGATCGACCGTCGTATTGAAAAACTTCTGGACAAGGACAATAGCAAATGAGTAACAATAAATATTTCATGATGGCGGCAATTGCTCTCCCGTTGACATTTGTCGGTTGTAACAGTCCCCAGCCGCAGGAGCGCCCGGTCAATATCGTTATGCCCCAGCAGCCTACTGCAAAAGACATCAATCTGATCCCCCAGGCAATCCCCGGCAAAGTCCGCGTTGCCAATGATGCTCCCACTGGCGCATACGCTCCGACAAAAGTCGAAGCTCAGCTGAACATCGATGTGAAAGATGGCACAAAACAGGTCCATGTTGTCCGTGACAACACCGACCCGGTCATCATCACAAAACCCTACAAAATCAAAAATGCAGATCCCTATGCTGTCCGCAGTTATCTGGAAGCAGCAGTCGGCGCAAAGAGCATCGCTCTCAATCCGGCACAGGTCACCGCTGTCAAATTTGATGACGGTACCGGTGTGATCCTGGTTTCTGCTGAAGATTACCGCTTTGAAGATTCCAAAGACGGCAAAGGCATCAATGCGATCGTGGCTTCTCTCGACCGCAAAGGTCTCTCCTACTTCAGCGATTCCGGTTCCAGCATCTACTTCCCCAAAGCAAGCCGTGCTTCCAACCTGCGTGACATGCTCCTCAAAGTCGGTTCTTCCGACCTGGATCCCCAGTTCGCAGTTGCTCCCGGCAGCCTCATGGTCGATGGCGAATTGAACGCCCTCATCATGACCGGTGCAAAATGGAACATCAATGACATGCGCAAAATGCTGGCGATCTACGACCGCCCCATTCCGGAAGTCAAAGTCCGTTACAAGGTCCTCGAAATTTATGCTGAAAACGATGACCGTATCGGTGTCGACTTCCAGAGCTGGAAAAACAACGAAGGTGTTGACTTCTTCTCCGCCGGTACTCTCAACCGTCGTAACTGGGGCACATTCTTCACCAGCAACATGGATCATTCTGCAAACAACAGCCGTACATCCTACTGGAACTTCAATCCGAAATGGAATACCCGTTATCTGGACTTCATGACCAGTATCGGTAAAGCAAAAGTTATGGCTCAGGGTGAAATGGTCATCCAGAACCGTATCGCTTCCAAAATCCAGGTCGGTACCGGTTTCTTCTATGACCGTACATACTACACTGCCGGTGCTAAAACCATCGCAGAAGGCTGCACAGAATTCGCTTACACAGACGTCAATCCCGACACAATCCAGCGTGAAGGTGTTCTGAAAATCATGCCCGTTGATGCTGCTCAGGCATTCGTCAACGAAGCTGCTGGCTACAACAACGTTACGGTTCAGACTCCTATGGGCCCTGTTACCGTTCCTGTCACAAGTTTGCCGAACATCATTCTGAAACCTACCGGTTATACCATGCGTACCATGGGTACTCAGACTGGTACCAATTCCTACACTGATGTAACGGCATTGGCTCTCAAGACCAATCCGACTCTCATCAATGGCATGAAACAGATCGGAATTGATGTGACCGGCATGACTGATGCTCAGCTTGATTCTTTCACATCACCCTTTGCAAAATATCTGACCGGTTACACAAAAGCTGACGGAACCACAACCACTGCCGCTTACTACAACACAAACGGCAATGCAATGAATGCACATCCCGGTATCATCCACGGCTGGCTCCAGTACCCGATGGTTTCTGACGGCTTCCTGTTTGAATTGGCAATCACTCCGGTTGTCACCGGTAAAGCTGCAAAATTGCAGTTCAACCTCAACAGTATCTCCCTCCTCGGTTGGAACTCCGACGGTTCTCCCCGTTCTTCCAACTCCAAGGTCGCAACTACAATGCAGATGGGTTACAAAGCCGGTACATTCGTCATCGGCGGTCTCCGCAAATCTGAATCGGTACGTGGTACTGCAGGTCTGCCCTTCTTCAAAGATATGCCGGTCGTCGGCCGTCTTTTCTCCACCGAAACAGAATCCATCAAACAGTCTCAGGTTATCCTGATTGCTGAAGTCGAATATGCGGCTCCCAATGATGATCAGCTCGGTGCAAAAGTCAAAGACGAAATCGGCAAGATCAACAACAATGTCAACAAAGGTATGAACAGCAAAGTCGGCAACATGTTCTTCCAGCAGTATCTGCTTGATGACGACCGTGCTGACCGTGAAGACCGTTTGGACAAAGTCAATCAGGAATCTGATGCGGCCAGCAAAATCTACCGCTGATGTTCTCCTGTAACGGGGTGAATCAATCTCCCCGTTAAGAATAATGCTCAATGCAGCCATAAATCGTGCGCAGATTTATGGCTGCTTTTTTATGCTCTGCAACTTGAATTTCACACGGGATGTGCTATTGTATATCATCACAATAAAATATGAGGTTGCAACATGAAAAAAGAAATCTTTACAATTTACTTCCCCAGCTGGCATCCGGATCGTCATTATGAAAAATGGTATGGCAAAGGTTTCAGCGAATGGGAACTTGTGAAAAATACAAAACCCCTGTTCGAGGGTCACGCTCAGCCGAAATGCCCGCAATGGGGTTATTTTGATGAATCCGATCCCGATATGATGATCAAGCAGATCGACCTCGCCGCCGATAACGGCATCACCGGTTTCCTCTTCGACTGGTACTGGTACAATGGCGAACAGTTCCTGGAAAAGCCCCTGGACGAAGCCTTCCTCAATGCCCCCAACCGCAACCGTTTGAAATTCGCTATCATGTGGGCGAATCACAACTGGGGCAAGTGGCCTGCCCTCGATGATGACAAACATCAGGGCATGAATTCCAACGAAAATCAATCCAGCACCACTTATTTTGAAATGACACATTCCGAAGAAGACTTGCGTAATGTGATCGATTTCTGTTCCAAAAAATATTTCTGCTGCGAAAATTACTGGAAGATCGATGGCAAGCCCGTGTATTCCCTTTACAACACCACCGCGCTCAAACAAATCTTCGATCTGAAAGATGTCGCACGCATCCTCAACGATCAGGCACGCAAGAACGGTTATCCCGGCTTGTACCTGCTCGTCAACATCGGCTGCTGTAACGATAACAAGCGGTTCTGCGGATGGGGCAGAGTTCCCGACGTGAAAGCCGCCGGTTTCGATGCTGTTTTTGCGTATAACATCGTCGCCCCCGAATATTATCATGAACTGCCCATCGAACGGCCTGTATTCGATTATTCCGGCATGATGGAAGCACAGGAATATTGCTGGAACAAGATCGAAGAAGGCGGAATGACACATTTCCCCAGTGTCACTCTCGGTCTTGACGTGGCACCGCGCTGGAGCCGCTCCGTCAAATTCCCCATGGATTATGTCAAATTGGGATATTGTCCCATCTGTACAGGCAACACACCCGAACGATTCGGCGAAGTGCTGAAAAAGGCTTTGGCAAAAGAAGGTCCTGCAATCATTATCAACGCATGGAACGAATGGACCGAAGGCATGGCATTGCTCCCCGATACCCAATACGGAACCGGTTACCTTGATACCATTGCAAAAATCACAGCAGAAATGGATAAATAATTATGAAACCGTTTGAAATACGCGGCTTTAATCCCTGCGAAAGTCTGCTCCGTCACTCGCCGGAACAGCTTACCCGTTTCATCCGCCGCATGAAAACGCTGAACATGAATACCATTATCATCCATTACGATTATGGATGGAAACGGTATCAGGATCTGATTATCAAAGAATGTCAGGATGCCGGAGTCAACATTATTCTGATGACCTTCGGCCCCCGCACATTCCTCTCATATTCCGACTGGAAACCACAATGGTTTGCCAAGGACCTCAACGGCAATCCGTTCTGTCAGCGGTTGGAATGTGAAACTTATCCCTGTGCATTTGAACCGGAAGCGTTGGCGGCCTATGAATACGGTGCAAAACAGTGGCTCCGTTCCCTGCCCGCGGCCATCAAACACGTTCACATGCGTGCCGCCGATGGCTTGATGTTCTGTCAATGCGAAAAGTGCCGTCCTCTGCCCGATAATGAAAAGTGGCAGCCTTTTGTGGAAATCTTCACCCGTGCCGTCCTCTCCGAACGCCCGGATTTGAAGTTTGAAACGGATATTTATGTGAAACGGTACAACATTCCGCAGAACAGACAGCCGTTCCACCAGATGTCGAGCATCATGTACGACACCTTTTACCGTACCCCGCAGCATCCTATCGGATGCAGTCGTTTTCCGCATCTGGAGCTGACCGGATACGCTGCCACGGAAAAGAATCCCGATGCTGTCTGCCCCAATCAGTATCATCTCAACCGTTTGAAGGAATGGACCGCCGAATATCCGGGCAAGGTTTATATTCATGAAAACGCCATGGCGCAAGGTCTCTGCGGCGTCTTCCAACATGGAACCTGGTCTTATCTCCGTGACTTGGCAATCTATCGGGAGCTGGGCATTCAGGGCGTCTGCTATGAAGCATACGAACCCGGCTATTGTCACTTCAGCGACATGTATGAGATTCTGGCAAAAGCCATGATGGGGGAAGAAGTCGATTATCAGCCCAACGAAATCGAACGTGTCATGAATGATCAAGAATACATCGGCTGGTTCGGTCGGACACCGCCGGAAGACTGGATGATACCCTTTATCACCGATCCCCTGAACTTGAAACTGCATCAGCTCATCGGAGCGTATAATACGGATCCCTGTAAACAAACATTCCGTAACATGCTCAACTTTGCAGTGGAACATAAAGACGTGCTCGACCCGTTATATATTGCAGATTTCCATGCCCGCGGTGCGCTCCGGCGGGGCTTGCTTGATAAAAACGATCTTTCCGAAGTCGCTCAGGATATGCTCAGCCGCCGGAAATTGTGGGACTTTATGGAAGAGATCCCCATGGAAGACGATCCGATAAAAGTCTGTCTCAATATCATCGGCGAACTCATCGAAAAAGCAAAATAATACACAGTTCTAAAGCAAAACCTCCAGGATGACAAAATATGCTATCCTGGAGGCTATTTTTTATTTGTGCAAGAATCAGATCATCTTCTGGTACATGCCGCCTGATATGCATGGGTATAACGTGCCCGGAAACCTTCCGGATCTTCCTGACACAAACGCAGGGATTCCATGAATTCTTTCGCCTGACGAGGCCAATTACGCACATCCAGCGTGTCATGACCAAGGAGCATGCCGTGATCACCCCAGTTGTACAATGCAAGCTCACAGGGGCGTCCGGCTTCCGCCATCGCTTCCGCAAAAACAATACTGTTGCGATAATTCACCATCTGATCACCGATTGTATGGAGCAGGAATGCAGGCGGCGTATTTTCATTCACATGTTCCGGCAGAGAATAATCGGCACCGCGTGCGGCATAATCTTCGCCCAACAGATTCGCCTGGGTTCCGATATGACTCCACGGCTTGAAGGCAAGCACGCCATAACACAAAAACATCACATCCGGACGGAATGACATGCGGTCAATTTCATCGCCGTCGTCACAGTTGATACGATCGCCGAGAACGCCGATCGAACCTGCAAGGTGTCCGCCGGCAGAAAATCCGCAAACAGCAACCTGATCCGGCAGTACATTCCATTTTTCCGCATGATAACGGATCATACGCATTGCGCGTGCTGCATCCTGCTGCGGGGCGGGAAAACGATTCGGTGCAACACGGTAATCGAGCACAAAAGCGTGAAAACCGAGACGATTGAATTCTTTGGCTGTCGGTCCGCCTTCCGTCGCTTCACAAACGCCGCCATAACCGCCGCCGGGAATGACCAATACTGCGGAATGTTTCTGACCATCGTTCAAAAGATAGGGCGTAATAGACGGACGGTCAGCCAGTGTTTTGATTGACTCGTCACGCCAGAGATAAATTTTTTCCATAATAAAATTCCTTATCTATCAATCAAGCCGGATCAATTTGGATTCATAATGATCCAAATGTTCGCTGGCTATCAATTTGCCTTTGTAATAAATATCCGTATAAATCGCACCGCCGTGTTCCGGCCAGGAGTTTTCTTCCACAAATGCGTACGCATGACCATCGCTGCCCAGGAACGGCGTCAGACATGCGCCGCCGGTTGCCGTAACCTGGTAATCACCGAGCAAACGCAGCACATCCATCGCCGCCTTGTTGACTTCCGCATCCATGGCTTTCTGTCCGGCACCGCCGGTACGGTCAATGGCGCGTTTCTGCATGGAAGGAGCGATTGTAAAGAATGCGGCACTTGCCTTTTTATTTTTCTTCAAGGTCAAAAGTTTTTTGCCGTCACGTTCCAACAGGACATCGGCATGTTCCACATCGAACAGGTCAGCGAGGGATGCCGCATCTTCGGAACAGAGCAGATTTACACCGGCGTTATGAAGACGGCGGATCTGTTTCAATTCCGCTTCCGGCACACCTTGCAACGGAGGCAGGATCAACAGGGATACCTGGTCGGCGGAAAGTTTTTTCAAATTTTCCATCCGGGTCTGGAATCCATGGGGCTGCCCGTCTTTCCGTGCCATTTCGTAGAGATATCCAGCAAATTCTTCGGCCGTATTGACCATGGAACCGCCACGGACAAAACGTTCATTTTTCTCGTAGAAATATTCATGAGCATCGCAGGCGGCACGACTGTATACATACGCCGGAGTCCGCAATGGTGTGACCGGTTTCAGATCGCGATACAAGCCATAAAGACGGAGCATTTCCGTAAACATGTCAGAAGTCCAGGAAGAAGATTCCAACAAGCCATACGCATCCCAGTAGCAGAATTTTTCGCCATCAAAATACGCCGTCCCGTAAAGAAGTTCCATAAAGCGGGTAAAGAAGAATTTCGGCGGAGTAACAGAAATACCATAGGGCGGGTGACCATACACCACACGGGCATCCAGTGTTTCCGCATTCAAGCCCCAGATCTGAGGAATGTAACGGATTCGTGGGCCTTCCATGCTGACTGAGGTAAATTGCCAGGTACTGCGGCTTAAAGGATAACGGGAGGAGAACGGATAATCTTCCATAATGGCAAAACCATCCATGATTTCTTCCAGTTTATCATTGCGCAAATCCATACCGAGCAGACGGCTGTAGTTGGGGCCTTTGTAGATGGAACCGTATGTGGCAAATGTCAGGAAGTTGCAAGCGGGAACACCGGCACGTGTCTGATGACTGCGTTTCAGAAATTCTCTGCAGCGCGGCGCAATAAAGTCGAGCCATTCCGTCCAGCGAGCCGGGTAAATTTCATCAAAGGTGAGTTCCTTACCGGCAAACTCTTTTGTCTGCTCCCGAATCCATTCATCACTCTCATAAATGTAAGGCATGTGCAAATAATATCTGCCGTTATTGGCAGCATTGCAGAAACGGAGCAAATCTGCATGTTTCAGATTGTATTCCGTATTCGCCTGTTTGGCATTCTGCGGCTGAATGCGGGAAGTCCATTGACGGTGATACAATTTCAGCAACTTCAAAGGACGGTGATCCGATGTATACGCATATTCCGCACCTGTCCCGATGTAATGGGAAACATCGACAACCGCCGTACCCCACGGGTGGAAGTGATGAGAATAATCTGCAAGGAATGTATCCGGGTAAATATCCGGATAACCCGCCGCCTGCTGCGCGGACATCTTTTCATCGGCGGGGATCACTTCGAATGCATTGCGGACTTCGCCCAGCACAAGGTCATTGCGTTTCATAACGGCGCTCAAATGATAGACACCGGGCGCAAGTTTACCGAGAGAGAAGAATTTACCTGCTTTCTTGTGGAAACTTTTGATCGGTTCACGATAAGCATTTTCCAGTACAAAATCGCAATCCGTCGCTTCGCAGGGAACGGCAAGACCACGGAAACGGACGTCTTCCCCTTCCAGGAAGTAATGGTTCACACGGGCATATTCCAATGCCATTTCATAATCCGGAATATCTTTCGGGATCATGGCAACAATGGCTTTATCCCGGGGTGATTCAATAACGGCATCGCATGCATCGTTTTCATAAATTTTACCGAATGAAATGCGTTTGCCCTTGCGGTCACAAAGAACTTCCGCCGGGCCGCCCGCCAGAGAATTGACGGCTTCCGCTTCGTAATAATCATATCCGAATGCAAGATAAGCCACATTTTCCATATTGACAACCGTCTCACGGGATACGGGGAAAATATAATCCGGAATACCGAATGTGGCACGCAGCAATGAGAAAGAACCTGCTCTGCCATGAACAATCACCACACGGAACAATTCCTTCCCTTCCGCATCCAAAGCGCGGCAGTAGGGATTATCCATGATTTCCGCATTCATACAGCGGGGTTCGGGATGGTCTTTATCTTTGCCCGGACCACCGTTCAAGGTCAGATTCCACCGTTCGCATCCGCAGCAGGAAGTACGTTCGATGGTAAATTTGTAAGGCGTCGGGATACCATGGGGCCCATACATCATGGGGACTTTGATTGCCGCCAGTTTCTTTTCTTTGACTTCCGGCAGATAAAGTTTGAGAGATTCGACGCGGAATTCATACGCACCGAAACTGTATTGGGCGGCATCCAACGCAATCACACCTTTTTTGCGGGGACACTGATCGGGAACCGTGAAGACGGCAAGGGATTTGCCATTGGCGCTGACGCGGACTTTATTGCCGATTACGGAAAAAGTCCAAAGCCCAAACGGAATATCTTTCAACGCTTTCTTCTGCAATACTTCATAATGGGTGCCGTCAAGAATCCCGAAATCCAGATCGCCGCCCCGGTTCATTTCCAGATAAAGGGCCTTTGTTCCTTTCTTTTCGGCGCGGAAATACAGGAGAAAAGTCGGTTCTTTTGCAAGATTTTCTTTCAGATTCAGTTCCAGACGGAAATCAGAAATATCTTTAGCGTGGAGACAATGCCAGTTACCGGGGAAAGAGATTGCAAAATGACCGGTCTGAATCATCGCCAGATGATCAGAGTGAGGGCTCATTTTGAGCACATTGAAACCGGCGGGATAGGTATTTTCTTTATCGTGGGAAAATTGATAATCGTACAAAAGGAAACTGCAAGGATCTTTTTTCATACTATCGGCTCTTTCTCGGGGATACGCAATCACCCCCGGATTCTGGTTAAAAAATCTCCGGATAAGATTTATGGGGATAATCTAATGCCGATTTTCTGCATTTTCAAGTTCGAATGTACGAAAATGCAAACATTTGCCTGATTTTTCATAAATAAAAAAACTCCGTACGGAAATAAATCCCATACGGAGTTGTGCTTCTGATGTCAGAAATGCATACCGGTCAGACCGGCATGCATGTGCTGTTCAAAGCAATTATGCAAGTCTTTCAGCAAGAGCTTTGCGCTGAGCTTCGAGTTCAGCGGGAAGACGATCGAACTTCTGGAAGTGTTCGTTGATTGCTTCGAGTTCTTTCTTCCAACCTTCTTTATCGACTGTGAGAAGTTCTTTCATATCTTCTTCTGTCACGTCTGTGCCAGTGCGGTCGATCGCATTGAGAGTCGGGAGGTAACCGATTGCTGTTTCCTGAGCTTCGCCTTCGCCATCGCAACGTTCAAAGACCCATTTGAGGACACGGCTGTTATCGCCGTAACCGGGCCAGAGCCATTTGCCTTCAGCGGTTTTGCGGAACCAGTTAACGCAGAAGATTTTCGGAAGGACAGCGCCTTCTTTCTTACCAATGTTCAGCCAGTGCTGGAAGTAGTCACCCATGTTGTAACCGCAGAAGGGCAGCATGGCGAAGGGGTCACGACGGACTGTACCGGCTTTGACGTCGAGAGCAGCAGCTGTGACTTCAGAACCGACAGTAGAACCGATGAACACACCATGTTCCCAGCACATGGACTGGTAAACAACGGGGAGAGTGGAGGGACGACGGCCGCCGAAGAGGAATGCGTCGATAGCAACACCTTCGGGATCTTCCCAGTTAGCAGCGATAGCCGGGCAGTTGTTTGCGCGGGCTGTGAAACGGGCATTGGGATGAGCAGCTTTAACGGGTTTGCCGTCAGCATCTTTCATATCCGGTGTCCAATCATTGCCTTTCCAGTCGATGAGGTGAGCCGGAGCTTCGCCATCCATACCTTCCCACCAGACGTCGCCGTCATCTGTGAGAGCAACGTTTGTGAAGATGGTATCTTTTTCGCAGGAATGCATTGCGTTGGGGTTGGATTTGTAGTTGGTACCGGGAGCAACGCCGAAGAAACCAGCTTCCGGGTTGATGGCATGGAGTTTGCCGTCAGCAGCAAACTTCATCCAGGAAATATCGTCACCGATGGTTTCGACTTTCCAGCCGGGGATGGTGGGAACGAGCATTGCGAGGTTTGTCTTACCGCAAGCAGACGGGAATGCGCCTGTGACGTATTTGACTTTGCCATCAGCTTCGCGTGTAAGCTTGAGGATGAGCATGTGTTCTGCGAGCCAGCCTTCGTCGCGAGCCTGAACGGTTGCGATACGGAGAGCAAGACATTTCTTACCGAGGAGAGCATTTCCTCCGTAACCGGAACCGTAAGACCAGATTTCGCGTGTTTCCGGGAAGTGGGAAATGTATTTCTTGTCGATGGGAGCGCAGGGCCAGACACCGTTATCGGATTCGCCGTTTTCGAGGGGCTTACCGACAGAGTGCATGCAGGGAACGAATTCGCCGTCAGCACCGAGAACGTCGAGAACTTTTGTACCGACGCGGGTCATGATGTGCATGTTGACAACAACGTATGCAGAGTCAGTGATTTCCACACCGATTTTAGCGATGGGGGAACCGACCGGGCCCATGGAGAACGGGATGACATACATGGTTCTGCCATGCATACAACCTTTGTACAGTTCGAGCATGGTCTTTTTCAGTTCAACAGGGTCGATCCAGTTGTTTGTGGGACCTGCTTCTTCTTTAGACTTTGCAGCAATGTAAGTACGTGCTTCAACACGTGCAACGTCAGACGGGTCACTGCGGAAAAGCAGAGAGTTCGGGCGTTTTGCAGGGTTCAGGCGGATTGCAAGGCCGGAATCGACCATTTCATTGCAAAGACGGTCATATTCGTCTTTGCTGCCATCGCACCAGTAAATTGCGTCCGGCTCGCAAATTGCGGCCCATTCGTTCACCCATGCCACGAGCTTTGCGTGGTTGGGAGCGGCGTTCAATACTTTCATTTGACACTCCATGTTGTTGTGGTTGATTTTTTATCAAATTTGTTTTGAAAAACTTCCGACTTATTCCCGGATCTCAGAAAATTAGCCCAATCTCAGGGAATGTAATAATATATCACCGCTTTTCAAAAAAGCAAACCCGCATTGCAAAAAAATCGAAACAAAAATATCTATCTGTTCTTACCTGCACAAAACATGGATTTGAAAATTCCGCGTCAGGCTGTATATTATATATAGAGGTTTTACAGAAAATTGATGCACAATATGATTGAAAAAAAACAACGGTTATTCTCTTTACTCTTTCTGGCAATTCTGCTGGCAGTGTTCCTGCTGCCCGTATGTTTCGCCGCATTGCTCATTCTCGATATGCGCAAAGCGTCCACCGCGGCTTTCGAAGCAGAAGCCACGGCCGCAGCAGAGCAGCTCAAAGAATTTACTCACAACGAAATCAAACAATGGCACGCAAAAAACAACCTCCAGGGCGCCCTTTACGTATGGGATGAGGATCGATATATCCCCGTCCGCTTCGGCACCGACTACGATTCTCTTGCTCTGGCACCACGCCCGGCCTCCAACACCACGGAAACACGCAGCGATCCTTACGTAAAAAAACATATTCTCTGTTCTATCCGGCAGATGCAAAACGGCAGAATGTTCATGTTATGCCGGGAAACAAAGTTTGTTTACAGCCGTGTATACCGTGCCATTCTTCTCCTTGCCGGGTTCACTTCCCTGACCTTATCCGGATTACTTCTGATTTTTTACCGCATTTCTGTATTCAACCGGAAAACAACGGCGCAGGCAGTATGCCGGATCATCAAGGAAGCACCGCAAACCTTTCCGGATACCGGTGACCGGGAAACAGACATTCAAGTCCATGAACTGGCACAGGAAATTGCCGCCCTGAGCAAACACACAGAAAAAGACCGCCGGATCAATATGGAAAAAGTCGCTTCGCTTGCCGCCGGGATGGCACATGACTTCGGAAATCTTCTGACCGTCTTCCGTGGCAATCTGGAACTGGCAGAAATGATGTCGGACTCTGCTCCGGTAAAAGTCAGCTTGCAGGAATGTAAAACCGCATTGGATGCAACAGTAAAATTGAACAATCAATTCCTGAGTTTTGCCCGCGGCGGCGCCCCGATTACATCTCCCGTTCCGCCGGAGGAATATTTCAAGCGGCATGCATCATTTATTCTCCGCGGATCAAAAACAGCTCTTGAATTCTCCTGCAGTAAAAATCTGCCCGATACTATTATGGATTCCGCTCAGATTTACCATGTCTTGAACAATATTCTGCTTAATGCCAGTCATATTATGAATGAAAAGGGTATGATACACATTGAACTCAGCAGCGTCACACTCCAAAAGGATAATCCGCAAAAACTGACCCCCGGCCTTTATTTGCGGATCCGGATCATGGATAACGGCCCCGGCATCCCACAGGAAAACCGGGAAAAAATATTTTATCCATTCTATACCACCCGCCAGAACGGGAACGGACTCGGTCTGCCCATGTGTCTTGTCACCATGCAGCGTCATAACGGTTCCATTCAGGCAATCGCACCGCCATCCGGCAAGGGGGCCTGTTTTGAATTGCATCTCCCGGCTGTCCCCGCAGAGGAAAAAGTAAAATTGGATTTCCAACAGGCAACCGTTACGGAAATTGCAGAGATCAAATACCGGGGCGGCGGAAAAATCCTGATTCTGGACGATCAGGAAAATATCCGTCAACTGCTCACAAAAATTCTGGAAATCATGAACTGTCAATGCGAAGGTGCCGCCAATGAACAGGAATGTATTGAAAAATACCGGCAGGCGGCGGCCAATGGCACACCGTTCGATCTGGTGTTTATGGATCTGACTCTGCCCGGTGGTGCCGGCGGCGCAGAAGTATTGCAGAAGCTCAAGATCGATTTCCCGAACATCCGGGCCATCGCCGCCAGCGGATATTCGGATGACGAGGTTCTGGCGGACTATAAAAAATTCGGTTTTGCAGATAAGTTATTGAAGCCATTCCGGCTGAAAGATGTCAATCAGCTCATGCTCGCATTGCTGCCGGACAGGCACTGAACACAATGGAGACCCGACCACATGGAATGGAACAAAATTTGCTTTTTTCTGTCTATAAGCCGTATCGTAACGATAAGAACAGGATCAATCAACGCTCAGCTGCATGGGAGAAAAAGGAATCACCGGGACGCATGTGCGTTTTTGGATCAAAAAAAACTGGAAGGGATGGTTGAACTATGACATTTTTATCTGACGGATATCTCTGGCATTTGTGCTGGATGATCCCGCTTCTGTTTATTATCCTGCACATCGGGATTGCAAAGCGGGAAAAAATCGCAATCGCACTGTTTCACTCAAAACAACGCGCCGATCAATATACCGATTTAAGCCGAACAAAACGGTATTTGCGGTTCGCCGCACTGGTCCTCGCCGTCATTTTCGCAATCATCGCCGCAGCCCGGATTTCCTGGGGACGGGAGATCTTGCCTGACAGCGGAACCGGCAGAGATTTGCTGATTATCTTCGATGTATCCAAAAGTATGCTTTCCGATGATGTCAAACCGACCCGAATGGAACAGGCAAAATGGCTCGTTCAGCAGATTGTCAAAAACAATCCCGCAGACCGGTTCGGCTTGATTGCATTCGCCGGAGATGCATTCCTGCAATGTCCGTTGACCATCGACAAAACCAGTTTTCTTCAGCTGACCGATGCCCTTGATACCGATACGATCCCCACTGGCGGAACCAATGTACAACTGGCATTGGAAACTGCGGTCAAAGCATTCGAAAGTGCAGAAGGCAATCATAAAGCCGTGATTCTGTTAACCGATGGGGATGAACTGACCGGGAAAGCGGAAAATGTGACAAAGCAGTTGGCGGAAGCAAAAATTCCTTTATTCGTTGCCGGGATCGGTGATCCTGCCAATCCGTCTGTTATTCACGTAACCGATTCGAACGGACAGAAGAAGATTCTGACCGATAAGCAGGGCAACGCAGTAAAAAGTCCTCTGAATGAAAAAGCACTTGCCGCCCTCGCCCGGGAAACCTCCGGAATCTACGTCCGCTCCACGGCAACCGATCCGGGACTGAAAGAAATTCAATATGCCATCAATGGCTTGAACCGGAAAAAAGGCGGTTCCCAACTGGCATCCACACGGGCAATTGAACGTCCGGTATTGCCGTTGTGTCTTGCCCTTTTCTTCCTGCTTTTCTTCCTGACAGTGAATGATGTCAAAGGAAAAAAGACAATAAAAGGCAAAGGCGTGGTGACCCTTCTTCTGTTACTCTCCGCGTTCCAGCTCCAGGCACAAGATCAAACACTGCCAATTGCGGATAAATTGAAAAAGGCTCCGGAGAAAAAAGAAGCAGCGGAACAGACCTTCAACTGGGCAGAAGAATACTTCAACCAGGGCGTAAAATTACAGTACGACAATGAGCTTGCCAAAGCCAAAGAACATTATGAAAAAGCTATTACGTACGGTAAAAATGAAAAAATCCGTGCTTACGCATATCAGAATTTAGGCATCATGCCCCATCAGGATGCCAGACAGAAAATGACTGCAGCCAATGAACGCTTGAAAAATCAGGATCCCAATGCCGCAGAAAAAGAATTAAATGCCGCCATTGCCTCTCTTGATCTGGCGGAAAGCCTGTATAAAAAGAGTTTGCGGAACAGCATTATTGCTAATGTCAAAGGTGCATTCGATCATCAGCAGATCCTTCTCCGCGACCGCAAAATTGCGGAAGAATTGAAGAAACAGATCGAGGAATTGAAAAAGCGTCAACAGCAAGCACAAAAGCAGACTCAGCAGGCAAAAGATCAGCAGCAGAAACAAAATCAGCAGCAGAAACAAAATCAGCAGCAGAATCAACAGCAACAGAATCAACAGCAGCAGAAGCAGAAACAGCAGACGGAACAACAGACTCAACAGGCTCAGCAGGCTGTCGATCAGCTGCGGGATCAGGCAGAAAAGTTGAAACAGGATCAACTGAAAAAGAATGCCGAAAAGGCCGCCGAAGAATTGAAAAAAGCCCGTCAGGAACAGCAGAAAGACAACGGCAAGAAAGCCGAAGAACATCTGCAGAAAGCATTGCAGGCTCTCGGCGCCGATCAGAAACAGCAGAATCAACCGAAAGATGGCAAAGATCAGCAGAAGCAGGATCAACAGAAGCAGGATCAGCAGAAAGACGGCAAAGATCAGCAGAAGCAGGATCAGCAGAAGCAGAATTCGCAGCCGCAACAAACTCAGCAGGCTCAGCCGCAGCAGGGCGAAGAACGTGATATCGACAAAAATCAGGCGGAAGCGATTCTCAACGTCATGGAAAAAGAAGAAAAAGATTTGCGCGACATGCTCAAGCAATTGCAGAAACGCAATGCTCCCGCGCAGAAAACCGATAAAGATTGGTAACAAAAAAACGAGGTGACAGTATATGTACAGATTTTTTATTTGTTCTTTCCTTTTGTTCTCCCTCCAATGGGTAATCCTTGGACAGGACATTACGCTCTCCATCCGCCCCGAACAGCCCATTGCCGGGATGACGGCGCAACTAACTTTGACCTCCACGGATGGCAATATTTCCATCTCCTCTTTACCCGCAGTCAAAGGCATTGTCTGGCATAACAATATTTCCCGTCAGACGCAAATGTATTCCATCAACGGAAAAAATACCACGACAAACAGCCTCTCCACCTCATTCACGGTAGAAAAAGCCGGTGATTATCAGATTCCGTCGTTCCCGATACGCGTCAATGGCAAACAGAGCAAAACTTCTCCGCTGACGTTCAAAGTCACTCCCGCACCGGAAACACCTGCCGATGCCGGAAAGGATAATGACAATCTCTATTTCGCCACGCTGACCATACCCGGAATGGAGACGAAAAAAGAGTTTTATGCGGGGGAAGAATTGCCGCTTGATTACCATGTTTATGTCAGCGACCGGATCCGTTACAGTCTGCAGGCAGCACAATATCCATCATTCGATACCGGTGATGGCGTCAGTATCCGGCTGAAAGATTACCGTCAGCAGAATCCCCGCATGCCGAACTTTGCAAGTTTCGACCGATACCGTCAACAGCTTCATGGTAAAGGTTACAACGTTTATATGTTCCGTACCATGTTCCGCCCTCTGGCACCGGGGAAATTGACTTTATCCGTTAAATGGCCGGTTTCTTTTGTGGAGGACCGCGGCTTTTTCGGCTCCGAAGTTATGGCAGAACATATTTTCGGCGGCAAACTGAATACTCTCACCATCAAACCGCTCCCTGCCCTGCCCGCCAACATACCTGCATTCTGCGGCTTGATTGGCGTCTGGAAATGGCAGGCTGACCTCAATGCAGAAAACAGCAAAACCGGTGATCCGATTACATTGAAACTGAATTTTTCCGGTTCCGGCTCCAATGAAACGTTCCGCGCCCCCACTCTGGATTTGCCCGGATTCCGGGTCTATCCGCCGGAAATCATTAAAAACGGACAAAACAAGAATCAGATTCGTTACACCATGATTCCGCTGCGGGATGGCACATTGCCCGTCAAGATTGCACTTTCCACCTTCAACCCGACTTCCGGTGAATACGAAACATTTGAATTCAATCGGGAAATCACGGTAAAGAAAGCAGAAAATCTGGTCGCTTCCCCGAAGACATTTGTCGATGCTTCCGGAGCAGGTGCCAATACACAGCTGGAACAGGAATCAAACGCAACACGTCATAAAGATGTCTTGTATCTGCACAAAGATATTTCCAAAAAAGTTGCAATTCCGCTGGAAAACAATGTGATCATGTTCAGCGTCATGCTGCTCCTCTGCGGACTTCTTTTCTTCATCGGCTCGCTGATGTTGATGATGCGTCAGAAACAATTCCGGGATAATCCCGGTCTTTCCCGCAGACATTATGCATCCAAACAGAAAAAAGCGTTGATGCAGAAACTCAAAGAAACTCCGCCCGAACAGCTCGACACTCTTTCCGGTGAACTCTCCACTTATCTGAATGACATTCTTGATCTGCCCCCCGGATCCGGCTTGGATACCGCAGCAAATCAATTCAATGAAGAACAGACTGCGCCCTTTGCTCATGCGTTGAAAACTTTGGCAAATGCCGCCTGGATCCCCGGCGTGAAAAAAGAATTCACACCCGAATTGAAGAAGACATTGATCAAAGGCTTCTCAAAGTTTGTTGTTATTGCTCTTCTTTTGTGTCCGTTCTCGCTCTCTGCCGCTGTGCCGGAAGATGCAATGACAGCCTACGATAACGGCAAGTATGAACAGGCATTGGAACTTTATGCCTCCGAATTGAAACAGGATCCGACGCATATCTCCCCGTCTCTCCTCTACAATATGGGAAATTGTTATTATCAGCTGGGCGATCTTTCCCGCGCCGCCGTATGTTATGAACGGGCTTTGCGGCTCGCCCCGCGTAACAGTGATATTCTGGTCAATCTCAATCTGGTCCGCCGGAAACTGCTGCTGGATGAACGTTACAAACTCAATCAGCCTTCCGATCTTGCAGTGGCGACACGTGATACCTTGCGTTATGACGAATGGCTCCTTGCCATTGCCGCTGCGCTGACCGTTTTACTCTTTGCATTCGGGCTTCACTTTCTCGAAAAGCCATCCGGAAAATGGTTGATCTGGACAGCGCTCCCCGTAACCGGCCTGGCAATCATCGCCGCACTCATGCAGAATGTACAACTGTACTCTCCGGAACAGGCAATTGTTATCGAACGTAACGCGCCTGCCTATACACTGCCGTCAGAAAAGAATGGCAATGTGGAACGACAGTTGAAAGAAGGTCAGGAAGTCCGGATCATGGAAAAACGTCTTGACTGGGTCCGTGTCAGACTCGGCAATGATGAAGAGGGCTGGGTGCGGAAGAAATACATTCTGCCGCTTTGGAACACAAAAATGGATGATTTGATACCGAAGAAAAAATAACGATTGAGGAGGGGGTAAAAATGAATAAAAAAGGATTAACGGCAATTGGCTTCTTGTTTTTCAGCATCGTTCCGCATATATCGGGACGGAATATGCTCAATCAGGATGTGATGGATTATATGCCCCGCCGTTCACACCGGCTCAGCAAATATTCGCCGGCGGAAATATTCAAGCTGGATAAGATCAACACCATCAATTTCAATGCCATTTCCATGGTGCTTGACGGCACACTCGGCTGGGCAAATACAGCCGCCGACGGGACAGGTTCAAGGTCAGTGGTTATCGGCAGAATTTATATTCATGGCTTGTATCTGCCGCAGGGAAACACCTGGGTGGGGCGGGTCTATCCGACGGGACACGTGGTGATCATCCGCGGCAGATCGTACCCCGTTTTTCAACTTCAGCCAGTGAAGAAATAATCTTATTCCGGCGGATTCAAATTTTTACTGTTCGCACGAATTCCGGCATACTGCATCACACTGAGCAGCAGCAGAAATGCAATTCCCTGAATCAGAATCACCAGACAGGTGCGCCATTCGCCCCAGAGAAGCGGCAACGCGCCGAGAGAACTGACCAGTACCAGCAAATGCACCAGCTGAACCGCACGAACACGTGTCATACCGCTGTGCCAGAAACGATGAGAGATGTGATTGTGATCGCCTTTGTAAATCGGCTTATGATTTTTCAAACGGATAACAACCACGGCAAAGGCATCGAAAATCGGCACTGCGAGGATAAAAATCGGAATCAGAATGGCAAAGCGGGTTGATGCAATCGTGGGATTGTAATAAGTCACTTTTGCCGAAATCACAGAAAGCAGAAATGCGAGGAAGTGACTGCCGGAATCGCCCATAAAGATCGAAGCCGGAGCCGCATTGTAAACCCAGAAACCGCATGCGGATGCCGCTGCAGAGAAACAGAGCAATGCAACAAAATATTGATGATTGACCAGAGAGACGACACCGAAGAATACAAGGGCAATCGCCGCAGTCCCGGCAGCAAGACCATCCATGTTGTCAAAGAAATTCAACGCATTGAACATGAAAAGGAACCAGAAAATCGTAATGGCAGAAGTGACAAATACATTGTCGATAAAACAGGTAATACGGATGCCGCCGACAATGACCACAAAGGCGGCAATAAACAGTTGACCGAGGAATTTAGTCAAAGCCTTCATGGGCTTTTTATCATCGATTGCGCCCCAAACCATAGATGCGATCGCGCCGGCAACCACAGCCAGCAATTCGGGGAAAGATTCCCGCAAACCATTCATGTAAGTTGCAACCGGTTCCCCATGCCAGCGGAACGCAACAATCAAACCGAGAATGATTGTGGAACAGAATGCAGTACACATGGCAAGTCCGCCGAGAAGCGGCGTTGATTTTTTATGACCTTTGTGTGCTTCTGCCGCAGGAGTATCAAGAAATCCGGTCTGCCACGCCAACAGTTTACACGCCGGAGTTGCCAGCAGGGAAATAATAAAAGCACAGATAAAAGCGCACACACAGTAAAAAAGCCAGTTTTCCATTCATTAAACCTTTCTTTGACAATGTAAAAGAACAAAATGATCACATTAATATAGCATATTTTTCAAAAAAAGCAAATTTTCCCGGATTGTGCGCAAATGTAACGGGTATTTTCAAAAAAAATTGTTTTGTCGATTGATTTTCTTGCGTATATGTTGTATATTTATATAATATGTAAAACGAAAGGATTTATTAGATAAAATGACTGCAGCAGCAAATAAAGGCGTGACAAAATTTATCATTGTCCGCCACGGCGAAACCGTCGCAAACAGAGATCACATTCTTCAGGGATGGATGGAAAGCCCATTATCCGATAACGGAATTCTTCAGGCGCAGCGTGCCGCCATGTATTTACAGAACGCATCCTTTACCGCTGCTTATTCCAGCGACCTCTCCCGCGCAATGGATACCGTCCGGGAAATCCTGAAACATCATCCGGAAGTCCCCCTGACACCGGAAAAATCTTTGCGGGAATGGAATCTGGGCATCCTTCAAGGTCAGAAAAATGCCGTTCTCCATGAAAAATATCCGGAATTGATGAATGCCTTCCGGAACGAACATTGTTCTCCCGATATTCCCGGCGGCGAAAAACGGGATGATTTCCAGAAGCGGATCAATAAAATTGTCCGGGATCTGGCGGAGAAACACCCCGGCGAAACGATTCTGATCTGTACTCATGGGGGAGCATTACAGCGTATTTTCCGCATGGTGACGGGACTTCTGGATGAAAGTAACATTCTTCCGGCATCCTCCAATGCCTCCATCAGCATGATCGAATTTCAGCATGAAGTGCAGAAATGGCGTTTGCTCAACTGGAATATTACCGACCATCTGAACGGACTGAACCTCAACGAGCTCTTTGTACATTAACATAAGCAATAACCAATCAACACAGGAGGAATTCAAATGAACTCAAAAACGGCAGATGCAATCGCAATCGCGTACGTAGTACTTTATGCGGCAGTGATCTTCTTCTTCCCATTTGACTACAGCCCCGTGGCAGAAACAACAGTGAAAACGTTGTTCAATACCGGTGATGTAGTCGTAAAAACATTCCATTGGGCAGGTATTAATTTCTCAAAATGCTTTACCGATCTGGAAGGTTTGAAACATTTCGGTAGTGTGGTCAGCGGATTCCCCTACATCACCGGCTTCCTGAAAGTTGCCCTGCTCGCAACATTCGGCGAAATGCTGAAAAACCGCCGCCGCACCGGCAGCTGGAAAACATCCGATCTGCTCCCGAAATTCATCGTCTGGGGTCTCTACGGTATGCTCTTCTCTCTCGTCTTTGCTCTCTTTGCGAAAGGTGTGGAAGCCATTTCCGGTACCGCTCTCTGGTTCGGCCCCCGTCCGTTCGTCTATGCAACCGCATCTTTCTGGGAAAGAGTCCTTATGGGCTTCTCCATTTCTCTCTGGACAAACCTGATTTTCTGCTACCCCATGATGATGTCCCACGAATGGTTTAATGCCGTCATCAAGCAGCGTAAATTTGTCGGCGGCAGCGAATTGCTGGCAAGTCTCGACAGCAAGATCTGGGGATCTTTCATGCTGAAAACAATCGTCATTTTCTGGATCCCCGCACACACTGTCACCTTCAGTCTGCCCCCGGATTACCGTGTGCTCATGAGCGCGGTTCTCTCTTTGGCTCTGGGCTTTATCCTGACCGTCAAACCGAAAGCCAACTGATCAATAAAAGGTATCCATGAGTAAGGAATTGATCGAACAAACCAGCATTGAAATTCATCCGGATCCACATCTGGCGGCTTTCGCACGCTATTTACAGGATGAACGCAATGCATCGGATCACACAAAGATTTCTTACCGCATGGATATCGAACAATTTGCCCGTCTTGTGCTGGAGAAGGATCCGGCTCAGGAACACATCAACTGGCTGGATGTGGATGTATACACGGCGCGCATGTTCGTCGTTAAACTCCAGGAAACGGAACCCGCGCGGACAACGGTCCAACGCAAAATTTCCGCGTTGCGCAGTTTTTTCCGTTACATGGTACGGGAAGGTATCCTGGAGGTTAATCCATTTTCCGGTTTGACCTCCCCCAAAAAACAAAAGCCCCTTCCGCTGTATATGTCTGTTACAGAAGTCGAACGCTTGCTGGATGCGCCGGATACCTTCTGGAAAAAAGCGGAAAATCTGGAAACCGTCCGATCGGTGGATGGTGCAGAATTTTCCTGCAGTCGGGATAAAGCGATTCTGGAAGTCATTTATTCCGGTGGCTTGCGTATCAGCGAAGCATTGGGCTTGAATATGGGCGATATCAATACCGCCTCCCAAGTTATGAAAGTCCGCGGTAAAGGTAAAAAGGAACGTCTCTGCGCTTTGGGCTCACCCGCCATCCGGGCGTTGAGAGAATATATGATGCTCCGCCGTCAGAGAACGACGGATAACAAAATCAATTCGCCGGTCTTCCTCTGTCAACAAGGCACACGCCTCACCGCAAGATCATTCCAACGGTATTTCAAAATGTATGTGACAGAAGCCGGACTTTCACCGGATATGACGCCCCACAAACTGCGTCATTCCTTTGCGACTCACCTGCTGGATGCGGGAGCCGATTTGCGTACCGTACAGGAATTGCTGGGCCATGAAAATCTCAGTACGACGCAGATCTATACTCATATCAGCACCGAACGAATGAAAAACATTTACAAAAAGGCACACCCGCGGGCATGAAAAACGATCCGACAAAAATCCAGAATCCCTTTTCGGCATTACTTCTCAAAGGTGCAGAATATCTGCTTCTCTTCCTGACATTTATCGCGCCGATCAAGTTTGCATCCATCGTTTCTGTTCCGGAAATGCCGGCATCCTATTGGTTCGACCCGATTTCCATTCTGTTTACGTCCTGGCCGGTATACCTTTTCTGTTTTGTCTCAACCATTCTCTTAGCGGTTGTATTGACGGCTCATCTGTTCAATGGTAAATTTTTTCTGAAGAATAAAACCGCGTTGATATGGAGTGCCGGCTTTATACTTCTCGCGATCTTCAGTCTGTGCGGGTGGATCAATGCCTCCTGCAAAGAATACCCGCTGCAAATGATTTCCTATACATTCGGAACCGGCTCTTTTATCCTCGCCGCATTTCTGCTGATTGATAACCGGCCGGAATTGCTGACAAATCTGTTCCGGGCAATGCTTTGCGGAACAACACTCTCCATCTTCTCCGGAATCTATCAATATTTCTGGGGCTTTGATGAATTGATCCAGCATGTAAAAAATCAAGTTGAAACCAATGGCATGCTTGCTGAAAATGACGGCATTTACCGCAGAATTATCGAACGGCGCATTCAGGCCGATTTCAGTGTCTGCAACGTTTACGCCGGATTTCTGGCAATGATGCTGCCCGTTATGGCAATGGCTCTCTGGAAATTCGGAAACGAAAAAGTACAGCCGGAAAAACTTTCCCGCTGGCTTCTTTCCGGTATTGGTGCCGTCGTGATGATACTTCTTCTGATTCAAACCGGCAGCCGCGGCGGTGTGCTTGCAGTTGGCGCGGGAGTCGTCTGTCTCTGTCTGGCATTGCCCATGTCAAAAAAACAACGATTTGCATTCTGGCTCCTTGTACTCCTCGGCATTGCCGGATTCGTTACCATGATCGTAGCCGGACGCGGTGCAAAATCCATGATCTTCCGTGCGGATTACGATTACGGAGCACTGCAGATGATGTGGAAACATCCCTTCGCAGGAACCGGATGGGGTGACTTCTTCCATGATTTTCAGATTCTCAAGTTGATTGAGGACCGGGAAGCACCGCATACCCCACACAACTTTCCCCTTCTCTATGGCTCACAATGCGGCATAATCAGTTTCCTGATTGCCTGTTTTCTCCTGCTGTATCCGGTAATTCTCCATATCCGCCATCTGCGGAAAAATCCGGGACAGGATGTGATGCATTATGCCGTACTGACTGCAATCTGTGCCGCCATTCTGGATTATCAGCTGGAACTTTCTTATGAAACTCCGGCATTTGTCTGCAACTGGGCGATCCTGGTCTTGTGGGCATTGTACAAAATGGATTCCGGTTATTTCCAGGAACCGAAGCGAATTCCCGCAGGTAGATGGGTTCTTCTCGCCTGCATCCTCGCAACGATTCCCGTCGCCATTTTGGAATTCCGTCAGATGTATGGAGAAATGAAATTCAATGAATTCCATGAATTGATGAATCCCCGTTATTCCAAAAATCAAACAAGTGCAAAAGATGCATTCCGTCTCCCGCCCGCAGATCAGGCCTTGAAACTTTTCCGCATTACAGTAGAACAATCGCCGTACAATCCGTTCCCCTGGATGATGATGAGCGATTACCTCACAGCCAGAGGGGACCTCTATAATGCAAAAGGTTATACCGATAAAGCAATCGCACTCTCCCCGCAGCGGGCATCTTTTTACCTGCGCCGTGCAAGATTGACCTATATGGCAACCGGGTCAGCGGAAAAAGCAGCGGATAACTTGAAACAGGTACGGGCATTATTCCCAAAAAATCCGGAATATCAGGTTTCTGATATCGAACTTTTAACACCACCCAAAAAAGAAAACAAGGAGAATCCACAATGAAAAAACTCACACTCGCACTCTCTTTTGCGCTCGCATGTTCGTCTGTAATCACAGCAGCGGAATCCATTACTCTGCCCGCACCCGATAAAAAAGGCGGCAAACCGCTGATGCAGGCGTTGACTCTCCGCGAAACAAACCGGAATTTCACACAGGCTCCGATATCCAAACAGGATACTTCCAACATCCTCTATGCCGCATATGGTATCAACCGTGCAAAAGCAGATAAACATACCATTCCCACCGCCATCAACATGAAAAATCTGGTGCTGTATGTAACATCCAAAGACGGCACATTCCGTTATGACCCCAAAGCAAATAAGCTGATTCCGCACAGCAAAAAAGATTTGCGCGAATTCGCCTTCATGCGGAAAGCCATGCCCCTCTCTTCCCCCATGACTCTCATCTATGTTGCGGATCTTTCCAAAGGCAGAGATAAAGCTTCCACTTTGCAGTTCTCTTATGCCCATGCCGGTTCCGCTTATCAGAATGTGTACCTTTACTGCGCCTCCAGAGGTCTGGCAACCGTCATTTGCGGCGGATTCGACAAAAAGGCAATGCAGAAACAGCTGGCTCTTGACACAAAGAAATACGCCGTTCTGTTCACGCAGATTATCGGTTTCCCGAAAAAATAATTGTTTTTCGCTTATTCGCCACTTGCTTTTTCCCGTTTCTGTGGCATATTGCTTATGTCATCAGGACTTATAAAGAAAGGCTTTTCTTATGAATATACTCTGGGTAACAAGCGAAGCTGTCCCATTCGCTAAAACCGGCGGGCTCGCAGATGTTTCCGGCGCTTTACCGGAAGCATTGGCTGCGCGTGGACACAAGGTTACGGTTTTTATGCCGTATTATCCGCAGCAAATGGGAAAGCTCAATCTCCAATTCGACCGGACATACGACATGTTCGGCGTCCCCCTTTACGGCTCGACGCAATGGTGCGGACTTCATGTTTACCGAAAATCAGAGAATCTTTCCTTTTATTTTCTGGAATATAACAAGTTCTATGACCGCCCCCGCCTGTATGACTGGGTTGGACAGGAATATGGCGATAATGCGGAGCGTTTTATTCTTCTTTCCCGCGCGGCCATGGAAGCGGCGATTCATTTCCGCCTTGATCCGGATATTATTCATGCCAATGACTGGCACAGTGCTCTCTGCTGTGTCTATCTGCGCAGCGCCATTTATTCCGGAATCCATAACTTCCGCAACACAAAATCCGTCCTGACGATCCATAACATCGGCTATCAGGGCATTTTCCCGAAAGATAAAATCTATGCCACCGGATTGGGATGGGAATATTTCAATTACACCTGTCTGGAATTCCACGACCGCTTGAATTTCCTCAAAGCCGGTATCATGACAGCTGATATGGTCAACACCGTCAGCCCCACATATGCCCAGGAAATTCTCTCCCCGGAATTCAGTTTCAGTATGGATCCGGCATTGCAATACAGAAACAATCAGGGCAGATTACGCGGTATCATCAACGGGATCGATACCAACGAATGGGATCCGCAAAACGATCCCCTGCTCCCTGCCAATTTCTCCCCCGGAAACCTCAACGGTAAAAAAATCTGTAAAGAAGCGATCCAGAAACATTTCGGACTCCCCGTCAGGGACGATGTCCCCATGTTCGCCTCCATCTCCCGTCTCGCATGGCAGAAAGGTCTGGATGTCCTGGCTTCCGCCATGGATACCTTACTGCAGCAGGATGATTTCCAATTTGTCCTCTTCGGGGCCGGCGATCCGGCACTGGAAAACAGATACCATTGGCTTCAGGAACATTACCCGCAGAAATTCGCATTTTTTGCCGGTTACGCTCCTGATGACCTTACCCATACTTTGGAAGCGGGCGCAGACTTCTTTGTCATGCCGTCACGCTACGAACCTTGCGGTTTGAATCAGATGTATTCCATGCGCTTCGGTACTCTGCCCATCGTCAGAGAAACCGGAGGTCTTGCGGATACCGTCACGCCGCCGGGCCAAACCGCACCCACCGGATTCCGTTTCCGCGATCTCTATCCGGAAGCACTGGTCGATACCATCCGCTGGGCTGCCGATATCAGAAAGAACGATCCCGGTCTTTTCAATTCCATGAGAACCAATGCCATGACTGCTGACTTCTCCTGGAACCGGACCGCAACAGATTACGAACGGTTGTACGAAGATGCTCATAAATGATTTTGATTATGATCTCCCCGCAGAATTGATTGCGCAGGAACCTCTTGAAAAACGCTCCTCTTCCAGAATGTTGGTTCTGGATCCGGCGCAAGGTAAAGAGCAGATCTGCCCGATTCTGACGTTTGCCCAACTGCCATCCTTCCTCAATGAAGGCGATGCCGTCGTCTTCAATGATACAAAGGTCATTCCCGCACGCCTCTTTGCAAGAAAGGAAACCGGCGCAAAAATTGAAATCCTCCTCTTGTCCCCCATCACGGATAACCGGTGGAAAGTCTTTATGCGCAATGCCAAAAGAGTCATTCCCGGCATGGCTCTCCAATTGATGTTCATGGATGGAGAAAATCTTTCTCCCTACTCCGTCACTCTCGTCAGTAAGGAGCCCGACGGCTCCTGTGTGATCGATTTCGCACCCGGTGAACGGGAAAATGCCTTGGCTCAGTGCGGACATCTCCCTCTGCCGCCGTATATCAAACGTCCCGATTCCAGAATGGATTCCGAACGTTATCAGACCGTCTACGCCAACAACCCGGGTGCCGTTGCTGCGCCGACTGCCGGACTCCATTTTACGCCGTCCGTCATCGAAGAATTGCAGAACAAAGGTGTGGAAATTGCGAAATTGACCCTTCATGTCGGAGCGGGTACATTCAAACCGGTGGAAGTGGAAAAGATTGAAGATCACGTCATGCACGCGGAAACCTATGTCTTTTCCGAAGAAACAGCCGAACTGCTCAACCGGGTCAGAAAGAATGGCAAACGGATCCTGGCTGTAGGGACAACATCCCTGCGGACACTGGAAAGCTGTGTTGCGGAAGATGGCACATTCCGTGCGGCTACCGGAGACACTTCGATTTTCATTTATCCGCCGTACCGTATCAAATCAGCCGATATGCTGCTGACTAATTTCCATTTACCGAAAAGCACACTGCTTATGCTGGTATCTTCTTTCGCCGGAATGGAAACCGTCCGCTCCGCCTATCAGCAGGCAATTGATGCCCGGATGCGGTTCTTCAGTTACGGCGACTGCATGTTGATTCAAAACAAAATATAACATATTTATAAAGGAGTTTGTTACCATTATGGATAACACAGCAATTAAAAAATTCATTGCGGAAAGAGTCGCAGAAGGCGTTTCTCTCTCCAAAATTCAGGATGAACTCACCGCTCAGGGCAATAAAATGACATTCATGGAATTGCGTCTGCTTGCCTCTGAAATCGAAAATGATATCTTCAAACAGCAGGAAGCTCCCGCCGAACCCGCTCCGGAAGAAACACCTGCACCCACACAGGAAGCTGCCCCCGCAGCCGAAGCCGCACCCGCCGCTCCCGCACAGGATGCAGCCGCTCCCGCGGAAGAAGCCAACAAAGTCAGAGGCAATACAACTGTCACCGTCAGCCCCATCCAGCGTCCCGGCTATTATGCCACCGGTACTGTTAAATTCGGCTCCGGCGCAGAAGCGGAATGGTTCCTGGATCAGAGCGGCCGTCTGGGGCTTGATCCGACCAATGACATGAAACCGGATCAGCAGGATATTGCGGAATTTCAGCAGGAATTGCGGAAAGCATTCGGTGCTTGATCCGGCAAAATGCCTGATATTGCGGCAAAAAACAGCTTTTTGATAAAAGATTTGCAAAAAAAAATTGCATATTTTGATTTTGCCGTTATATTACCATATTGTAATATTTTTATTGATGTCATATTTATTGAAAGGAAAAATCTATGGACATCCAGGTCAAAGGCGATTTGATGGAAAAACTTGTTTCTCTCTGCAAACGCAGAGGATTCGTATTTCAGAGTTCTGAAATTTACGGCGGCTTCAACGGTTTCTGGGATTACGGTCCCTACGGGATCGCTCTGAAAAAAGCAGTCGAACAGCTCTGGTGGAACGAAATGGTGGAAAAACGTAACAACGTTGTCGGTCTCGACTCCTCCATTATCTGCCACCCGAAAGTCTGGAAAGCATCCGGTCACGTGGATCGTTTCAGCGATATCATGTGCGACTGCAAAGATTGCAAAACAAGACACCGTGTTGACCAGATGCCCGATCCCAATGTCTGCACACATTGCGGTTCCAAAAATCTGACTCCGCCCCGTGAATTCAACCTGATGATGAAAACTTACGTCGGCCCCGTGTTCGACGAAGATCACAAAGCTTATCTCCGCGCAGAAAGCTGCCAGCCCATCTTCCTGGACTTCAACCTGATCCGCATTGCGACACGTCAGCAGCTCCCCTTCGGTATCGCTCAGGTCGGTAAAGCTTTCCGTAACGAAATCACACCCCGTATGTTCACATTCCGTTCCCGCGAATTCACACAGATGGAAATGGAATTCTTCTGCTCCGATGAAGATGCTATGCAGTGGTACGAATTCTGGCGTTCTGAACGTTACAACTTCTACAAAAACTGCCTCGGTTTCTCCGATGACGAAATCCAGTTCGCTCCCCACGACAAGCTCGCTCACTATGCAAAAGCAGCTGTCGACGTGGAATACAAATTCCCGTTCGGCTGGGGTGAATTGGAAGGTATCCACCACCGCAGCACTTGGGACCTCTCCCGTCACCAGGAATTCTCTGAAGAAGATATGACTTACCTGGATCAGGCAACCGGAAAACGCTTCACTCCGACTGTCGTGGAAACATCCGTCGGTCTCGACCGTATGATCCTCGCCATTCTGTGCCATGCATATCGCGAAGATAAAGCTCCCACACAGAAAGAAGGTATGGAAGAAGATGTCCGTATCGTTCTCAGCTTCCCCGCCAGAATCGCTCCGGTTCAGGTCGCTGTTCTGCCGCTTTCCAAGAAGCTCAACGAAAAAGCTGCAGAATTGCAGGATAAACTCCGTCACTTCTACCGTACAGAATTCGACGTCACCGGCAATATCGGTAAACGCTACCGCCGTCAGGATGAAATCGGTACTCCGTTCTGCGTAACCGTCGACTTCGATACAGAAAACGACAACTCAGTCACAGTCCGCGAACGCGACTCCATGGAACAGGAACGCGTCTCCATCGACAACCTGAGAGCTTATCTTGACAACAAGATTTACGGCTGGTAATTTTTGGTATTCATCAGGAAAGGATTCAATATGAGAAAGTTTCTTCACTGGACAACAGCAGTTGCAAGCGCAGTACTGCTCTCAGCCTGTTCAACAAACGCACTTTACAAAAATGTAAAAACGGAAGAAACTTTCCGACGGATCCAGGATACCAACCCGCAGGATCTGGGCATCAATGCCGTCGCTTATTCCTATAAAATAACAGGCAACGCAAAAATTGATGCCCTGTCTATCGCCATGATGTCCGGCGACCGGCTCCGTCTTACTTACAGCAAGGCGGGAAAACCTCAGTTCACCTACATCATGAACAAGGAGAAATCCTGCCGTCTTGACGCTGCCGGTAAAAATGCGGAAGTGCTTTCTCCGGCAGCAGCAGCCACATTGAAATTCTTCTACGATATCAATTTCAAAGATCCTGCAAAAGCAGCAGAATATATTGC
Source organism: Victivallales bacterium (assembly GCA_045639325.1). GTDB lineage: Bacteria > Verrucomicrobiota > Lentisphaeria > Victivallales > UBA1829 > RGIG8244. The sequence continues at coordinate 45,623 of JAZUCU010000026.1, forward strand.
TCTGCGGGATATCAAACCGGTTGCAGAAGGTAAAGGCAAAGACAAAAAGGAATATTATATCTTTGACATCACACCCAAAAAGATTTACGGGTTGGAAAGGATTATCCTCAAAGTCGATGCTGTCACACGCCACGTTGCAGCAGTTGATTTCCAATATCCGGAAAATGAACAGGATATGGTTATCAGCAACACCTATAAAGATGTTACCGTAAAAAGCGGACTCACAGTTGCTCAGGTCATCGAAAGCAGTTTCCTCGGTGAAAAAGCAACATACAAACTGACAGAATTTGCCATCAACCGTTCTGTCAAAGCGTCAGATTTCAATGTTCCTGAAATTGAAGTCAAACCGGCTGAAAAAGATGTAAAAAAGGCAAAATAACAATAAACAACAGGAATGGGAAACAGGATGAATCGAATTTTTCTTGTAACAACGGCAATGATTTGCCTTGCAGCAGTGGGCTGCAGCAGTACCTCTGAAAAATTAGAGCACAGTGAAGAAGTTAAGAACTACAGAAAAAAAATCGACAACTTCATGAAGACTTATATTCAGCCTGAATATGAGATTCCCACTGTTTATGCCCCGCAATGGAAAGACAATCCGGATTATAAAGAAATTGCAGCTCTCACAAAGCGCACATATCAGGCTCTGCCGTTCCTCACACAGGGTAAAAAACTTAAATCTCTTTCTCTTACCTATGCGACCGGCAATGTGAAAAAATCTTTTATCATTTCTGCTGCAAACGAAAAAAATAGAATTTCCATTCTCTGCAGAGACGAAGATAAAGTCCGTGATCTCTTCAAGGCAGAAGCGGAAATGCCGGAAGTCATCACCATGCCGAAGGGGATCCCTGCCAATCTGGAAGATGCCGTTATCCGTGAATTGTACATGATTCACAGCTTCCTCCTCAACCCGGATAAATTGGCAAAATCCATTTCTCTTGATATCATTCCCATGTCAGATTTCACAAAGAAAACTGCCTCATTCGAAAGAAAAGAATATTGCGTGGATAAACGCCTCTGCTATAAAATCGAAATCCAGCTCCGTGACATGTTCGGTGCAGGCCTGATTCGCTTGTACGCAGAAGGAAATGATATTGTCCGCATCGAAATCCCGTCCCTGACTCTCGATGCTTCTGCAAGCTCATCCTTTGTTCTGTCAATCGACAGCTTCCAGACCATTGATGGCATTCTGGTACCTGCAAGTTTCGTATTCCGCGGCGAACGTTTCCTGCTGAAAGAAAATCAGATTGCCAGATAAGCTGGTCCGGTAAAAAAAATAAGAGGTCATCTGTCAAAACGGATGACCTCTTTTTTTTATATCTTTGATCGGAAAGAATCAGAAAGGAAAATCTTCTTCGGCAGAGAGTCTGATTTCCTTTTCCAGTTTCGACTCTTCCACACGTTGCTGATTGGCAACACCTTCAACCACGATCGCTTTCACCGGCTGAATCGGACAGATGTATTGACAGGCTCCGCAGCCAATACAAAAATTTTCATCCACTTTCGGAATCGTTGTGTTTTTATACGGTTCCATCGTCAATGCACCAACCGGACAATGTTCCGCACAGGCACCACAATCCTGCCCATTCAGATACGCCACGCAAAGTTTCGGATTATAACGGGCAATCCCAATACGCAAATGCCGTTTTTCTGTTTTGGAAAGCGGAAGTAAAGCACCGCACGGGCAGACCGTCACACATTGTTTGCAATGGAATTTACATTCCCCTTTATTGAAATCCAAATGAGGCTGCATAAAACCGCGTAAACCATATTCGCGAATGGATGGCGTCAAAACATTCCCGCGACAGGCACTGATGCAAAGTCCGCACCCCACACACCGGGATGTGAAACGGTCAAAACTCCCTGCCCCCGGCGGCATGACAACTCCCGGAGTCGGCGCAGCAGTTTTCCGGAGCAGAAGGCCGGCAGTCAATCCACCCGCCGCTGCCGCGGCATTGACCAGAAATTCACGGCGTCCCGGCAAATCGTCTTTTGTCAATTCCGGCTTTTTTGCGCTGAATTTGATCGCATCAAATTTGCATTGAGTCAAACAATTCATGCACATGACGCAATCTTCCGTGTTCACCGTTTTATTTTTTGCGTCAATACATCCCGCTTTGCACGCACGTTCACAGGCACCGCAGGATACGCATTTATCGCCGTCGATCCGGATCTTACACAAAGAATAACGGGCAAAAAGTCCCAACAGCGTTCCGACCGGGCATACCGTATTGCAATAAATCCTGCCGCGTAAACGGACAAGTGCCAACAGTACAAAAAACAACAGCCAGGAAAAGATCATTGTCAGCATTGCAGGATTCGATGATTCCGCACCCAGTTTTGCCAGTGCGGCAGCCTCACGGAATCCGTAATTGACGATTTGGATAAAATTGGATGACGGCAGCAGAAGTGTCAAAGGCAACACAAATCCGCAAACAGCCAACATCACAACCGCCAGAAAAACCGGGTATTTCACCCGCCGGGTCCAACGGTTATATTGCCGTTTCCGGGGAAAAATCGACATCACATCCTGCAGGATCCCCAGAGGACATAACACAGAACAATAAATTCTGCCGACAAGGAGTGTGACAACCGTAATGGAACCAACGGCAATCGCCACTCCTACTGACAGGTGGGCAAACAGAGCCAAGACTCCGGTTCCGTATTGCGTAATCAAGATTTTTGACCATGAAGGATAAAACCATGCCGCCCCCCATGCCGTAATAAAGAACAAAACAGCAAAGATAATGCGGATCAAAGCAAAGTAATTTCTGCGCATTTTCATTTCTTTAAGTCAATTCGTTTGATATTTAAAGATTTCAGATCAGTCGACCCCAACCCCATGGATTTCGCAACCGCGATATGACCGATCGCACGGAGCGGGACATGCAGCATAGCAGCACCAGCCGTATCCAGCGCAACCATATCGGTTCCTCCCATCTGATAACGCAACAGTTTCACGTCACTCTTATCCACGCCGCGGGGACCGCGTTTGACCATCACACGATAGGCATCAACGATATTCAGATCCGGTTTTCGGAATGAACAACATTCTGCAATACATTGATTCAAGCCGCGTCGGTGAAAATATTTGTGATATTCTTTGGAGACCGTCCCCATCATATTTTTCATACAGCAGGTAAGTTTTGCACCGCCATGCACTTTCAGGATCGGAACATTGATCAACACATTACATTCGCGGACAAGATTATGATTCACCATTTTCTTCAAAATCTTTGCCCCGGGGACGGAGACTTCACTGTAATTTTCCGCCAGATATTTTTTATCTTTATCCGAATCACCGCCGACAACGATCGCACCGGCTTTTTCCGCAGCCTCACGGATCCCGCTTGTTTTATAAGTATCTTCCCATGAATTACATGTTGTATCAAACACATAAACTTTGGAGGCTCCGGCTTTGATACAGTGGCGAATGATTGCAGCAACCAGTTCCGGGTTTGTATTCGCTGCCATTTCCGGCGGCTGATTCCAGGCAATGTTCGGCTTGATCACAACACTTTGTCCCGGCTTGACATATTTTTCCATGCCGCCAAGTTCACGAATCAATGTCTCAAACATTTCTCCCGGTTCCCCATTGCGGACCACGACCAGATCCGGACTGCCACTCATTTTTTTGACCGGTGCGGCAGCTTCCGTTGAGGGGATCAATTTTGCGACAGCACCCAAGGCTGCCAAAGTTGCAGTTTTCTTAAGAAAATCACGTCTGTCCATCTTTCTCTCCTTGTTTTAATTCAATTATTTACTCTGTATCTTTGTAGATCATTTCGTAAGAATCCTCTTTCTTCTGACGGATGGCATAGTAAAGCAGACTCGCTTCAAATAAAATGTAAGTCGGAATCGCCAGAAGAAGCTGACTGAACACATCAGGCGGTGAAAAAATTGCCGCTAATACAAATATAATAACTATTATATGGGGGCGTTTCGATTTTACCACATCCAGATTTAACACCCCGGTCGTCAACAGTCCCAACAGGATCACCGGAAATTGAAACATTGCCATGGTTGCCAGAATCACCATCAACAATAACGATACAAAATCGCCGATCCCGATCACAGGCTGCAAATCCTTCCCCGCAAAGGAAAGAGAAAACCGGATCATCGCAGGCACGATACAAAATATGGCAACGACCGCCCCGCCCAATGCAAGAAAAAACATAAAAGAAACCGGAAGAGCAAGTTTTTTCCGTTCATCCGATGTCAAGCCTGGCGCAATAAATCCCCAAAGCCACCACAGAGCGGGAAGAAAAGTACCAGTCATCGCCAACACCAGCGTTATCTTCAGCAATGTCATAAACGGTTCCATTACAGTAAAGTAATGAAGCTTGAAACCATCCGGTGCCGCATAATCCAGCAGCACTTGAAGAATATCAGCGGAATAATAACCGGCAGGAATGCAAAGAAGCAGAAAACATATCGCAGTCTTCAAAAGCACACCGCGCAAAGCTTCCAAATGTTCGATAAAACTGCCCTTTGCTGAATGGCTCATAAAATACCTTTATTTCTGTTCGTCTTTTTTGACGTCATCTGCTTCATCTGCGGCTTTCTGTTCTGCGGCTTCGACGGCAGCTCCGGCTTCATTGACAATATCCTCTTTCGCTTTTTTGAATTCGTAACTGGCACGCCCAAGCGACCGCGCCAATTCGGGAATCTTTTTGGCACCAAATAAAATAAGAACGATAACGACAATAATCAGAATTTCAGAAGTACTCAAGCCCATAATTTTTCTCCTCATATTTTAATATCATCACTTACTATACATCCGGAAATGCTAATTACAACCGGAATTCATAAGGATGGCAATATTTTTTGGAAAAAAAATCAAGAGGCGGAGAACGATCCGGAAGCCTGTAAAAAAAGGGACGGAAAACCAAAATTGATCAAAGTTGGAAAGAAAAGAGGGAAATCAGTGGAAATTCTTGAAAAAAAAGAGAAAAAAAGCGTTGGAAGCATTTGAAAAATCGAATTATAGTTGTATATTATATGTCTTAAGTGTACAGAGAACGGTTTTCTGTACGAAAAAAATATTAACAAGTCGGTAATAAACCAGGAGATTTGGAAGGAAAACCAATGGTAAAGATCAGACTGAAAAAGACAGGTGCAAAGAATTGGATCAGTTTCCGTATCGTTGCATGTGATGTTCGGAAACAGCGGGATGGCAAAATGCTCGAAGAATTGGGCTACTATGATCCCCGCAGAAGCGATGAAAAAATGAACGTTGAACGTGTAGAGTACTGGGTTTCCCAGGGTGCACTCATGAGCGAAACAGTTGCGGATATCTACAAACGCGCTAAAGCCGGCACCCCCAAATTGTATGGTCAGCCCGATGCTTACACGAAGAAAAAGAACTTCAAGAGCGATGCTCAGTAACAAGTAAGAACATTTTTCTTTAACTATAATCGTTAAAGCGGTTATAACGGAGTGGTAAACATGAGTTTTTGGTCAAAACTGTTTGGCGGCGGCACAGCAAAAACAGAAAAAGTTGAAGCAGTAGATAGTGCCCAGCAGAAAGAACAGAACAGTTCTGCGTCCGGTAAAAACGGGAATAACAATTCCCGCCCCGCACGCGCTGTCAGTCTTCAGGATATGGAAGGTTTTGTCGAATTCGTCGCAAAATCTCTCGTTGATTATCCCGATGAACTGAAGGTATGCAGTGAAACTACAGCCGATGGTAAAATGATCAAGATCATTTGTCTCGCCAGCGATCGCGGAAAGATCATTGGCAAGAAGGGTAAAACAATTATGGCATTGCGCGCTCTTGTGGCTGGTGCCGCAGGACGTAACCGGGAACGGATTTCCGTTGAAGTTCCTGATGACGTTGACTCCGTAAAGGAATAAGCGTGGCTCTCCGTATTGATATTCTTACTCTTTTCCCCGATATTTTTTTCGGACCTTTCGATGCAAGTATCATCGGCAGAGCCCGGAAAAACGGGTTGGTGGAAATCAATGCAATCAATGTCAGAGATTTTACTCATGATAAACATGGTACGGTGGACGATACGCCATACGGCGGCGGCCCCGGCATGTTAATGAAACCGGAACCGTTATTTGAAGCGGTTCGCTCATTAAAAACTGAACGTTCAAAGGTGATTTTAACCGGACCACGGGGTCGGAAGTTCAATCAGAGTGCAGCAAGATCCATTGCAGCACAGGAAGAACATCTGATTATCATCTGCGGACATTATGAAGGCGTAGACGAACGTGTGCGTCAAGCCCTTGCCGATTGGGAATTCTCGATCGGGGATTATATCCTCACCAGTGGAAATCTCGCAGCAATGGTCATGACCGATGCCATCGTACGGCTTCTTCCCGGAGTACTCGGCGACGATAAATCCGGTGACGATGAGTCTTTTGAAGAATCCGGACTTCTGGAATATCCCCAATATACGCGTCCGCCCGTCTTCGAAGGTATGGAAGTGCCTCACGTACTTCTCAGTGGTTCTCACGGAGATGTGGCACAATGGCGGAAAGCACAGTCCTGGAATGAGACTGTTCGCCAGAGACCAGACCTTATCTAACTGAAAATTATATTCATATTGGAGGAAATTAAAATGAACGTGATTGACAAAATCGAAAAAGAACAGTGCAAAGCCACTGTCACGGATTTCGCAGTTGGCGATACCGTAACCGTTGCCACCAAGATCGTGGAAGGTTCTAACGAACGTATCCAGAAATTCACTGGTGTCGTTATCGCACGTAAAAACAGCGGAATCCGCGAAACTTTTACTGTACGCCGGGTTTCCTTCGGGTGTGGGGTCGAAAAGATCTTCCCCATCCATTCTCCCCGCGTTGACAGCATCACGGTAGATCGGAAAGGTTCCGTCCGTCGTGCAAAACTGTATTACCTGCGCGACAAAATTGGCAAAAAAGCCAAAGTCAAAGAGCAGAAGTATGTCGCTCCCGGAAAATAAGATTTCCGATTCATCTTGCAGCGGGGATACTTTCCTCGCTGCGGACAGTCCCCTGTTGAGTTTTGAGTCTTCTCTCGCTGAACAGGGGATTTTTTATGCCGCCGGTATTGATGAAGCCGGCAGAGGCTGCTGCGCCGGTCCCGTCGTCGCGGCCGCAGTTCTTTTTACCAAAAAAGACTGCATCCCTGCGGGTATTTTCGACTCGAAACAATTGTCCGAAAAAAAACGTATGGAATTGCGCCGGAAGATTATGGAAACTCCGGGCGTGTATTATTCGGTAGCGGAAATCTCCGCAGAAGAAATTGATGCTTCCGACATTCTCCGTGCCACATGGAAAGCAATGGCGAAAGCTCTTTCCGGCATCATCCCTCCCGCCGAATTTGCGCTGGTCGACGGCAATCCCGTCAAAGGTCTTCCTCTCCCATCACAAAACATTGTCAAAGGCGATGCAAAATCTGCATCCATTGCGGCAGCAAGTATTCTTGCAAAAACACATCGTGATTTGTTTATGATGGAAGCCGCAAAAAAATGGCAGGAATACCAGTTCGATGTTCATAAAGGATATTGTACAAAACTGCACACATCCCTCATCGAAAAATTTGGTCCCTGCCCGATCCACCGGAAAACATTCGAACCGGTGCGATCCATTCTGAATCCCCCGGATATGGTCCAGGGGGAATTGTTCTGAAAAAAATTATTTCTGAATCAGATTCATCAATTTTGCAGCACAGTTGCTTGTGATGCCATCCACTTTTGCATCGTAGTAATAACGGGCACCTTCTTCGGTATCCATTGTCCAGACTGCCACCTGATAACCTTCGCGCTGCAGTTTCAACACGAAATCAGCATCAAAGAATTCGATGAAACCGTGTGCGTCGAGACCATCGGCTTTGATATCATAAAGGATGTCCATGACTTCTTCGAAATCGGGATGATATTTGCCGTTGTCATCTTGTCCGAAACCGGTCAGCCAGAGAGCTTTCACATCCGGGTAAGCAGCTTTGAACTGGCGAATCATTTCCTTGTAGAAAGAAATGACAATGATCTGATCTCTGGAAACGCCGGAAGCATCGACTTCTGCCATCATTGCAGGAATCAATTCGGGAACATCGATCTTCAGTTCAACGTAGAAAAGTTTGCCCGGTTTGAGAACTTTCAGCGCATCGGAGAAAAGGGGAATTCTTTCCCCTGCATATTCGGCTTTACCATTGCAGGCATCCAGTTTCTGCAAGTCGGCATAAGTTGTTTCTGCAATCAGGCTGTCAACGCCACAACAGCGTTTTGTGTTGGCGTCATGACCGCATACGATTTTGCCATCGGCGGTAAAATGAATATCGGTTTCCATGCCGTCAGAATCGCGTTCCATCGCAAGTTTGAAAGCGGCGAGCGTATTTTCCGGAGCATCAATTGATTCTCCACGGTGAGAGATCCATTTGGGAGAGGACATCTTCATAATATAAACCTTTCAATAATTATGTTGAGGATTTCTCTAAATATACAACACTTCATACCATTTTCAAGAAACTTCCGTAAAAAAATCAGAAATTATAAACTTGACTTTAGCCGTTCCGGATGTATAATATCCCATTATGAAATATTCAAACGTCATACCCGGAATTTTCCTCAGCAGGCCCAACCGTTTTATCGCGGAGGTCATGATCGACGGCATCCAGCACCGTGTGCATGTAAAAAACACAGGCAGATGCCGGGAATTGCTCGTACCCGGAAATACGGTCTATCTGGAAATATCGGATAACCCGGAACGCAAAACAAAGTACAGTCTCATCGCCGTGGAAAAACGCCGCCCTGCCCCGCTGCTCGTCAATATGGATTCCCAGGCGCCCAATCAGGCAGCACACGAATGGCTGAAACGTCACGCCGGATTTTCTCCCGGTGCCATCATTCGCCGGGAAGTCACATACGGAAAATCCCGGTTCGATTTCTGTATCGAGGATGGTTCCCGCAAGATTTTCGCGGAAGTCAAAGGTGTCACATTGGAACATGACGGCATAGCATCGTTCCCCGATGCGCCCACTGAACGGGGTGTCAAGCATCTCCGCGAACTGATACAATGTGTTGCAGACGGCTTGGAGGCGTGGGTGATTTTCATCGTGCAGATGAAAGAAATTTCACTGTTCCGCCCCAATGATGAGACACACCCCGAATTCGGTGCCGCGCTCCGGGATGCAGCCGCAAATGGCGTTAAAATTCTTGTATTGGATTGCGATATTACGCCGGACACCATGACCGTTTCCGCGCCGGTAAAATATGAATTGTAAGGGGAGAACAGGATGATTCAATTTCAGGAAGACACCAATCTTTTTCAAGCCGTGCTCAAAATCTGCCGTCTGATCCGTCAGCATGGGGGCCGCGCGGTATTGGTCGGAGGATGCGTGCGGGATGCCCTGCAGAACAACCCCTGCAAGGACTTCGATCTGGAATGTTACAATATTTCCGCCGAAAAAATTCAGGAAATTTTGAAAGATGATTTTGCCCTTGATCTGGTCGGCATGAGCTTTGGCGTGATGAAAGTTCATCATTTCGATATCGATATCGCTCTGCCCAGACGGGAGAACAAAACCGGCGCCGGACACCGTGGATTCATGGTCGACTGCATCCCCGATCTCACGTTTGCGGATGCCGCCGCTCGCCGGGATTTCACCGTCAATGCCATGATGTATGACCCGTTGGATCAGGAATTCATCGACCCGTGGAATGGCAAGCAGGATCTGGAACAAAAAGTATTACGTCATGTCTCCGAACACTTTTCAGAAGACCCCTTGCGCGTTTTGCGTGCCATGCAGTTTGCCGCCCGGTTCGACTTTACTATTGCGCCGGAAACCATTGCATTATGCCGTCAGATTCCGGGAAATGAATTGGCTCTCGACCGGATTGCCGCGGAATGGGATAAACTGCTTCTGAAAGGGAAAGCGATCGCCGTCGGAATTGATTTTCTTGCACAATGTCAATGGCTGCCGGAGGAACTGAACAGCATCCCGACTGCGCCGCTGAATCGTATCCCGCAACATCGCACCGGACAGGAAAAAGAAGACCGGATTCTTGCATTGACGGTGCTGTGTCATACATTGCCGACTGCGAAAATCAACGCATTTCTGAAAAAAACTTACCGGCTCAACGGGCTGGCGGAGACCGTGACGGCATTGACATCACACCTGCCGGAATTATCCGGATATCAGGCAAAACCGGATGGAGCATTGCGCCGTCTGGCACTTGCGGTGAAGAATACGGATTTGTTGTTGCGTGCGGCGGAATGTTGTTATCCGGCACAGCAGCAACTCTGGAACGAATTACGGAAACACGCAGAAGACTTGCAGATTCTTCACACACCGCCGACTCCGCTTCTGCAGGGACGTGATTTATTACAGCATGGCATCAAGCCGGGCCGTGAAATGGGAGAGCTGCTGCAAACGGCATTTGATGCTCAGTTGGACGGACACTTTACGGATCACGCATCCGCCCTGTTATGGCTTCAGAACAAGTTGAAGTAAGCAGAAACATTATTTCTGCGCTGCGACGTTACTATCGCTTTCCTTTACCTTGTCATCCTGACTGCCCCATATCGCTAACAATACAATGAGAAAAATAGGCACCCCTATCAACCACCAGGCAGACCAGTAAAATGCAAGAATACAGCAAAGGCAAATCGACAGCCAGGAAACAACCCGCGGGAAAGAATAAATCAAGGGGAAGAACAAAGAGCTGCAGAGCAAAACCCCCATCATGTGATATGACTTTCCGCTGGCACTAATACAAAGAGCCAGCATGAAACTCAAATAAACGTAAAGGCCTCTGCACTTTTTAGTTTTTGCAGGTATTGTATCGATCATGCAAAGACAAAACATAACAAGAGCCGCCAGGATACAGGCAAACCACCACCATCCACTGTGGAACAGACTCAAGCAAAATGTAGCCATAAACAAATTACATAACAAAAAGTACCAATTTTTTCTAAACAAAAGCAGCGCGGCATAAAGTATTGCCACTGTAATGGATGATCCGATAGGCTCTTTTACAGCAAGTGAGCCGGACAACGCAAGAATCAAAAATAACGTCAATACATAATCGACAAAAAATCCGATGATTCGCTTTATCCAGGAAGTTTTCTTTTCTGTTTCCGGCTGTTTAACTTCCTTTTCAGGCAAAGACACAGTCTCGACTGCGGCATCCTGCACATTTTCCGTTTTAATCTCATTCGTCTTCGAACGTTTTTGTGTTTCATGCCAACTAAAGAGATCATTCAAGGCGTCGATTGCATCCTGCGTCAATCCAGTCTCATAAATCCGTTCGCAAGATTCCAAACGTTGCTTGAATTCCTCTTTCCAGTCAAATCTGCCATTTTCGACAAGGACTTCCGCTTTGGCATACAACTTGTTATATTCTTTATCAAGTTTCCGTTCTTCCTCTGATACAGCTTTCGAGTTTTCACTTTCAACCATTTTTGCGGCATTCGGATTTCCCCACAATACCGGATTGATACCGGGAGATTTATGAAGTTCCGGCGTTTGATTTCCGGAAAATTTATGCTTGCTGATAAATGTTTTCAAACGTTCGGTAACGTTATTTGCGATTTCATCCAACGTAAAGAATTTACCAGATTCAAGACACTCTTTCAACGCAAGTGTAAAAATACCATGTCCGGTTTCTTCAATCTCAAAGGCTCGCTCGCCGCCTGCACAGGAACAAAGAATCACAGGGGGCAGCATTGCTGCATCCGCAGATTTTTCTTCCGCAACTCTTTTCATTGTCATACCGCGGGACTGCTCAGCAACACCGGCAGAACGGGCTCCGTGATACACCGATTCGCGGCAGGAGTCGATAACAATAACCGTCTGCACTCCCGGTTTCTTCGTCACCAAGCTTTTCAGCATATTGATTGAAAATGCATCATGCCATTCATCGCCAAGCAACTGGGTACCGGTAGTCAACAGCAAATGGTTATTGCGCTCTTCGACACCATGACCGGAGAAATAGAAAAAGAACAAATCGCCTTCACTCAAAGTTTCCATTCTTTTCTGAATGGTTTTTATGATTTCACCGGAACTCACGTCATGGAGAAAATCAACCATGCCATGGGTATATTCTCTCAAAAAAAGGCCATAAAGAGTATCAGCATCTTTTCTTGCGCATTTCAAGGATGCCAAGGGTTTGTTATAATCATTAATTCCGACAAATAACGCAGCTCTCTTCATTTTTTTATCCATGTGGTTGATATTATTATACTACAATATAATATACACTGAACATTTATTATTTTCAAATTTATTTCCTAATTTTTGCGGTAATTTCATAATTTGCAATTATGTTTGCGATAATTTCATAATATGTTGTTACGGAAAATTTTTATAAAAAAAAGTTGAGACGCATCATTGAAAAAAAATTGTTTCATGCTAATATACCAAAAAGCATAAAATAATCACAGGAGAAACCTATCATGAAATGTAATTGGAATCCGGAAAATACACCCGCCGAACTTTACTCCATGCTCCGCACTCTGGCGGAAGAATATCCCGTCGCCGAAAATCCGGCAGAAGCAAATATCCGGTTTGTCAAGGTCGATGATTCGGAAACATTATCCGTCAAACGCGATGGCAATACATTTGTCATCACTTACGGCAGAACCGCATTTGCTGCACGCGGACTGGCTTATGTCATGGCGGATATGGAATGTGCGGAAAAGATAGCCTTCAAAACATACGGCATTCTTTTCGACTGCACACGCGGCAACATTATCACAGTCAAACATTTCAAACACTGGCTGCGCCGTCTCTCCCTCATGGGATACAATATGGCGATGATTTATACAAAAGATGCCTATCAGCTGCCGGATGAACCTTATTTCGGCTACATGCGCGGCGCTTATTCCATGGCGGAAATCAAGGAAATCGATGCCTATGCAAAACAGTTGAATATCGAAATCATCGCATCCATTCAGGCGCTGGGACATCTGGAGCCCATCCTCCGCTGGCCTGCCTATTACAAGGTCCGCGATACCGGCTGTACCATCATGGTTGATAACCCCGAAGCCCTGAAACTGGTGGAAAAAATCATCAATTTCTGGAGCGAAGCCCTGACTTCCCGCCGCATCCATCTGGGTATGGATGAAACACACGACCTGGGCAGAGGTGCATTCATGGATCAGAAGGGATACGAAAGCCCGTTCAGCATCTACAACCGTCACTTGGGGCGCGTTTGTGAAATCTGCAAAAAGTTGAATCTGGAGCCCATCATCTGGTCCGATATGTATTTCCGCTACGCCAATACCACACAGAATTATTACGATACCACCTCCGAAATTCCGCAGGATGTCAAGAACGCCATTCCCTCCATGGTACAGCTCTCCTATTGGGATTACTATCATCGGGATGCAGAAATTTATGAAAAAATGCTCACCCGCACTTCCGATCTGAATGGCAGTGCCCCGTTCATGGCATCCGGCGTTTGGACTTGGGGCAGAATGTGGACCGATTACGAAACAACGCAAGCAACCGTGCGCCCCTGCATCAAAGCCTGTCATAAAGTCGGCGCGCAGGAAGTCATTTACACTCTCTGGGGTGACGATGGCGGATATTGTGAATTTGACTCTGCCTTTGCCGGTCTTGCCTGGGCAGCGGATTATGCCTATAATCAGGAACAGGAAGATGAAGAACGTCTTGCAAAATTCTATCAGGCGGTCTGCGGCACCTCCTATCAACTCCAAATGGCTTGCGGAAAACTCACCTACACTTACACGCTGGATAGCGGCGAAGTGGTCAAAGTTCCATCCAACCTGATTTTCTGGGACGACCCGCTGTTGGGGATTGCGTGGAATGAAATGAAATCCCAAAAGCACAAAACCGATCTCATCGACTGTGTGCTTGCCGATTTCCGCGAAGTCCGCGATCTGACCGCGGCACACCGTAATGACACGGCAGCAGGTCACATTGATCATGCCTGGAATATTGCCAATGTAGCAGTCCGGAAGTTGGAATTCCGTCAGAAACTGTTGGATGCCTACAAAGCAAAAGATAAAGCGGCCTTGAAAGAGATTGCAGAGAATGATGTTCCGCAGATGATCGAAGACTTGAACCGCTTCCTGGCATCCTACCGGACACAGTGGAAACGCAGCTTCAAACCGTTCGGTATTGAATTGATGCATATCCGCATGGGCGGTTTGTGCGAACGTTACCGTGAAACAGCGCGGATGATTGAAGAATATCTCAATGGCGAAATCGACTGCATCCTGCAGCTGGATGAAAAATACGAGACCAACGGCAATCTGCATTTTCAATACCAAGGTCTTGCAACCGGCGGATTTTTCATTTAATTGAAAAATTTACGGAAAAAAATTTGACATTTCAGGATTGTGTTTTAAATTATGCGATTGTTTTTTAATTGCATATAGAAAGACTTGAAACATGATCCTGAACCGTCCACTTACCGAAGAAGATAAAAAAAGTTCCCAGAAAAACACGTTGATTTTTAACAGTATCAACGGATTCTCCTACATGTGTCTGGGAGAAACGCTCATTATTCTTCTTGCTGTCAAAATGACTATGCCTGATACCCTGATTACCATTCTGGGATCCATGCAGCATATCGGTTTTATTCTTCTGCCGCTGGGTGTCTGGCGGGCGGCAAAAGTCGGTGCGGCACAATGTCAGGCGGATTTCTGGATTTGCAGAAATTTTGCTGCAATTCTGGCGGCTGTCGCTGCGGTCATTTCCCCATATTATCCTGTTTTTTCCTGGATTCTTCTGCTTTTGACCTCTTTCACCTTCTACGGGTGCCGGGCTGCGGGGGTGGTCTTGTGTCAGCCGCTGGGCGGAGAAATTACGTCTGACCATGACCGTGCACAATTTATCGGCAAGTGCGGGACGGCATTTTATCTTTTCGGGGTCATCTCATTATTGCTGATCAGTTTTGCTTTGACGATACACGATTCCATCTATCTCTTATGCGGGGTCATCATTCTGGGGGCGGCATTGGGTATCACGGCTTCCGGCTTTGTGCGCCGGATCAAAGAAACCGGCGAACTGCGTAAATCAGCAAGTGAAAAATTGTTGCCGAAATTAAAAGAAAATCTGCGGGATCAGGATATCATCCGTCAGCTTTTCGCCGGTTTCTGGGCAACATTTTCCGTTGTTACAATTCTCCCGATTGCCATTCTTTTTATCAAAAAAGGATACGGGTTCAGCAACACAAAATCTCTGTTCTTCTCTTCCATGATGTTTATCGCATGCTTTACCGTCTCCTATCTGACCGGAAAGTTTGCCGCGAAAAAAGGACCGCGTTTGTTGTTGATCTGCGGCATCAGCGCCCATATTGCCACAGCATTCTGCTGGATTCTTGCGCCTTATTCCGGTGCCTGGGCAACGATTCCGCTGTCACTCATTCTCTTTTTCCTCTTCGGAAGCGCAATTGTGATGTGCGATAATGCATTGCATGGGTACTTCCTTATGACCATCCCGAAAAACAAGCAGGTGCTCACGGCGGTTTTGATCAATATTCTGCGTGGTGTCTGTGCCGGAGCCGGCGGGATGCTTCTGGCAAGCGGATTGTTGAAACTCTCCCAATATCTTGTAAAGTTTGTTCTTCCTTACGTTCAGAAAGTATTCCCCTCTGCTACGGAACAGATTACGATTTACAAACTTTATTTCCTCATGCTGCTGCCCTTCCTGATTGTTGGATTCTGCCAGATTCTGAAATTGAAAACAGTCATTACAACATTCAAAGAAAAATACGGTGATGATGCCGTCAAGGAAGCCGTCCGCCCGCAGAACAACAAGGTATAAATTTCCAGTTTGCAATCTGTGTTATATGAATTATATTAACAGAGATGAATCAAAAGAAAAGGTCGGACTATGAATTTATGTATGATGTCCTGCATGATGTAC
Source organism: Victivallales bacterium (assembly GCA_045639325.1). Classification (GTDB taxonomy): domain Bacteria; phylum Verrucomicrobiota; class Lentisphaeria; order Victivallales; family UBA1829; genus RGIG8244. Next base: position 61,446 of record JAZUCU010000026.1, read on the forward strand.
GATGCATTGCCGGAAACAATCGTCAAGACTGCCATTGACTGCGGCATGAATGCCATCGACTGGGTAACGACGCACAATCAGGATCCCCGTTATCTGCGGAAACTTTGCGAAGATGCCGGATTGAAAATCGTGGCGCACACGATGCTGAAACAGAAATTTCTTCAGCGAAACAATGATTATCTGGATGAATTCCGTGAATCCCTTGACGATGCCTGCACGCTCGGCGCTCCCATTCTGATGCTTCCCCCCTTCCCCAGACAGGATCAAGTCTCCATGGAAGATGACCGCAAGGCGTGGATCGAATATTATGCGCAAGCCCTGCCACTGGCACAGAAAGCCGGTATCACTCTGACCATGGAAAGTACCGGAATTCATAACAGTCCTATCGTCACAACAGAAGAAGTGCTGGAAGTTCTCCGCGCTGTCCCGGGATTGAAACTCACCCTCGACCACGGCAACATGCAGACCGCTTGCGATGCCACAGCCGCCTACCCGCTATTGAAAGATTATGTGGTCCATTTCCATTTGAAAGACTGGAAGATTTATGACTCCACGCAGCCGGGCACGACCTTGAAACGCAATGGTAAATATTTTGCCAATGCCGTAATCGGTCATGGCGATCTTGATTTGAAAGGCTTCTGGAATCATGTGGATGAAGCCGGACGTCAATTATATGTCAATCTGGAAACAAAGGATTTCAGCGAAAAGCAAGATACTCCTGCCGTTTTAGTGCAAGTTTCAAACCTGTTACGTCACTGGTAAGTTTGCAATTTTTATAAGATGTGATATATTTATGGCATAAACCGTAACCCACTGGAGAAATCACAACGATGAGAAAAACAATCCTGAAAGGTGTCGCTGGAAAGGCAACCGCAAGAACGATTGCTAATCGGTTCAAAACTGTAAATTTCAAAATATTATCCGATGTTTTTGCATTGCATAACGAAACCGATTTTGCTTGGCGTTGCGAATTCTGGGGCAAAATCATCCGCCCCGCCATCACCTGCGCATACGTCACCGGCGATCAGGAATTGCGCAAGATTATCGACAACACAGTAATCGATATCATGAACGCCCAGACACCCGACGGTTGCATCAGTTCTTATCCGGAAGAATTGCAGTGTGCTCAAAGCAAAGGTTGGGATATCTGGGGCAGAAAATATATTCTCCTCGGCCTGATGCGTTATTATGAATTACTCAATCCCGATCCCGCAGTCCTCAACTGCTGCTGCAAAATGATGGATCACCTGATTTCTCAAGTCGGCCCCGGCAAAGAAGATATTCTCGCCTGCGGTTGTCATGCAGGTCTGGCATCTGCCAGTATCCTCGGTGCTGTCGTCGCTCTCTATCGTCTTTCCGGGGATAAAAAATATTATGATTTTGCCGAATACCTCATCAGCAAAGGCGGAACCTATATTGGTAATATTTACGATTGTGTGGAAATCGGCGTAACTCCCGCCAGCCTCGGTAACGGAAAGGCATACGAAATGACCAGCTGTTTTCAGGGATTGGCGGAAATAACATTGCTCCATCCCGATCAGCGCAGAAAAAACCTCCTCACAACTTATTACAACGCTGTGCTGAACCGGGAAATCTTTATCACCGGAACCGGCGGTAACAAGGATTGCGTCGGCGAATTCTGGTATGATGGCGCCCTGCGTCAGACAAGAAGCGATTGCGGCGGACTCGGTGAAACATGCGTCACAGCCACCTGGATGCGTTACTGTGTCCGGATGCTGCAGCTGAATGATGATCCCAAAATCGCAGATGAAATCGAAAAATCTTTGTATAACGCTCTTCTCGGTGCCCTCGCTCCCGATGGCTCTCACTGGGTGCATGTCAACCCCACGCCCCTCACCGGCGGCGGATACAAACAGTGTGCCGAAGACCAGATTGAACAATGCTTCAAAAAACCCTTCGATGGTAACGATTGCTGTCGCGCGCAAGGTCCGGAAGGCTTGGCTGTTGCTGCGGAAATCGCCGTCATGGATTCCGCGGATAAAGTCACAGTCAACCTGTTTGAAGCCTTGGAAACAGAAAATCTTACGATCACAGGTGATTATCCTTTCGCACCCCGGGCCGTTATCCAATTCAACGATCCCGCACAGAAAGTTTTGCGCGTAAGAACGCCGGAATTTCTGAAAGGTGTTACATTCAACGGCAAGCCCGTCTCATTCATTCCCGGCACTTATCTGGAACTGCCTCACCAGGCAATGGCAAACGATGTCGTCGCGCTTGATTTCGATTTCACATTGAAAGAAATCGTTTCTCCCTGTGGAAAATATGTTGCAGTCAAACGCGGCCCGATTCTGTTGGCTGAAGATTCACGCGGCATAGTTCCACACGCTCAAATCAAAGAACAATGGAACGGCAGAAATCTTTGCGAATATGCTGTTGCAGGTGACTTGTTGGAAAAGACAAACACGTTGACCGTCTGGTTCAAACGCTGAGTATTCCCTCCGGATAACCGATACGAAAAAAGCGGGCTTTTCTCAAAGCCCGCTTTTTTTGTGCAATATTGATTTTATTTCTGACAAGGAATCAATCATCAATTTTCTGCAATACAACGTGGTCAAAATAAACCTTGCCGCCACCGTAAAGATTGAAACCAAGTCCAATCTTGCCATCGCCCAATGCCACAAATTCACGGGAAACTTTCATCCACGGGAAAGAACCGGTGAGACGCCCTTCCGGAACGATCCGTGTTTTGCCGCCCCAAATACGGGCATCCATAATGGAATGCTGCGACAATTCGCCTTTGACATAGAAGGACAAGCGATACTTTTTGCCCGGCTCCAGACGCGGCGCATTCCGGTAGGAAACACGGGCACTGGCTTTTTCCGCCGGTGTATATTTCGCATCACTTTCCATGCAGATGGATTGACCGCCGGTCACGAATTCCGATTCATCAAAGCTGACAACGGTTGAATTATCAAATTCGCCAAAGCTCCAATGTTTCCCCATCGTTGCCCCGACAATTTTCAATCCGGAGAAGTCAAAGTCCGTAAGCAGGTTAACGGATTTCTTATTGTTGAACACCAGTTTTGCAAAGTGATCCGGCTCATAGAACCGGGTCTGCAGATACGGCGACCAGCTGTACAAATCAGAACATGCCTTTGTGTTTTTCTGCTGACGGTTATAGGAGAAGTTCGCACGGCATTCATCCGCTTTCAAACCGGGGAGCTGATTGAGCGGAATAGAGACTTCTGCAATCCAGCGGTCTTTGCCATTGGATGTTGCAACCTTATAACCGGCTTTCCACGTTTTTTCTGCAGGATGCATCACAGCCTGGAATTTTCCGCTGGGATTGATCAGCAGGTGATAAACCGTTTCCTTATCGCCACTGGGATTCAGCAGAATTTCAAACGTTGCAAAACTGGTCGTACTCTGATCCGGCAGAACTTTCAGGCCGGTTTCCAACAAATTGTGCTGCGGGTCAATACTTTCAAACGCAAAGTAAAGATTTTTGCTGTCTTTCACTACTTTCACGCTTGCACGGATCGGTGTCGTACCAAAACGGAATTTACCCAGATAATTGGCAGATGCCGTTTTCCAGGCAGCTTCATCCAGTTTGCCATCAACAACAACCGGAGTCTTTACTGTTTTCACGTCAGCCTGAAGAATTTCGGATTCGCCTTTATTCTTCCAGTACAAAGCAGAATATTTCAAAGCCGGGCCGAGATACTGTTCGCGGAAGAACTTGACTCGGGCAAGATGTTCCGGTGAATCTTTCACCGCTGCTTCCGCTTGATCAAACATTTTTACCCATTTCTGAATCAGTTTCGGCGGATAGAACTGTTCCCAGACTTTGCCTTCCGGCTGCTTCATAGGCTTCGGTCCCAGCGGAGTTTCAAAAGATTTGCTGCGGACTTTATTGATCCAGATACTTTCCGCTTCTTTGAAATAGGCTTTCAATACCGGTGCAGCTTTGCCAAACATCAAGCTGTAAAATTCATCCATAACCTGATTGATATTCAAAGAGGTATCCCACATCACACGCATGTTGACATAGATATTGATCCAGTCTTTCGGAGCAGCTCCCGTTTCAACCATACATCCGGAAATATCGTTCCGGACATCCTGAAAATATTTTGCAATGGCATACGGGGAATTCTGGGAAAGGCCGGGGAAAGAACACCAGTCCTGCCCTTCATCCGTTGCATCAAGATAAATCCACAACCAAACTTTTCTGCCATCCAGTTTCTTGTTCCAGCGGCGGATCAAATCATGTTCGTATGCAATTTTACTCTTTTCGCTGATGTGATACGGCCCGTTGAATGCCAGCTGAACAATCACGTTATCCGGCAAATCAACGTTCGGAACTTCACGATAACTGTTATACCCCATCTGCGTGATCCAGCCGGGCAGTTTCGCATCTTTGATCGCCTGTGCAACCGTGGCAGTCATTTTCCAGACCGGCTCAGAACCGGTGGATTTTCCCTGGCATTTTTCGCAATAACAAGCTTGCAGACCATCCTGCAGATGCACATTGAAGAAACCATCCTTATTATAAACCATGGGGAACCAGTAGCATACGGATTTGCCATTTTTACTCGTCCAGAGAACACCGCGTTTCTGAGGCGGCTCACCACGCAATGCCGATTTCGCATCTTCAATAATCTCTGTAATAATATTACTGTTCAGACAGAGAAAACCGGGGTAACCTGTCAGGCGTTCCCCTTTAGAATTCTTGATAAAATATTCCGGATTCGTCTTGCCGAACCGTTTCCAATACCCAAGCTGCTGCAAACCGTGACAGTTCGGAATATCACGCGTCCCGGCACGCCAACGGAGCATGGCAAGATTGGAAATCTGACGCGGCGGAACTTTCGGATCCATCCACGGCTTTTTGCTGTACATGATTCCAAACGCGGTCGTAGTACGCACCGCACAATCCGGACGGTCAAAAATATCAACCGCAGGAACTTCCAACTTTTTCAAGTCCGGAACAACAATCCCTAAATCCACCGGAAGATAAAAACGGATTCCGGCAAAACGTTCCAGAAAATCATATACCCCGAACATGGTGCCGCGCTGATGCATCATCGGCCGTTCACCCCAGAAATACGCACGGGGAACGATTTTTTTCGTATGGGATTCTTTATCATCAATCCCCGCGATATAGAGATCTTTACCAACCGTTTTCATAAGAAAACCATCACGGGTCAGATTGCGCACATCAAGACCTGCTTTTCTGGAAAGTGTTGTATCGCCCAGGAATACAGCATGTTTCCAGCTGGCATCTCGCACCTTGGCAACCGGAATCTTTGCTTTCAAAGCTTTCCCGAGAAAATGAGCCATTTCTTCTGCCGCAAACTCCGCAGGCTTGCCTGCATCTTCCGGAACGACAATCCCAAAATACACTTTCCCATTTTCTGCATAAATATGCTTTGTTTTCTGATTCACGTTGATTTTACGCGGCGGCGGATTGAAATGCAATTCCGGCAACTTGACGTCCTGCGCTGCCATCCCAACAGCACTCAATGCCCCCAATACAATAAGTAAATTTTTCTTCATAGTATTTCTATTAACTCCTGTTAAAATGAATTCTGATATCCAAACGGGTGCATAGCTCTAACGAGTTTCTCCTTTTTCATGACAAACCCTTTCAGTTTTTCCATCTGTCATATCAAATTTATACGATCAATTACATTATACTATATTTTTTCAAAAAAACAAGCATTAATACGTAAAAAATCCTTGATTTTTGTGTTTTGGCAGATATATTAATCTCAAATTTTATATTGAGGAGAGAAATACTATGTCAGATTTACGTTTTGAACCCTTTACCATTAAAGGACATAAAGTCGGAAAAGCTTCCTGGTTCCCCGCTGTCAGAGAGTTGATCAAATCGGAATTCGCTGCTGAACTCGATGAGGATGACGGACTTTTTATCGGTTTCGGAATGATCAACGATGGACTCCCCTACACACTCCAGGATGATTATGACGGCCCCGAAGAAACGTTGACGTTCCAATCTGTCGTCCTCGAAAATGAATATCTCAAAGCTGTTTTTCTCCCTGAACTCGGCGGAAGACTCTGGTCTCTTTATGATAAAGTTGAAAAACGGGACGTGATCCTCGAAAATACACGCCTTCTCCCCTGCAATCTGGCAATCAGAAACGCTTGGTTCGCTGGCGGCGTCGAATTCAATTGCGGCAGACGCGGACACGATGAACAGACTATGTCTCCACGTTTCGCAGCCGTCATTGAAACAGAAAAATTCCCCGTACTCCGTATCTATGAATATCAGCGCGACCGCGGAACACCGTTCCAATACGATTGCTTCCTCCCCGATGACTCTCGTTTCCTTTTCATTCGCGGAAGAATTTGGAATCCTAATCGGGAAATGGTCCCCATGTACTGGTGGAGCAATATCGCACTGCCCGAAGTCAAAGGCAGTCGCGTGGTCGTCCCCGCAACCACAACGTTTGCAAACTGGTATCAGGGCGGAAATCACATGCTCGCAAAACTTTCTCTCCCCGATGGCGAAGGTTTCGATGGCACTTATCCCGTCAGCTTCCCTATCGTCAGAGATCATTTCTATAATATCCCGGACGATTCCAGAAAATATGAATGTCTTTTCTATCCGGATGGTTACGGTTTCTGTCATGTCTCAACAAAAAATCTCAAAGGCAGAAAACTTTTTGTCTGGGGACAATCGCAGGGTGGACGTCATTGGAACAAAAAACTCCTTGGGCCGGAACAGGATGCCTATATCGAAGTACAGGCCGGTCTCGGCAGATCGCAACAGGAATGTCTCCCCATGCCGCCACGTACTGCATGGGAATGGCTGGAAGGTTATGGTGCAGTACGCATTGCTCCCGAAAAAGTTTTCGGTGAATGGCAAAAAGCCATTGATGAAGTCACAAAACTTCTCGATGAGGTGATTCCTGCCGCTGATTTGGAAACAATGCTCGCAGAAACACGCCAATCCATCGCTCTCAAACCCGGAAAAACGGTCATAACCGGATCCGGTTGGGGCGCCCTCGAAGAAATGCGCATGAATGAAAAACTTTCTCCACAGCTCGATTTCGGTTCCATCGGCGACGAACAGAAAATCTGGGCAGACTTGCTCAGCAATAATACCATCAAAGACGACAATATTTTTTCTTATCTCATCAGCGAACCTTGGTTCAAAAAATTGTCGCAGGCTGAAGATTCCTGGCAGAAAAAATATTTTTCCGCCCTGTACTATTACAGAAAAGGTGATCTCAGATCTGCCGATGAAGCCCTTGAAAAAGCAAAAAACGGCAGCAGAAAACATATTCTTCACCTTCTCGCTAATGTCCGCATGAAACAGAACCGTCCCCAGGAAGCAGCAGAAGCTATTTATCTCGCCGGAAAAGAAACACCTGCCGATGCATCATTCAATAAGGAAGTTTTGAAAATGCTTCTCGGGCTCGGCGAATATCAGAAAATGGCAGACCTCTTGAACACAATGGCTCCCCAAGTTCGCAAACTTCCATTCATTCAATTCATGGATGCATGTGTTTGTGCTTACACCGGAAAATTGGACGAAGCAGAACAGATTTTACTGCAGGATGGCGGACTCAATATTCCCGATATCCGCGAAGGTGAAAACTCCGCATCAAAAATTTATATCTACATTCAACAGAAAAAAGCCGAGCTTGACGGAAAAACCATCGAGCCCGACCAAGTCGTTGTACCATTCAATCTCGACTTCAGAATGTCTTAAAGGCATTATCCGCAAAATTTAACATCCAATGCCAATCGTATGCAGAAATACCGTGCTCCTCTGATCGGCGCACATATCCAAGATACGATCCAATGCAGCTGGTGTCATAATCATCCGGATACCCATCGCCGGGCATGCCCGTTTTCCCAAGAAAATCCCAAACCGGCGATGCCGCTTTACATGCCAGATACTCACTTTCCGTATCCATCCAGGGCTGTGTGCTGAATCCTTCCACAAGAATTGACCGTGGCGCAATCGAAGCTACCAGCAAATGTTGGTCAAATGTCAAAAGTTTTGCCGGATTTTTTTTATATTTATCATAGGCTTTACAATACCAGTGTGGAAAATATCGCATCTCTGTTGCAATATTTTCTCCAAAATCCCGTTTCGCAAGACATACTCCACCGCCCCCACATTGATTCGGAACACATACCGCAAAACGTTCATCTCTTGCAGCCGCAAGCAATGCTGCCTTTCCCAATCGGGAACAACCGGTTACAACAGATCGCATAATATCAAGAGCAGGATTTTGTGCCGCAAGATCAAGACCACGGGAAAGAGCCCACGCCCAGGCACCGAGAGATGTAATGTTATCCGTACGAGTTTCATCCCGTTCACCCCAGAGAGAAAAAACGCCATTGTATGCAAATTCTTCCTGTTTATATGCTTCATTCTGCTCCCAAATGGAACAATCAGAAGAAACTTCAGCATAACATGCCGTCAGGACAGCATATCCCCGGGCAATGATCATGCCGATGGGAAAGACAAAATCGGAATCCGGATTGCACTGTGAACCTCTGTTTTCTTCCAAAGGACGATTGTTTCTGGTTTCCGGTCCACTCCGCACCCACGCATCCATAATCGGAATTTCCGGATCATGTGTCAGCTCAAAATTACCACGATAATTCAGAAAAAAAAATGACAGGTACCGGCTTTTTTACATGACGCGGACGGTAAAGCAGCCAATTGATACAGGGACCGGTCCGGTCTTTTTTAAAATACATTTTATATTGTGTCCGAACTGCAAATCCGGCCAACGCACCATCCTGTTCTTCAAATACATCAATAATCATATCTTCGGGTGCAGGCGGCTCAACACCAAACATTTCATGTGCAAAAATATCAAGAATTTCTTTTCTGCGTGCCGGCCAATCAGCCGGAGATTTCAAGGGAGTACCATCCGCAAAACACAATGGATCTTCTAATGTATACGGTGAGATTTTAGTCACATCATAATTCGGTTCATCATAATTCGGGCGAATAGGTGCAATATCTGTATTCATAATTCTAATCCTTTTCAAATTGTTTCAATAACTTACCACCGCAATCAGAAAAAATCAAGTAAGTATGAAAAAAAAGAGAAAAAAAAAAGCCTGAAACTCGTTTATAGCTTCAGGCATGAGGGCAAAAAAAAATCCGGCATCGAACTACTCTCCCGCACTCTTGTGTGCAGTACCATCGTCGCTGGGCCCCTTATCGATCGTGTTCGGGATGGGAACGTGAGTTGCAAGCCCGCCATAGACACCGGAAAAAAAAATGTTAAAGATGTTAAAATGCTGAGGAAGATAAGTAGACAAAGTAGAGAAAAAGTTGATTTGAGAATCAGCAAAGATGACTTACCTTTTTTGACTTTTACATCCTAGCAGATGTGAAAGTGAAAAAAAGGTGGTCAAGCCTCACGACCGGTTAGTAATGCTAAGCTAAAAACATTGCTGTTCGTACACTTGCATCCTATCAAGCTTGTGGTCTTCAAGCGGTCTTCAGGATTCAAAGAA
>JAZUCU010000027.1:0-2581 GCA_045639325.1 Victivallales bacterium
AGGAATTTTTGTTTACAGCGGCAAAAATCAAAGCCACACGTGGAAAAGGTACTGACTTTTATCAACAGCATCTTTCCAACAATGATTATTACAGCGAGCATGATCGCGTAGTCGGCGTTTGGTCCGGCAGTCTGGCGGAAAAGTTAGGATTGCAGGGCGAAACAGTCGATCCTGTGGTCTTTTCGTTGTTTCAGCAAAACCTGAATCCGGTTGATCACAGTAAGTTGACTCCCCGGAACAATCCTCATTCTGTCCGTTTTTACGATTTTCAGTGTTCTGCCCAGAAGTCTGTTTCGGTAATGTCTATGTTCGATCCCCGGCTTGCTGAAGCCCATCGGCGGGCAGTAAAAGTCGGTATGGCAGAACTGGAAAAGTTTGCGGCAGTCCGTATCCGCAAAGGGGATAATTACGCCACAAAAAACTTTGCTTTTACCGGCAAATTCATCTATGCCGAATACCATCACGATAACAGCCGTCTCCTTGATCCGCAGCTTCATACCCATAACGTGATCGTCAATGTAACGCAGGATTCTGACGGAACTTTCAAAGCACTGGATTCCACGCAGATGTATCAGGCAATCCGCTATGCGGGGAAGTCCTATCAGAATGCTCTGGCAAGGGAGTGTATCCGGCTGGGCTATGAGTTGGACATAAAGCATTCCGAAAAGGGTGAAATCACTGGATTTGAGATCAAAGGAATTGATGAAGAAATCCTCAAGCGCTGCTCCCGTCGTCGTCATCAAATAGATAAAGCCATTGAGGAGTTTGTAGCGAAAAAAGGCAGACAGCCAACGGCTGAAGAGGTCAAAACTATGACCTTGCTGACCCGTAACCGCAAGATGCTGGAAAAAAGTGAAACAGAGGTTGAAACATTCAAACGTTCTCTTTTGACTGCTCCGGAGCGGCAGCGGTTATATGTCCTTGCTGAAAATGCCCGGATCATGGGCGACTTGCGTTTTATGGATGTTGAGGAACAGGATGCTGTTCAGCAAATCAGTAAGGTTGCGGCACAACTTTTTGAACGGCACAGCGTTTTGAAACTGGATGCTCTATTGGCAGAAGTTCAGAATCAGCACTTGGGCGAAACAGATTTGGAAGTTTTGCAAACAGCCTTGCAGAGTGTTCCCGGTCTGGTGAACTTGAAAAGTCCTGCGGGGAATCCCTATTTTACGACCGAAGAAAATCTCCAACGGGAAAACTATGCCATTGAAACGGTCAATAACACCAAAGGTCTGCTGCCGGATTTGACCAGTTCGTACCGTCCTTTTTCAGAAGTAGAAGATACTTACGACCACTCTGCCCAGATCAAAGTTATCAATGATATTCTGGAAAACAAAGATCCTTTTATGGTTTTCCGCGGTGTTGCCGGAGCGGGAAAAACTTCTACCTTGCAGGAACTTTGCAAGTGCTTGAAAAAAGGTGGTATCGAAAATATCCATGTGGTTGCACCAACCAATTCGGCTGTTGATGTTCTGCGGAGCGAAAACTTTGAATCCGCCCAGACAGTTGCCATGTTTCTGCAAAACAAGGATAAACTGCCACCGCAAGGATCATATCTGATTATCGATGAATCCGGACTCAATTCTTTGCGGCAGGGAACGGAAATGATGAAACTTGCAATGGAGAATAACTACCGGGTGCTGTTTGTGGGGGATGAACGGCAGCACAGTTCAGTCGAAGCCGGTGATTTTTTCCGTTTGCTGGAAAATCATTCTATGATAAAGAAAACGATGCTGGCAGAAATCCATCGTCAACAACAGCAGGAATACCGGCGTGGTATTGAGTATATCGCCACAGGTTCCAGCAAAGAAGGTTTTGAACATCTTGATGCACATGGTTTTATTCACGAAGATCAGGCAGATTATCTGGAACGGGCGGCAGAAGATTTTGTCCGGTTGACTGATGACGGCAAACGACCGTTGGATTGTATTGCGGTATCTCCGACACACAGGGAGTGCGATATTCTGACCGGTATGATCCGGGAGAGGATGAAGTCTTCCGGTTGCATCAAAGGTGACGAAAAGAATCTTGTAGAATCATTTCATTCCTGGAACTGGACCAAACCGCAGTTGGGGGATATTGGCAATTATCAGGTCGGAAGCAAGATTTTTTTTAATACCAGAATCAAGGGAATTGCTTCTGCCGGAGAAATGGCAACAGTGGAAAACATTGAAGACGGCAAACTTATTTTGAGTAATGGAGTAACGGTTTCACCACAAACCATTAAACACGGAATAGATGTGGGTAATTCAGTTCAACTTCCGGTAGAAGCAGGAGATATTGTACGCTTTACCGTCAATCTCCGTACTCCGGAATATAAGATCAATAACGGCAGTTTGGCGATTGCAACCGGCAATCCAAATGAATACCGTTTGCTGGATTCCAACCGGAAAGAGTTGCCGGCCATACGACTTCCGGAAAATTTCAAAGGTATCAAATACGGCTGGGTGATGACCAGCCATGCCTCACAGGGAATGACCAGCAAAAATGTGGTGGTTGCGGCAGAAAAAATGTCCAAACAGGCATTTTATGTGGCGTGTTCCCGCGGTAAATTCAATTTGGCATTGCACATCCCGGATAA
>JAZUCU010000028.1:0-39438 GCA_045639325.1 Victivallales bacterium
CTCCATTACCATCTCCGCAAGTCAGTCAGCCGGAACCTACAAACTGGCACAGGGCGCAAGTTCCTTCACCGGCAGTATTACCATCTGCAACCCGACAACTTGCTTCGGTACGTTGACGGTCAACGGAACAGGACTGACCTACGGTGGTATGACCTATTCACTGGTACAGAGCAGCGGCAATCTGCAGCTGGTTATCAGCAGCGGCGGTTCTGCCAGACCGGATACCCCTCCGGTTTCTTCCGGCGGCAGCAGTGGAACGATTCTTCCGGATGATCCTCCGGTTTCTTCCGGCGGCAGTCAGGTCAAAGTTTATTCCAGTGGTACTCTTGTCAAACAGGGAACCATACTTACCGGAGAAAACATTGTTACCGGCAGCAACAATTCCATGCATGTTTCCAGCGGCGGAACGGCGAACAGTACGACCTTGAATACGAGCGGTTATATGTATGTTTCTCTCGGGGGGTGTGCAAATGATACTGTATTGAACAGCAAAGGTATACAACATATTTATAATGGAGCTTTGGCAAATCGTACTTCTGTGAACGCTTATGGCGGCCTGTATGTGTGGAGCGGCGGTGTCACGGAAAATGTCATTGTCAGCGGCAGCCAGGGCAGTGCTGTAATCATGCAAGGTGCTACTGCGAACAGTACCACTTTGGATAATCATGGGCATATGTTTGTATATATTAGTGGTGTGGCGAATGATACGGTGGTGAACAGCGGTGGTTGGGTGTACCTGTGGGATCGTAATTCTTATGGCAGATATGGAGGTGTAGCAAATAATACGTTGCTGAACGCCTCTGGGTCTATGTACTCTTTCCGGGGCGGAGTAGCAAATAGTACTACTGTATGGGGAACCTTGGTTGCTGACGAAGGTTCTGCAAGCGATACTGTCATTTACAGTGGCGGTTACCTGAACATTTGCAACAGCGGTGTGGCGAATGATACAGTTGTGAACAGTGGTGGTTCTGTATACGTTCACGAGCCCGGTACAGTGAACAACATTGATGTGAACTATGGCGGTCTCTTCTGGTGTGATTCCTCCTCGCTCCTGACAGGCAGTCATATCTATGGCGGTACAGTCAGTGCGTATGGTGCAGTCAATGCAGCTGCCGCAGATATCACATTTGATGTCAGCCAGCGGACTTCAGCGGATAGTTACATCATTAATAAATTGAGTTGTTTTGATGCTAACAGCTACTCCATTACCATCTCCGCAAGTCAGTCAGCCGGAACCTACAAACTGGCACAGGGCGCAAGCTCTTTCAATAAGAGCATTTCCATCTGCAATCCGACCACCTGCTTCGGAACTTTGACGGTCAACGGAACTGCTTTGACGTACGGCGGTATGACTTATTCTCTGGTTCAGAGCAGTGGCAATCTGCATTTGATTATCACCAGCGGCGGTTCCGCCAGACCGGATGATCCTCCGGTTTCTTCCGGCAACAGTCAGGTTCAAGTTTATTCTTGCGGCATACTTGTCCGTCAGGGCAGAGTGCTTACCGGTGAAACGCTCATCGGTACTGGTAATAATTCCATGTTTGTCTATTCGGGCGGCACAGCGAACAGTACGACAGTCAATTCCCGCGCCGAGATGTATATTTCCAGCGGCGGCCTGGCAAGTACGACGACTTTGAATAGTGACGGTTCTGCATGTGTTCGCGGTGGCACGGTTAATAATATGACGATCAATGGCGGTGCAATGTTCATCTCTCTTGGCGGTGTTGCAAACAATGTTACCGTGAACAGTGCTGGTGTGTCGAAAGGTGAAGTATTTATTTCCAATGGCACAGTAAACAGTGCGACAGTTAATTCTTACGGTACAATCGCTGCGATGTCGTCCGGCGCAGTTGTGAACGATGCTGTCATTAATAACGGCGGATATGTATTCATTTACAGCGGTGCTTCTGCCAATAATGTTGTTGTGAGCAGCGGTGGGATGTTTGAACTTTGGGATCAGAACACCCAAGGCTATTATGGTGGTGTTGCGAACAATACACTTGTGATGCGTTATGGCTCCATGTGTGCGGTAAGAAGTGGTATTGCAAACAGTACGACGGTTTGGGGGGAATTGAGTATCAGTGCCGGTATTGCCAATGATACTGTCGTAAACAGCGGCGGCTATTTGATTATTGCCAGTGCTGGTGTCGGCAATGATACCATCGTGAACAGCGGCGGTTCCGTATATGTATACTCCACCGCTGCAGTGAATGATATTGATGTAAACTATGGCGGTCGCCTCACATTCAATTCCGGTGCAATCCTGTCAGACAGTCATATCTATGGCGGCACGGTCAGTGCGTATGGTGCAGTCAATGCAGCTGCTGCAGATATCACATTTGATGTCAGCCAGCGGCGCACAGCGGATAGTTACATCATCAACAATTTGAGCTATTTTGATGCTAACAGCTACGCCATTACCATCTCTGCTGATCAGGCGGAAGGTACCTACAAACTGGCACAGGGTGCAAGCTCTTTCAATAAGAGCATTACCATCTGCAATCCGACCACCTGCTTCGGAACGTTGACGGTCAACGGAACGGCTTTGACATACGGTGATATGACTTACTCTCTGGTACAGAATAATGGTAATCTGACTCTTGAGATTGCTGCTGCCCAGCCCATCGGTGATCAGGTCAAAGTTTATTCCAGCGGAACGTTAGTCAAACAGGGTACGGTCCTTACTGGAGAAACAATTGTTTCCGGCAGTAACAACTCCATGTTTGTTTCCAGCGGCGGAACAGCGAACAATACGACCATCATTGCAGGCCGTTTGTACGTCTCCTCCGGTGGAACTGTGAACAGTACGACTGCCAAATCATCAAGTTTCGTGCTCGTTTCCAACGGTGGTAAGGCGAACAGTACAACCCTTAATACCAGTGGCTACATGTATATCTACGGTGGCGGCACGGCGAACAGTACGACTGGCAATTCCAGTAGTGTTTTGCGTATTTCCAGCGGTGGGGTGGCAAATGATACAACCGTTAATTCCGGAGGTTACATGTACATCTACCTCGACGGTGTGGCGAATAATACCAAGGTGGAAGCGGGTGGTTCCATGTGGATTTCCAGTGGTGGCATTGTCAGTAATGCTGCAGTCCGTGGTATCACCAGAATTTACGGCTCTGCTAATGATATTACAGTATACAGCAACGGTTTTGTTGATGTGTGGGCGAACGGCAATGTTTCTTCCGCAGTCATGAGCGGTGGTGAAATCCGAGTTTCCAATGGTGGATACCTCAGTGATGTCAACATGATCAGTGGATATGATACTTGTATCAATCTGTACTCCGGCGGTACGATTAACAATGTTTCACTTGGCAGCGGCGGACATATTTATTTGCGCCCGAATGCATCTGCTACAGGAATCGTTGCCACATCCGGTGCGATTATCGGCTTTGATGTGGCCGCAGGTTCCGGTTATCTTCAGGGAACGGTTAACGGCAGTGCTTTTGAAGTGAAAAGTTCAAACGTTTCCAATTATTCCATCTATTCCGGCTGCCATGTTTCCGTCTGCAGCGGTGGTACAGCTGCGAATACATCGGTGCTTTCTGCCGGACGTCTTTATATTCTCAGCGGCGGTCTGCATAAGGGAACGCTGCAGCTTGATGCCGGTTGCACTGCTTCTGCTTATTCCGGAGCAACGATTGATTTCACGGTTTCCGGTAGAAGTGCTTCGGATGGCTATCTGATCAATAATCTTGCTTTGCTCAGGGGCGCACCGACTTATACGATTACCGTTTCTGCTGATCAGGCGGAAGGTACCTACAAACTGGCACAGGGCGCAAGCTCCTTCACCGGCAGTATTACGATCTGCAACCCGACAAGTTGCTTCGGTTCATTGGTCGTCAACGGCGATGCGCTGACATACGAAGGCAAGACCTATTCTCTGGTACAGAACAATGGCGATCTGACATTGTCCATTGCAGGTACAGGAAATACGCCGGACCCGGAACAGCCTGAAGTGATTGTTCCGGAATACAAATGGAACATTGTCGGCAATTTCAAGGATGGCAGCGTAATCAAAATGGATCGTGATGGCGTATGGACCATTTCCGGTGCATCCGGCAGAACACAGATTGCCGGTGGTATTCCGCCGACATCCTGGTATTTGATCGGAGCCGGTGACTTCGATAAGGATGGTTATGACGGCTTGCTGTGGCAGGAAGCGGCTACCGGTTATGTCTATATGCAGAACGATTTGTCTGACTTCGACGAAATCATCAACAAGACCAATTGTCTTGGCGTGGTTGGCCCCGGTTATCAGATTCTTGCAACCGGTGACTTTACCGGTACCGGAATTGCCGGTGCAATTCTGCAAGGCCCTGCATTCGGTGATGCCTCCATCTCTCTCAATTACGGTTTGCCGGTCTGGGGCAGAGAAGCCGATGGCACGACATTCAGCGGTTGGATCGGTGCACTGGTGAATACCTGGCAGCCCGGCGACGCCTTGAAGGGCGATACATCCGATCTTGCTGATGTCAATGCGAATAACTATATGTATAAAGTCATATCCGTCGGCGATTACAACGGTGACGGCGTGGATGATGTCATGCTTCAGAACATCATGCCGAAGACGGTTGATGGCGTAACCATCACCGGTTCCGGCGACGTCTTCACATTCCTGACTGGTGACATGGCTGCTGTCAAGGCTGGTGCCGATCCGACTGTGGCTTATGCCGGTTGTGCCACCGATGGCTGGGAAATTATCGGCTCCGGTGACTTTGACGGCGACGGCATTGATGATGTCTTGTTGTCTGACGGCACAGGGCTTGCCGGCTGGAAGATGGCAAACGGTCAGCGTGTAGAAAATCAGTGGTTCGGCAATCTTTCTGCCAATCAGGAAATTGCCGGTATTGCGGATCTGAATAATGACGGAACGGATGATATTCTGATTCTGGATACAGCAACCGAATTTTACAGCGGCTGGCTGATTAAGAATGGAAATATCAACGGTGCAATCATTATTGCATAAGAAGTAATTCCGTAATCAGAAACAAAAATGCGCGTTCTGCAAAGTTTGATGCAGAACGCGCATTTTTTACTTTAAGCGGTTACTGATTTTTCAGAAACCGAAGCACTGAACTGTTGTTGTTTCGTTGTAGGGGAATTTGTTTTTCCGGTCAACAATAATCAGCTGATTCAACGTTTTTTCCAGATTGATCGGGAAGAAACCGGGCATGATACGGTTGATGGTGAAGCCTTTTTTATCGACGTCTACAATTGCCATGTTGATGCCGTAATAATCATGTTTCCGGATGTCAAATGGCATGTAGTCGGTGACGTATCCGGCATAGCCGAACATCCAGTAGTAACCATCTTTTGTCTTATGGCCGGAGGTGTGCATTGTGTACTGATAACGGGGACTCCACCATGCCACATTCAGAAGAGAGAATTCCGGTTGCAGACGGGGTGCAATCTGTACCATCGTGGTGTCGCGGTCAGGCGTAAGATTGGCGAAACGGCTGCCGTGACGGAAGTCTAACATCAATTGGACGTTATCGCGACCGGTGATCCATCTTTTATCTTTTGTGTTGATTTCGGAGTCATAGACATAACCATCCAGCCACAATTCGTCATTCCGTTCCCGGATGCGCAGTGTGCCGATCAGGTCGCCTTCTGCACGCTTGCCTTTTAAACCTTCATAATTACAGTACATTTCCTTTGTTGCGGGCGTTGCGGGATCCATGGCGCGGACTTCCAGTTTGATTTCGCCGTTCTGAGGTTTGACGACTTTGGTGCGGGCGAGGTCGATGAGATAGAAACTCAGTTTGCCATCACTTGTTTTCAAGTCGATCGCCGCCTGTTTCTGATAGCCGCAGATCATGGAATAGGTTTTTTCAGATGCGGGCAGAGTCCATTTTGTTTCCTGATTCGCCTTGAGGTCGATAGTTTCTGTGCCGCGTTCCTCTTCCAGACTCCAGGTCAGTTTGAAACGGATGTCTTTTGCCGACTTGAAGGAGAGAATGACTTTATCGCCTTTTTCGTGGAGAAATTCTGTCACGCGTTTTACCTTGACGGGGACCGGGGCAGGGATGGGGGATAATGCCCGTTTCCCTTCCAGTTTGCCCGCCGCATTAAGGTGCTGCAGGATAGACCATGCAATACGGTATTGGCCTTCGCCGAAAGGATGTACTCCATCGGGACGGGATAATTGATTCGGGCCCAGAGATTCCTCATACTTTTCCAATTCTTCGGCGACAGGCACAACCAGACAATTTTTTTCTTTGCCGAGTTTATGCAATTCTCTGCCCATGAGTTCCAAACCATGTTTTGTGTACATGGGACTGAAGAAAGAGGAAATACGCTCATCGGTCAGCGTGGGAGTCAGCAGGACAACCTGGCATCCCATTTTCTGATAGAAATCCACCTGACTTGCGATGGATTTGCAATAAGTTTTTGCCAGTTTTGTGAAGTCGGGAGAGTGGGGATATTCGCGGTGAATGATATTGTTCATCCCGAGCATAATTGTGACGACGGTCGGTCTGCCGTCGATTTTTGCTTTATAGGATGATTTTACGCCCCAGACTGCACGGTTGGCGATTGTGATTTTGTTATCCGGGTGGAAATGTTTGAGGATGCGCTGTGTTGCTTCCCGGTAGGTCGAAGTGTAAGTGATGCTGTCTCCGGTAAGCAGCCAGATATCGTCATTTTTGAAAAATGAGGAACCATTTGCGTAGAGAGAGCCGGAGGCACAGAGGCATCCGATGGCGAGAGCCAGTGTTTTTTTTATGGAGAAATGCATGATGCAAATCCTTTCGTATTTATTATCAACTTTTTTATAAATATATCTTCAGCTGTATGAGATGTCAAGTTGAGCCGGATATTTTTCTGTGTTTTTCTTGCGTATCTTTCCGCTTGTACATTGTATTTTGAGTTTATGGGGGTATAGTAATATCATTGTTAAAAAACGGCATCAACTTTGGAGATTAATATGGAATATTTCATTCCCGGAAAACAAATCGTACTTTCAGTCGCCGACCAGACGGACAGATGTTATCAATATGCCATTGACGAAGCCGCCCGTCTCCTCGGGAAAATCGGCTGTACTGTTACACGAAAAACGGTGTACAACGCCGGCGAATGGATTCTTGGTATCAATACGGAAAAAGCTGTGACGCCGGAAAAGGTGGTTTATGATGGTTTCCTTCTTTCTGTTGATGCTGCGTCTGTTGTAATCTCAGCAAATCAGGCGAAAGGTGTGCTGAATGGGGTATATGAATTGGCGGAACGTCTCGGTTTTGCATTCCTTTCTCCGGGTGCAGATGGCGAATGGACTCCTGCGCAAATCAAGCCGGTGGAATGTGTGGAGTTTCTGATGAACCCCCGCTTCCCGTACCGTGGTATCTTTTTCACGACAGATGATTGTTTTACGTTGGAAGAGCACATGACTTTCATGGCAAAACTGAAATTCAATGTTTTCCGCAACGTTCGTGATGACCGGCAGGAAAATGAAGCATTTGCCCGCTTGGGGCTTCGCCGGGAAATGGGCGCGCATCTTCTGCCCAAGTTTCTTGACCGGAAATTGTTTGATGAACACCCGGAATATTTCCGCATGTTCCAGCCGGAAGATTTCGGTGGGAAACGGATGGCGGATTCCAATTTCTGTATCACCAATCCCGATACCCGTAGAATCATGGCTAAGGAATGTCAGAATTTCCTGAAATCTCTGCCGTCCGATATGACTGCTGTCCATGCCTGGGCGGATGACTTGCCAAGCAGCGGATGGTGTTTGTGTCCTTCCTGCCGCTCCTACACACCGGTTGATCAGAATATTATGAGTTTGAATCTGCTGTGTCATGCCGCCGATGCCATTGATTCGGACATCCGTTTTTCCATTTGTGCGTATCATGATACCTTGTATCCCAGCAAACAAATTCCGGTTGATAAACGTCTGTTTCTTGTCTGGGCGCCCCGGGAACGCTGCTATTCTCATGCCATCAACGATCCATCTTGCGAACGGAACCGTATTCATTGGGATGCCTTGAAGCAATGGAATGACGTGCTGGAAAAATCCGGAAACGATGGCAGTCATACTTTTGAATATTACTGCGATCAGCTGCTTTATTGCGGTATGTACCCGTTTATGCCGGAGATTATTGCGGAAGACGCAAAAGCCTACAAGCAAAGCAGCATTGAATATTATATGACCCTGCAATGTTGTGCCTGGTGCATTCTCCCCGATTATTCCGAACTGTTCTTTGCCAAAGTGAACTGGGATGAAGATTTGAACCGGGAAAAATTCCTGGAGCAATTGTGTGGAACGATTGCCGGTGATGCCGAAGCCGATTTCCGGAAATTCCTTTCAGCAAAAGCCGATGCTTTTAAGAATGGATTGCTTATGTGCGGTCATGATATGGGGATTTATCTGGATTACCGCTGGCTGCCGGAATCCATCACCCCGTTTGCGGATCAGGCGAAAAATGCGTATCGCAAAGGCGGGGAAGATTTGGATGCCGCTGCAGAATTCCTGCAAAGCAAGGTTGCCGGAAAGGGTTCTGACTTGTTCCGCAAAATGGTGGAACAGGAATACAACCGGACGAAAATGGAAGCTGCGCAATTCCGTTCCATGTATTATCAGCAGGCTGCGATGAATTGTTTCGGCAAAGCCATGAATGAGAATGATGAACAGGCGGCAAAGACCGGTTGCGAATTCCTGAAACAGCAGATCGATGCGGTGAACGAAGCATCTTCTTATTCCCGCCTCACCGGATATCCGGAGGAATGGCATTACACCGGAACCCGTGCCCCGTGGGCAATTCAGGAAGCGGAAAAGAAGATGAAATTATATTCCGGATTTACTGCAATCTGAGTCAGCCGGGTTATGAAGCAACTTCTTATATACTGTTGATTTCGCAATACTGTATAACCGGAAACAGGTATTTCAAGCGTCATAATGAAAAAAATAATTGAATATTTTTTAACAGGTCTTGTATTTATTTGAATATGTGATATAATAAGTTTCGGGATATGCTGATATATCCTGAAAGTTCAATTATAAAATACAGGAGATGAAAATGACAAGTTGCTTGAAAGCCGGGAAACGTTTTACTTTGATTGAATTGCTGGTTGTTATTGCTATCATTGCAATTCTTGCGGCGATGCTGCTGCCGGGATTGCAGAATGCAAAGAAAAGTGGTCAGATGACAAAATGTCGCTCCAATT
The DNA here is from genome assembly GCA_045639325.1 of Victivallales bacterium. GTDB lineage: Bacteria > Verrucomicrobiota > Lentisphaeria > Victivallales > UBA1829 > RGIG8244. The sequence goes on from JAZUCU010000028.1 coordinate 9,166, forward strand.
TCCGTCAGATCGGTGTTGCGGCCATGCAGTACGCTGCGTCTTTTAACGACTGGGGATTCTGTCCGGTTACGCCGAGTCGCCTTGCTGTGAACTCGAACGATATTACAACGATTTTTGATCAGGGTAACGAACGGCTCGGTCTTTCCATGATCAGTCATGTTATCGATTTGAAACAGACTGCAGATATGCTTATCTGTCCCTTCAGCAATCCGGAACATTTGAAATGTCCGCAGGGTATTCCGGTGAAACAGTGTATTGAATCCCGCTACTATCATGGTCAATTCCATCAGGGAACTGCCGCCATGCGTACCTTTGCTTACGGCGGAGGCGTTTCCAATACCCCGGAAAACGTGACGGTACGTTTTACCAAGATTCGGGTGAATGGTTCCAGTGTTGCAAGCAGACCTTCTGATGTTGCTTATTTTGCAGACTATCGTACGACGACCCGCCTGATTCCTCATGGCAACCGGGTGAATGCGCTCTATTGCGATGGTTCTGCAATGACTATCCGCCGGGATCAGATTAAAACAGGAGTTTGGCCGCGTACCGGTGCATCCTGGGATCCGCCGATCTGTTCCGGAGATTTTGACCGTAATAAATTAAGATAATAATTGTATAACTGAGAGGTAAGAAATGAAACATTTATTTTCTGTATTGGCTGGTGTTGTATTCCTGAGTGGTTTGTCTGCAGCGGATGACCCGATGGCTGAAATTATGGCTGTGACACAGAAGAACAGTGTCACGGTGAAAGAAAAGCAGATTGATACAAAGGGTACGGATAAAATTCCGGTGAAACGCCGTTCCGTCTTTACGTTCAAAACGTCAGCGGGTGAACGCCAGATTATTTACAATCGCTGGTTGAATAATCAGCCTGATTTCAAAGGCAAACATCCTTCTTTGAATTGGGAAGCCGGTGTTGGTTTTGGTGGCGGTCTTTTCGGTAACTGGTATGGAAACAATACCATCCGCGTGTTCATCAATGAAAGTGACGTGATGGCGAAAAGTCCGGCAGAAGTCAAATTTTCTGATGGCGAACAGGGAGTCTTGACTCTGACCTGGGATCTGGGGTCAAAACGCACTCTTGCACTTGATTTCCGCGTTATGCCGGAAAATAATCGGGTATATTGTCAGATCCGCATGGATTTGAAGGATATGAATGTGAAATCCATCCGTGTGAACTTGCGCGGTTATCCGGGCGGATTTGCTCCTGCCTATAAAATGCCGTCCGAACGCTATGGCATTGCGGATAAAGATATCACTTGCGCCATGGTCAAAAATAAGAGCGTACATTACACTTTGGCTCCGGAAGGTCAGTGGGCATTCTCCGGTGACAAGATTGCAAAGAATGGTGCTATCGCTGCCATTTTTGACCCGGTTGGACCTCAGGGAAAAGCCACCATGAAGATTTCTTATTACGAAGGTGGTTTCAGCCTGACTTATCCGGGAACCGTCCGCAAGATCGATCTTGGCTTGTATGCATTTACTCAGCAGAATGATGTTGCATTGGCAGCGTTCCGCGCCCGTGTTGCAAAGGATATGCAAGAAATCAAAACGCTTTACAAGTGATGAAAGAAAGACTTGATATATGAAAATTCTGTTTTCAATTCTCTCTGTTGTAACTGCAGTAACACTTTCCGCTGCACACCCGTTCGGATTGCGTGAGAATCAGCCTTACGGAATCATTTCCAGCAAATATGTAACGCCGCATGTCAAATGGGCAAAGCCGTTTGCCGGTGGAAAAATCAAAATCTTTGTCATGGCGCCGACTTTGACGCAGCGTGAAACGGTGGAACTGGCACAGCGTCTGGATGTGGATTATACGGTCTGGATGTCGAAAGGGTTCCATATTCTGCAGACTCCTCCCACTACGGACTGGTGCGGACTTTATTTCCGTGGTCCGGATACTGTAATTGCCGAGGCGTTGGAAAAGGGAATGGCAAAGGAACATGATGTGTATGTTGTCGGCAAGATGGATTGGGATTATCTGCCGCCGAAGACGCAATTGGAAATTCTGCGCCGGGTATCCGCCGGTGCCGGTATTGTGTTCATCAATCCGGTGAAAGAACATAAGCATCATCAGATCATCAAAAAGCAGAAAGCGCTTGATACCTCCTTTATTACATCCGCCATGCCTGCAACTCTGATTCCCGGATTCAATGACTGGAAGACAACGGTCAATGCCTATGCTTTCGGCAAGGGCAGGGTGGTATTTATGGATTACGGGGAAAAAGTTTCTCTGCGTAATGCATATCACGGTTACGGAGGAAAAGACAACACCAATGCGCTGGTTCCGGATTGGAAATCTCATCAGGTTCTGAAGTCCAAATTCAACGCCGAATCTCCCAAAGTCAGCTGGAACTGTTACGACTTTGAAAGCCTGATTTATGAAGTCGGCTTTGAATACGGCATGGCACAGGTTGCCCGTGCTGTGATTTTTGCCGCCGGTAAAAATGCCGCAGACTTTACGGTGAACGTTCCGAAAAAAGTGAAAGCCGGCACAGCTGTACCCTTTACGGTTAATGGCAAATATAAAGCTGTTGTCCGTTCCGCTTCCGCTTACAGCAAACAGATGAATCTCGGCGCGGCCAAAAAGATTCCGGCACTCCCTGCGGGTGACTGGATTCTTGACGTATGGCAGCTGGATGACAGTAACCGGATCATCAACTGGAAGAGTATTTCATTCCAGGCAGAATCCCCGGTGAAAATCGCGGATATCACGCTGAATAAAACCATACATAAACCTTTGGAAAAAGTGGCTGGTAAAATCACCTTCTCCGCTCCGGTCAAACAGGGCGAAGTTCAGGTGCGCATGTATGACAATCTGGGCAGAGAAGTTGCAAAGCCGGGCAAAGTCAAAGTTTCCGGTAACAGTGCGGCGTTTGATTTGCAGCCGGAAATGGTGGATGTGACATTGCATCGTATCGAAGCAAAAGTGATCCGCAGCGGGAAGACCATTGCACAAAAAGACCGTTTCTTCCCGGTACAATATTTCCGTTTGCGCCGTTTTGTGGATGTTATCTGGGGGAATACCTGGAATACCGCTCTGACCCATTTGAATATGCGCCGCATGGCAGAAGAAGATGCGGTGGATATTATGCTGCTTCCCTGGAGTTACGCTCCCAGTGTTCATAATACGGTTCGTTACAACATGGGTGTGTTGGCATATCCGGCACGTTACGGTCACTTGTCCGGCGATAAGAATAACATTGTCCGCAAACGTCCCGGAGACGGCGGTTGTCTGTTTGATCCTTTCACACTCAAAATGCGCGATAAGGAATGGCAGGGCTTCTCCGATACGTTCACATCATACGCACCGGTCGGTTATACCATGGGGGATGAGACGATTTATTCCACGAACAATGACATTTGTTTCTGTCAGTACTGTCTGGTGGAATTGCGTAAATTCCTGAAGACTCAATATAAAGACATTCAGGATCTCAACAAGTATTACAAGACCGCATACAAGAGTTTTGATGAAGTCGTTCCTCTGACTTTCAAGCAGTCTCTTGATTCCAAAAATTATGCTTCCTGGATCGATCACCGCCGTATGGCATCCATCACCCTTGCCAAACATTACAAAGCAGCACAGAATTTCTTCCGTTCCAAAGGCGATACGACATCCCATGTGGGGTATGACGGTATTCAGGGGAACACCAGACCAAATCAGGGCTGTGATATTCCGCTCCTGATGGACCACATGGATCTTTTGAACGTTTACAATTACGGCAACACGGCAACTGCCCGTATGCTCGGAGACTTTGCGCCGAAAGGTTCTCTGTGCGGTGCCTGGTACGGTTCTTACGGGGAAAGCAATACCATCAGTTACAATACGGCGGAATTCTGCCATAACTTCCCGTACGAAACATTGTTCAACGGCTTGCGGGCAAGCTGGTTCTGGGTCGTCTCCTCTCCCGGATCTGTTTCCGGATATGCGGCTGACCTGACACCCCTGCCTTACTTTGCAGCCCGTACGAAATCGCTGAAAGAGATCCGGACCGGGATTGCCGACCTGATTCTGGATGCGACACCGGAAGATGACCCGATTCTGGTTGTTTATTCCGATCCTTCCCGTATTGCCAACAGCTTGTTCATGAACAGCAAGAAACAATATTCCGGCGAAGAATTTGTGGACAGCCTGAACAGCATTGATACGGCACTGGAAGATTCCGGTTTCTCCTATCGTTATATTGTTCCCGATGATCTGAAGAAACAGATCAAAAATGCCAAAGTGGTCGTTTTGCCTTATGTTATTCTGTTGAACGATGACGATGCAGAACTGCTCCGCAACTTCGTGAAAAACGGCGGTATCGTTGTTTCCAACGTTGTCCCCGGCAAACTGGGGGATCACGGTGCGATTCGTGAAAAACCGCTGCTGGCGGATGTGTTCCCCGCAGAAAAAGGCGTTAAAGCATTCGGCAAAGGTTATTTCATTCAGCTGGGCAGCAAACTGCTCCATAAATATCGCGAAACACGCGGTCATGACAGTTCCTGGAAGCAGCGTATGCCTCTTGCCGGTCTGGAACTCGGTAAAATGCTGGCACAGGCCGGTTATACGCCCCGGGTGAAATTGTCCCCCGCCAATTCCAAACAGCAAGTCCCGCCGACATACCGTTACGGCTTCCGCAACGGCAATGTGCATTACATCGGCTTGCTGCGTGACTTCTATCTCCATGACACTGCGGCGTACAAGATGAATCTGACCCTGCCGGTTGCCGGACACGTTTATGAAGTCCGCACGAACCGTTATCTCGGCAAAGTCAGCAAACTCACTTACACGCAGGATTGGCATGTGAATCTGTTCGCAGTCCTCCCGGCAAAAGTGACCGGTGTTGCAGTCAATGTTCCCTCCGCCGCCAAACCGGGCAGCAAGGTGAAAGTTTCTGCTCAGCTCCGTGTGACTGATGGCAAAATGCCGTCTGCTGGAGCCTATATGCTGACGGTGAAAGATTCTTCCGGCAAACTGCTGAAAGAACATGAACGGACCCTTTCCGCTGTCAACGGCAAAGCTTCGGCGGAATTTACCTTTGCCTACAATCAGAAGAAAGGGAAATATACGGTAATCTTCCGTGATACCGTCAGCGGCATCACCGGCAGTGCAAAGATTGAGGTGAAATGATGCGGTTGAATTTCAAGCTGATTTTCTGTTTGTTGCCTGTGCTGCTTTGTACTGTTATGGTACAAGCGGCAGAGCAATATTTTCCTCTGGTGATTGCACCCTTCGCAGCGGATGCGGCGGACCCGTTCAAGAACTCCAACCCCACGCAGGAGTTTGTGGAACAGAGTAATATCCCCGCCGGGGTGAAAGCTCCGGTTCGGACTGTAGTTTATGCGGCATTTGATCATAAGAACATCTATTTCAAATATGTAATGGAACAGGTGGACGATCATGATATGGTTGAATTGTTTATCTCTTCGGGGAGCAATCACCATAACTATCTGCAGGTGTACCTTTCTGTAAAAAATCCGCAAAGTTTCTCCACGATCCGGACTGCTATTGCAGAGCCGGAAATGAAGAAATTCGTTAAGCAGCGGATTGAGGGGAAAGGCACGAAACGGATTTTGTATCTGACTCTGGATCGTGCCGGATTCCCGGAATTGACGGAAGATGATTTTATCCGTGTGAATTTCAACCGTACGGTTGTTGCACCCAAGTTGAGCCATACCTGCTGGAGTAATACGATCAACGGTTTTCAGCAGCCGGACCGTTTCGGTTGGATGATTCTCCGTTCCGAGAAAGATTTCTGCAAAAAATATTTTGCTGTGAAATTGCAGGAGGAATTGGATTTGATCCGGAAATATGATGCTTATGCACCGGGTTATCTGGATCGTACTTTGATGCAGAATATCGAAAAAGCCCGGCGGGAATTTTTGAATAATCCCACGCTTTCTGCGGGTGGAAAATTGACTTCTCAAGTTGTGGTGTTGCGTGCCAGATTCACGGAACTTCTGATTCAAAATCAATTTCAGCCGAAAAAATAATTCCGTATTTCTTTCGACACAAAAAAGCCTTGTGTGCAGTTCAATCCATACACACAAGGCATTTTTTTTATTTCGCAGTCCGATATTTTTCTGCAAAACGATACATATAGGGCGCGGCACAATCCACAACCATAAAGCAATGGCGAACGTCCATGAAGGTGTAACATTCCACATCCGTATGCCCCACGGCTTTCAGAGAGGCGATGAAGAATTGATTTTCTTCCGGACGGGCAGGCAGATCCATGCCGGGTGCACCGGTCGCACACAGAATCGGCGGGAGATCTTTGGAAACATAGAACAGCGGCGCATATTCGTCAATGACCGGCATCGGTTCTCTTGCTCCGTAGTTCAGTGCATGCTTGACGTGGAAGTGAGTGGTCATCTGACCGCTTGCCAGGAGCAGAGTCAGGAGCTTTTTGTGATCGACTCCGTATTTACCCAGCAGCGCGGGATTCATACCGACCAGGGCGGCCAGGTATGCTCCGGCGGACATGCCGCCGATGGAAATGGCATTGGGATTGATGCCCCATTCTTCTGCATGAAGAAATACTTCTGCAACCGCTTTTGCCGCATCATCAATCACATCCTGCGGAGTGACGGCGGGACAAAGGCGGTAGCGGACGAGTATCATGACGTATTTGCCATCGCGGAATGTCATGGGGAATTCGGGCAGATCTTCATTGGTCAGACCGCCGCCATGGAACCAGACGATTGCGGGGGCATTACCGGTGGATTTTACGGGTTGATAGATATGGAGAACGGTTTCTTCCATATCCGGTTCGCGATAATAGAATTTTTCTTCCGGCCGATAAAGTCCGTCGGAAAAATTGAGTTCATGTTGCCAAGCCATAATACAGCCTTTCAGTAAAAAGAAGCCGCATGGGAATGCGGCATCTTGAATTTTCAGAAAAAAGAGAATTTATTTATGTCCTCAGTATTCGATCTGAACCTGATCTGCTTCCGGAATTGCATAGCAGATGCAGTCATTGATGTATGCTCTTTCGGGGAGAACGATCATCACATCCAGCACGTCATCGAGGGCAAAAGCGGCATGATGCCATACGCCGGGGCGGACGTTGAGGATTGTGCCGCGGGGGACAAAGAAGACTTCGATTTTGTCTGTGGGGACGTGGTCGGAGCAGTCAGCGGGAGCGACCCAGACGAGAGAATCGCCGGAGAGCGGCATGCAGACTTCGCAAGTATGGTTATGATATTCGCCGGCATCGATGATGAGGGGGCGTTTTTTCATGCGGCATGTGGAGAAACTGGGGTTGCCCCCGAAGAGTTCCTGCTGAACCATATCGCGATAGAAACAAATGGTAGCATCTTTGGGACCTGTGGATTCTGCATCGGGATTGATGAGAGCTGCATAGGAACCATACTTTTTGAAACTTTCGGCGGAGAGCTGCTGAACTTTTACAGTTTTCATGATAATATCCTTTCGTGGAAAATTAGATGTTTTCTGTAAAATAGCACGTGTTTGAGAAACTTCAAGTGCAGAAGGGATAAGAAAGTTTAAAAAATTATACTACTGCTATTTGCATTTCTTTTTCTCCGTGCTAATGTATGGTTGTATCAAAACCAACGAAAGGAACAGAAAATTATGTCTATTGAAAGTGCAAAAGCATTTTGTGTCCGTATGATGAGTGATGATGAATTCCGTGGAAAAATCGGTTCTGCCGAAACTGCAAATGTGATTCAGGATCTGGTTAAGGCTGAACGTTATGATTTCTCCAAAAACGATCTGCGCAAAGTTATCAGCGAAATCATCGGCAAAAACATCGAACCCGAAGAACTCACAGCTATGGTTTGTGAAGTTTATGAAAGCGAAATCAAAGCTCAGGGCGGTACCGGTTCCGCTCAGGCTGTCGCTGACTGGCTTGGCAGTCTCGCATAATTATTACCCCGTGAAGTAAAGGAAAGAAAGTAATTTATGGGTACAAAAGTCTGTTTGGAAACATCTATGGGAAGTATCAAGCTGGAACTCTTTGATGAAGAGGCTCCCATCACCGTGAAAAATTTCCTGCGTTATGTGGATGAAAGACATTATGATGGTACTATTTTTCACCGCGTCATCCAGGGATTCATGATTCAGGGCGGCGGTATGGATTTCGATCTCTTCGAAATGCCCGTCCATGAACCGATCAAGAATGAAGCCGGCAACGGCCTTTCCAACCTGGTCGGAACCATTGCCATGGCACGTACATCGGTTGTTGACAGCGCAACGGCTCAGTTCTTCATCAATGTAGCGGATAATACTTTCCTGGATCATCAGAATGATACCCCCCGCGGTTTCGGCTATTGCGTGTTCGGCAAAGTCTTTGAAGGCATGGATGTCGTACACAAAATCGAAGTCGTGGATACCACAAGTCACGGTTATCACGATGACGTCCCCGTTGATACCGTAACGATCCGCAAGGCATACCGCCTCTGATCGGTCTGTATTCAACAGCAACAAAAAACACGTTTCAACTGCTTGATTGCAAATTGAAACGTGTTTTTTTATTTGTCCGACAGGGGCTTTTTATTATTCCGCAGGCTCGGGATCATAGAGAAGACAGGAACAGTTGTCGCAGTGAACAAGGTTGCCTTTCTTTGCTTCGTTCTGCGTCATGGGCGGCAAACCAAGACTGCAATTGGAGCACAAGCCGTTCTGTATTTTTCCGACCGGTTCACCTTTGCCGGATGCGAGGAGTCTCTTATAAATTTCCAGCGTTGTCTGTGCCACTTTCTTTTCCAGCTGTTTGGATTCGGCGGATTTTTCTGTGACTTCTTTCAGAATGGTTTCTTTCAGCGCATCCAGTTCCAACACTTCTTTTTTGACGGTTCTGCCGGTCGCGCGGTAATGACGGGTCGCTTTTTCCAGGTGTGCGTTTGCTTTTTCCAGATTATCCATTGCAGTGAGAGTTTGTTCTTCCAGATCGGCAATGGCTTTTTCTGTTGTGGCGATTTCGCTCATGATATTGTTATAATCGGAAACTTTCTTGACGGTTCCGGATTGGACGCGTACATCCTGCAGGTGAGCCTTTTTTGCAGCGGTATCCCCTTCGAGGGATTTGATTTGCAGTTCCAGTTTTTTGACGATATTTTCTGCTTTTGCCAATGCGGTTCTGACGACTTCGAATTCCGCGACGAGTTCGGCACGTTCCGCGGGAAGGCTTTTGTAACGTTTTTCCAATTCTCTGAGTCGCATATCGACTTCCTGCAAAGCGAGAAGGTCAAGAATAGTTCTTTTCATAATTCACAGCTCCATTTCCAAATGTTAATCCGTTATATGGCAACTTACGCCGTTTTTGTGAAAAATGCAAGCAGGATTTTGAATTTTTTGAGCTTTTTTTCTCCAGTTTATGCATTTTTTATGTTACTTTGTGTTGAAAATGCGTTTTTTTGTGTTATGTTACGTGAAAAATCAAATGTTTTTAAGGAGTGAAAAAATGAGCGAAAATCTTGATGTTTTCAAACAGATCCTGGCGCAGGCAGTCGAAAATAAAGCTTCTGACGTTCATGTGAAAGAAGGGGCAGGCGTTTCCCTGCGAATCGACGGCAGTCTGGTTCCCCTTGATTTTGTCCCGGCCCATGACTTTATGGAAGAAGTGATCAATACCATTGCCACACCGGAACAGAAACGTACCTATATGGAAACCGGTGACGTTGACCTGTCTTATGCGCCGGAAGGCATCGGGCGTTTCCGTGTGAATATTCATAAACAGCGTGCACTCCATGGCATGACAATGCGTCATGTGAAAAGCCACATTATGTCCATTGATGAATTGAACCTGCCGCCTGTTTTGAAAACGATTGCGGAATCCAGACGCGGCATCATCATTATCTGCGGTACCACCGGTTCCGGTAAATCTACAACACTTGCTTCAATGCTGCAGCATGTAAATCAGAAATTGCCGCTCCATGTGGTCACCATCGAAGACCCCATCGAATATGAATTCAAAGATGAAATGTGTATGTTTGAACAGCGGGAAGTCGGGCTCGATACCGCAAGTTTCCAGAGTGCTCTGGAACATGCGCTCCGTCAGGATCCCGATATTATCATGATTGGGGAAATGCGCGACAAAGCCAGTTTCGAATCCGCTCTTCAGGCTGCAGACACCGGCCACCTGGTTATCTCCACTCTCCATGCCACCAATGCCTCCCAGGCGATCACCCGTATTCTGGACCTTTATCCGAAAGCGGAACAGGATTCCATCCGGGAAGCCTTGGCGATGAACTTGCGTGCAACCATTGCGCAGCGTCTTCTGCCGAAGGCTCTCGGCGGTGGCGTAGTCCCTGCCAATGAAATCATGATCAATACGCCTGTTGTCGAAAAATATATCCGCGATAATGAAATTGAACGTCTCCCGGACGCAATTAAAATGGGCAAGGAAGATGGCATGATTTCCTTCAATGCTTCGCTTTATGCTCTGATCAATAACGGCGATATCGCAGAAGATGTGGGGCTGGAAGCATCGGCGGAACCGGATGCGCTCCGTATGAATCTCAAAGGCATTTTTGTCGGCGGACTTTAATAGAAAGTGATAGTTTATGGATCCTTTATTTTGGAAATCTTTTGTTCAGGGAATTGTTCAGGGCTTGACCGAATTCCTGCCGATCAGCAGCACAGGACACATGATCCTTTTCGATCATTTTCTCGCTATGGGCAAACCCTTCAGCGATATGTTTGAAGTGGTGATTCAGCTGGGCTCGATCCTCTCTGTCATTGTATATTTTGCAAAAAAAATCTTCCCGGCATCTTTGCAGAAAGAAGACTTGAAAACCTGGTTTATGATGTGGTTGAAAGTCGGCTTTGCCGTTGTCCCTGCGTTGATTGTCGGCGCATTGCTCGGCAGTCTGATTCAGGAAAAATTGTATAATGCGATTACGGTTGCAACTACATTGCTCCTTGGCGGTATCTTCCTGATCGTTGCGGATTCCTCCGAAAAGAAAGGTTCCGTCCGACAGGAAATTTCTGAACTTTCCTGGTGGCGTGCATTCGGAATCGGATGCTGCCAGTGTGTTGCCATGATTCCGGGGGTATCCCGTTCAGCTGCGACCATTGTCGGCGGCATGTTCTTCGGTTGTTCCCGCCCGCTTGCGGCTGAATTTTCTTTCTTTTTAGCGATTCCCACAATGATGGCGGCATCCGGTTACAGCTTGCTCAAACATGGCGCAAAAGTCAGCGGTCCGGAATGGATTGCACTTGCCATCGGTTTTGTCACCGCATTTTTTGTTGCATGGGGCGTGATTGCATTCTTCATGAAATTTATCCGGAAACACGACTTCAAACCGTTCGGTTATTACCGGATTGTATTGGCGATTATCGTCTTTGTGCTGTTCGCATGTAAAGTGATTTGATAATTCATGAAATCGTATGACGTTATCGTTATCGGTGCCGGGGCTGCCGGTGTTCCTGCTGCAATCCGCGCAGGTCGGGAAGGTGTTTCCTGTGCCTTGATTGAGAAAAACGGATTGCCCGGCGGAACCATAACAGCCAGCGGCGTTTCCATTCCCGGTGTGTTTGCAGTTAAAGGCAGACAAATCATTTCCGGCATCGGCTGGGAACTGATCTGCCGGACTCTGACGGAAGCCGGATCTCCGTTGCCCGATCTTTCCTGCTGGCATGATTCATTCTGGAAAAATCAGATTTCAATCAATCCTGTGATCTTTGCCGCGGTTTGTGATGAAGAATTATTGAAAGCCAATGTGGATATCCATTATCATACCATGCTGGGCGCGTTGAAAGATCAGGGCGATAACTGGCTGGTCACTCTTTGCGGAAAAGAAGGTCTGTTTGACGTCAGTGCAAAAATCGTGATTGATTGCACTGGCGATGCCAATGCCGTTTCCATTGCCGGATACGATACCCTCGTGCCGGAACAATGTCAGCCGGGGACGTATTCCGTCTATCTTGACAATGCAAAAAATCCTGACGATATTGAAGTGCAGAAACAGCTTTTTGATGAGGCTGTGAAAAACGGGCAGATCAAACCTTCTGATGTCGGCTGGTTTGGCTGTTATTCCACTCTCTTTCTCCAGCGGCGCGGCATGAATGCAAACCATGTATGTGATATCAATGCCTATTCCAGCGAGAACCGGACAAAGGCTGAAATCGAAGGTCGTGCAGCGGTCATGCGGGCTTATCGTTTTTACAAAAAACAGGAAGAATTCCGTGATTTGGAATTGCGTACTGCTTCTCTCGAATGCGGCATCCGGGAAAGCGGGTCATCCGCGGGGAACATATTATCACCGATGAAGAATATCTCTCCGGCAAACAGTTTGAGGATGCCGTCTGCAACGCCTGGTATCCTGTAGATATACACGAAAATAACCGTCTTGTCAATACCCCGCTTGGTGACGGAATCATTCCCACTGTCCCGCGCCGGGCTTTGATTCCTGCCGGCAGCCGCCGGTTTGCCGCTGCCGGGCGGATTATTTCCAGTACCCATGGCGCCAATTCCGGATTACGTATTCAGGCGGTTTGTATGGCGACGGGTGAAGTTTGCGGCGCAATGGCCGGGATCGCGGTCAAAACTGGAGTCGATATGCGTGATGTTCCTTTGGAACAGATTCGCATGTGTTGAATAAAATTAATGTGAAAGATCTTGTTATGAATCAAAACGGCGAAACTTTGAATTTGTTGAAACAGCTGGAAGCCTTGGGGGTTCCCGGCATTGATTGTACCGTTTATCAGAAAGGTAAGGAAGTCTTCCGTTACCGTTCCGGGTATTCCGATGAAGCGAAAACAAAACCGGTCGACGGTACGGAACGTTACAACATCTATTCCTGTTCCAAACTCATTACCTGTACTGCTGCATTGCAGTTGGTGGAAAAAGATATCATGCGTCTGGATGATGCCGTTTATGAATATCTTCCCGAATTCCGGAACATGAAAAAACTGGTGGATGGTAAACTGGAAGACGTCAGAAACACCATGACGCTCCGCCATCTTTTCACCATGACAGCCGGTTTTACTTACAACTGCGGTTCTGAAAATCTCAAACGCGGGATGGAAGAAACAAAAGGTACTATGCCCACCCGGGAAGCCATGAAATATCTTGCTTGCGATCCTTTGATTTTCGATCCCGGCGAAAGCTGGAGCTACAGCCTTTGTCACGACGTTCTTGCCGCCGTAGTGGAAGTCGCATCGGGCAAACGTTTCAGTCAGTATGTGAAAGAAAATATTTTTGACCGTGTGGGTATGAAGCGTTCCACATTCCTGCTTCCTGCGGATGAGTTGCGGGAAATCGCTGCACAATATCGCTTTAATGGAGAGACAAAGGAATACATCCCCTGCGGTCCGGAGATTCAGACCTTCAAACTTGGGTCTGAATACGAAAGCGGTGGAGCAGGTTGTATTTCCACGGTGGATGATTATGTTGCATTCCTGGAAGCTCTGCGCAATGGTGAGCTTCTGCTCAAACGCGATACCGTCGCCCGGATGACCTGTCCCCAAATCAGCAAAAAGAATGATGCCGCATATACAAAATTCGGTACGTCATTCTCGGAATATACTTACGGGCTTGGTGTACGCTGTCCGGCAATCAACGGCAGTGAACGTGACTATGGCTGGGGTGGTGCGGCAGGTTCTTATCTTGCGATCTGCCCGGCGGATGAAGTTTCTATATTTTATGCGCAGCATGTTCTGGGATCACCCGCCCAGCTGCGTCGTGTGGAATTGCGCAAGACCGTGATAAACGACCTGAAATAAGAGTCCGGGGTTAAAAAAAGGGAAAAAAACGGAAAATATTTTATTTCAGGGATGAAAAATCATCGAACATGGTGTATATTACCAGATTAAGTATATTTACGGCGCAAAAAGATCCGCGCTTTAATTATTTTATCAACGGAGAATAAATATGCAGAACGAAATGCCCAAAGCATACGAAAGTGCCGAAGTCGAGGCAAAGTGGTATCCCGAATGGGAAAACCGCGGCTTGTTCCATGGTAAAGCCAATCCATCCAAAAAGGCTTATTCCATCGTAATCCCGCCGCCCAACGTTACAGGTATCCTTACTATGGGACACGTCCTCAACAATACCCTGCAGGACATCCTGATCCGCTGGCACCGTATGAAAGGCGAAGAAGTCTGCTGGTTCCCCGGTACGGACCATGCCGGTATTGCAACGGAAGCCCGTGTGGAAAAATTCCTGCGTGAAAAAGAAAACACCGGCCGTGACGAACTGGGCAGAGAAGAATTCATCCGCCGCGTCTGGGAATGGAAAGATCAGTACGGCGGAACGATCATCCGCCAGCTGCGCAAACTCGGTACATCCTGCGACTGGGAACGGGAACGTTTCACCATGGACGAAGGTCTGAGCAAAGCGGTTCGCAAAGTATTCGTTCAGCTCTACGAAAAAGGATACATCTATCGCGGCCGCCGCATGATCAACTGGTGTCCGAAAGCCAAGAGTGCGCTCTCTGACGAAGAAGTGATTTACAAGGAAGAAAAAGGTAAATTCTACCACTTCCGTTATCCGCTCACATCCGGCAACGGTTATCTCGTTGTCGCTACGACCCGTCCGGAAACTCTGTTCGGGGATACCGCGGTTGCAGTTCATCCGGAAGACCCCCGTTACAAAGACCTGATTGGTCAGACCGTTAATCTGCCGTTGACAGACCGCAAGATTCCGATTATTGCTGACCTGCATGCTGATCCGGAAAAAGGTACCGGCTGTGTGAAAATCACACCGGCTCACGACCCCAACGACTTTGAAGTCGGTAAGCGTCACAATCTGGAATTCATCAACGTGATGAACAAAGACGCCTCCATGAATGCAAAATGCGGCAGCAAATATGCCGGTATGGATCGTTTCACCTGCCGTGAAGCGGTGGTTGCAGATATCGAAAAACTCGGCTTGCTGGATAAGATCGAAGACCTGGTACACAACGTCGGTTACTCCGAACGCGGCGGCGTTGCCATTGAAACTCTGATCAGTGAACAGTGGTTTGTCCGTATGGATGAACTTGCAAAACCGGCAATCGAAGCTGTTCGCAACGGCGATATCAAATTCTATCCGGAACGCTGGAGCAAAACTTATTTCCACTGGATGGAAAACATTAAAGACTGGTGCATCAGCCGTCAGATCTGGTGGGGACACCGTATTCCCGCCTGGTACAAAGACGAAACCGGTGAAATCTACGTTGGCGAAGAACCGCCCACAGGCGAAGGATGGCGTCAGGAAGAAGACGTGCTGGATACCTGGTTCAGCTCCTGGCTCTGGCCTTTCTCCATCATGGGCTGGCCGGAAAAAACTCCCGAACTGGAATACTTCTATCCCACCTGTGACCTGGTGACCGGACCGGATATTATCTTCTTCTGGGTTGCCCGTATGATCATGGCTGGTTATGAATTCAAAGGCGCATTGCCCTTCCGCAATGTTTACTTCACCAGTATCATCCGTGACGACCTGGGCCGCAAACTTTCCAAGTCCCTCGGCAACTCTCCCGACCCGCTGGATGTTATCGCGACTTACGGTGCTGACGCTCTGCGTTTCTCCATGGTCTACATCGCACCGGTCGGTATGGACATCCGTTACTCCAACGAAAAATGCGAAATAGGCCGTAACTTTGCCAACAAACTGTGGAACGCCTGCCGTTTCCGCCGTATGCAGGGTGAAGTTTCCGGTGAATTCCGCAAACTCTCTGCTGAAACGGTTGCAAATCTCACTGCGGATGAAATCCACATGCTGGCAAACCTGAATAAAGCCATTGCATCCGTTTCCGATTCTCTGACCGGATTCAAATTCCATACCGCTGCCCATGACCTGTACGAATTGGTCTGGAGCGGATTCTGCGACTGGTTTATCGAAGCCAGCAAGCCCCGTCTCAATGGCGACGAAGCCGGACGCAAACAGGCTTTGGCTGTTCTCGACTTCGCATTGTGGAACCTCCTGCGTCTGCTCCATCCCTTCATGCCCTTCGTTACCGAAGAATTGGCACATCAGATGGGCTTCATTGCAGAAGAAGAAAGCATCATGACCGCAGAATTCCCTGTGACATTTGATGATATTCTCCCCGCCGATGCAGAACGCATTGTTGCTCTGACCGATGACAAATATCAGTTGGTCACATCCGGCAGAAGTCTGCGTCTTTCCAATGGCGTTGCTCCCGGTAAGAAAGCACACTTCCACATCAAGAGTGCCGATGCCGCTGTGACAGCCTATCTGGAATCTCAGAAAGAAAACCTGCTGTCTCTGCTCAATGCATCCGAAGTGACCATCTCTGCAGAAGATTACCGTTCTGAAGATGGCGGCAGTGCTCCTTCTGTTGTCTGCAATGCCGGTGCGATCTTCCTGCCTCTCTCCGGGTTGGTTGACGTTGCGGCAGAAAAAGCCAAACTGGAAAAACAGCAGGCAGATTTGCAGAAATGGATCAAGAGTGCGGAAGGCAAACTTTCCAATGCCAACTTTGTGGCAAAAGCTCCGCCGCAGGTCATTGAAGCTTCCCGCAAACAGTTGGAAGAACTTCAGCAGAAACTGCAGCGCGTGGAAGAAGCTCTGGCTTCTCTGAAGTAATCTTTTTCTGAATACAATACCAACTCCCGTTTTGTTCATGCAGTGCGGGAGTTTTTTCTTTAACACGAGAGGCAATTTCAAAAGTCTTCAAAAATGTCTGAAAACTCTTGTTGCGATCTGAAAACGGGGCGTTTTGTGTGGTTACCCACAGGGTCGCCACACGCAAAACTACCATTTTCATCTCATCAACAATCTTTTTTTAGTCAAATTTTGCCGGACTTTTGAAATTACCTCGGGAAATATCATACATGATTTTGACAGAACCTTCTTTTCAGAACAACCTGATTTATTTGTTTGACGTTATCGGGACCATTATTTTTGCAGTTACCGGCGGGGTACGCGGAGTCCGGCTCAAACTGGATCTGTTGGGAGTGATCGTGTTTTCCTGTACCGTCGGTGTCGGCGGCGGTATGATCCGTGATGCCTTGATCGGTTTCGTGCCGGTTGCCTCATTCCGTAATGGGATTTATCTGCTTTCCTGTATCATTACCGGGTTGATTGTCTTTTTCCTTTCCCCGGTGATCCAACGCAGACGGAATCTGATTCAGATTTTTGATGCGTTCGGACTGGGCGTTTTTACGGCGATCGGTGCGGCGAAAGGGGTGGATGCCGGATTGGCTTTGCCCGGTGTGGTTCTGTGCGGCGTTATTACCGCTGTCGGCGGCGGGGTGATCCGTGACATCATGTCCACCCGTATCCCTGCGGTTTTGACCAGTGATTTTTATGCAACGGCATCGTTGTTCGGTGCGTTGCTGTATCTTATTCTTGTTCCCCTGAAAATACCTTTTTTCTGGATGTTCATGTTTGTCATGATCTTTGTGACAGGGATCCGGCTGCTTGCGATCCATTATAAAATACACCTTCCGGTTTCCGGCGGCAGAGTGGCATCCGTTCTGTTCCGGCGGAACGGCAAAAAGAATCAGAAATTATAACATTCTGCGGTGATTTTCCCGGTCGCATCAAACGGGGGAAGGTGAATGATGTGTCTGCCTGCCGGGAGTTTGCAGAAAAGAAGATATTCCTGACCTTTTTCTGTTGTCCGGTGAATGGCACGTGTGCCGTTGTCATAGGTCCGGAATCCGTATTGTGGTGCGGGGAGATTCCCCGGTACACCAATGCGCAGGAAATGCAATTCATTCTCTGCAACGATTTCCAGAATTCCGTTTGCCGGATCCGCTTTGATGGTGAGTCCGTATGGTTTATTCACGATTGTTTCATCTGTTTTTTCACCATATAACGCCCTTGCTTTCCAGAGAGAATGGGGAGCTTTGCGGAGAGCCTGCTGCAGTTGTGGAATCCGCAAATCGCCCGGTGATGTTTCCCGCAGAAATACAAGATACGCCGCCATCGTTTTTGCATCGGTGGGCTGCAGAGATTGTAATTCTTTGCGGAGTTGACGGTATTCTCCGGTTGATTCCGGTAATGCCCGGGCGATCATGATATTGGCAAAGGGAGAAAGCGTTTTGCGTACCGTGTACATCCGCATAATTGCGGCAGAGTAACCAAGACGCCCTGCGGCACAGGCGAGAAATGCATCGTCATCATTCCACGTTGCTTTTCCCGCTTTGACCGCCTGATAACGTTCCGCAAGATGATTGCTTAAGAATGTTGCAGTTTTACTTGTTTCCGCAATGGCCGCGGGATCATTCATTGTCCTGCCCAGGAATTGAGTTGCTTCGCATCCCCATGCCGTAAGAAGCAGATGAGGGGCTTCTGTAATGTCGGACATCCAGCCATAGCCGCCGGATGACAAGCGGCATTGTTTCAGATCCCGGAACGAACATGTTTTATCATTGGCGAAAAGGCTGTTCAGTACGGAGTGCAAATCTTTTGCGTTCGTGTTTGCAGGAATATCACCGCTTGGAATCCGGATTTTGAGCGATGCTTTATTCAGCGGATCTTTACGCAGAATTTTTGTGCATTTGTTGAGAATTTCCAGTTCGCGCGGGGAGAGAGATTCATTGCCAACAAGCAGAATTTTCCGCAGATTGAGAAAATACAGCCTTTTCAATTCCGGATCGGCAGCCTGTTCTGCCGCCTGTAACGTCACGGGATCGGTGAGATAACGGAGCAAGGTCCGCCGGTCTTCTTTCAGCTTGGAAAAAATAGGCAGATCCGTTTGTCCCGGTTCGCCCCGGTAGAATTGATGATCTTTCCAATAGCCGAATGGCGCAACGGCTTCCATATCCAGACCGGCAAGAAAAGGTATATTGCGTGGATATCGTGCCAGAAATTCACGGCGCAAGGGCTCCAGTTTTTCGTATTGATGGAGTGACTTCAGCGCATGGATCATATTTTTCCAGCAGCTCAGAACTTGCAAGGATTGGGTGTCGGCGGGGAGCGTTTTCAAAACTTTTTCGCACGCAGCATAAGCCTTTTTGTATTGTCCGAGCAGATTTTCTTTTGACGGCACAAAACTGACAATGTTGGCTTTGTATGGGTTTTCATAACCGCGTCTGACGCCCTGTTTTTCCGCCGGATAAAGAGGGCAAAGTCCGGTACACAATAAGAGAATGATCAGATTCTGTTTCATCGGTACCGGACCTTTTGCCATCATCAGGCATCTTCTTTTTCATTGGGCAGATGCACGTCCGCCACGACACCGCTGAATGTGCGAACGGCTTCGATAATGACGGGATTCTGCATGGCTGCTTCTTTCCGGTCCTGCAGCGTTGCATGTTCCTGGATCTGGGGCGCAGTGGCAAGGCCGGTACGTTGTTCCAGACGGAGCGATGCCGCCGCATTGCCGGAAATGGCGCGGAGACGGTTGATCAGGAGCTGCAATTCTTTTTCCACCATCAAGGCCTGTGCAGCTTCATATTCGGAGTCAAAACCGACAATCAGGAGACGTCCGTTCCAGTACAAGGCGGTACCGTCGATCATGAATGTGGCAAGCAGACGTTTTTTCAGTGTTTCCCGGATGTCGAGAATCAACTGCTGCCAGATTTCGTCCGGCGTCAGAAGTTCTTCATCATCGACGGGTTGAGCCGGAGCCTGAACGGGAATATAGGGCTCATTATAATCCTGTTCCAGAATATCCATGGGTGGATTATCCGGCATCGGCGGAATTTCTTCATCCTGAATGATGATTTCTTCCGGGGGGAGCGGCTGAATTTCTTCCGGGACCGGTTCCATGATCGGTTGCATCGGTTCGACGACCGGCTCGGGCTGCGGAATGGGCGCAGGCATTGGCTCGGGTTGAGGTTCAATGATCGGTTCGGGCTGCGGAATCGGTGCGGGCGCAGGGGCCGGCATCGGTTCCGGTTCTGCAACTGGTGCAGGAGGCGGCGGAGGCGGAGCCTGAACGGGGGCCGGCATCGGCTCAACAATCGGTGCCGGTGCTGATGTCGGTGCTGGAGCCGGGGGAGCCGTCTCAATTATCGTTTTTTTTTCCGCCATTACCATATTCTGAGCCGGTTGAGGGGGCGGCGCAAAACGGGAATCGGCCGTTGTTACGATTTCACCGGGGGGCAATTCGTAGAGCGGAACGACGGAATTGATGGGATCCAGTTCGCCGGATTTTCTGATCTGGTTCAAGCGCGCAATCAATTCTTCGATTTGTGCGGCGTGACCAAGGCGCATGGCTTTCAGCAGAATGGCTTCCAGAAAAACTTGTTTATTAATGGCATCCTTCAATAGATAGCCGGATGCGGAAATGCTTTCCAGAATTCGTTGGATATTGGAGGGATTGGCAAGTTTGCTCAATTCCGTACAGAACAAAATTTTTTCCGGCGTTTCTTCCAGCACAGATGCCGGATCAGGCAGGATCCGGCAGAGAAGAATTGCGCGGAGCAGGGCGGTCACTTCTTCGTAAAGCGTTTCCAGATTTTTACTCTGGGCGGCAAATGTATGAATTGCCGCAATCACAGCTGCTCGGTCGTTGGTCAGAATGGCATGGAGCAGGTGCTTCATTTCTTCCGGCGCAGTGAGACCGAAAAGGTTCAAAGCCTGTGCTTCGGAAATTTCACTGCCGTCATCAGAACCGAAGAAGGAAATCAGCTGGTCAAGCAGAGATTGTGCGTCACGCATTCCGCCATCCGCCGCCTGTGCAATGACGTCGATTGCGGAATCGGAGATACTGACTTTTTCGGCATCGCAAATATGACGGAGCCGTGCGGAAATATCTCTGGCTTTGATGCGGCGCAAATCGAATCTCTGACAACGGGAAATAACGGTGGGAAGGACTTTATTGACTTCCGTTGTAGCAAAGATGAATTTTGCGTGGGCAGGGGGTTCTTCGATTGTTTTCAGCAACGCGTTCCATGCGTTCTTGGAGAGCATGTGAACTTCGTCAATGATGTAGATTTTGTATTTTGAGTTGATAGGCAGATGGAGGACATCTTCGCACAATTCACGTGCTTTTTCCACTTGCGTGTGTGTGGCTGCGTCGATTTCGATCACGTCCACATTGGTTTCGTTGGCAACAGCCCGGCAGGAAGCACATTCGCAGCACGGTTCTCCGTTTTGCGGATTGGTACAGTTCAATGCTTTCGCAAAGATACGTGCGGATGTGGTTTTCCCGATTCCCCGGGGGCCGACAAACAAATATGCATGAGCTATACGCCCGGAAATGATCGCATTGCGGAGCGTACGAGCAATGTGCTCCTGTCCGACCATATCGGAAAAGCGTTGCGGGCGCCATTTTCTGGCAATGACCTGATACGACATAAACAAGTTCCTTCCTGACCGGGTTGATGGTGAATCAACCCTAAAGATTATTTCTACACATTGGTACAATACTTCCTTTTTTCCGTATTGAAAGTTTTTTTTGAAAAAAAATGGAAAAATTTTTGATTTCAGGGTTGAAAAACAGGCTATCATGCTGTATCATACCCCGATAAGGCTATATTTCATCTTTTTTTACAGGGTTATCATGCGCGATTTTAAAGAAATTAATCATTTGATTGATGAGTTGGAAGGCAGACTGCTCCGTTATGCCAGCGAAATCCTCCGGGATTATCCGGCAGCACAGATGGCGGTACAGAATGCGTTTATCCGTTTGATTCGCAGAAAACGGGAAAAACCGGAAGAACGGATCATTCATGCCGGCCCCTGGCTTTTGCGTGCTGTCCGCAGTTGTTGCTTTGATACCATGAAAAGTGCCGGTAAAAAAGAATATTTCAGCAGTTTTGCGTCCCCAGATGTGGAGCCTGCACAATCCGATGATATTTGCATGATGCGTGAACTCATTACCACTCTTTCCCCTGCAGAACAGGAAATTCTGGCTTTGCGCTTTGAACAGAAATTGCGGTATGAACAGATTGCGCAGATTATGGATATGAATTTGAGCAATGCAACCATTCTTCTGCATCAGACCATTGCAAAACTGAAAAAAGCCTGGATCAGCAGAGAAGACCGGGGTGAATTATGAGCAGTTTCAAACATGTTACCGATGAAATCCTCAGCGGATACCTTTCCGGCGAATTGACTGCCCGGGAAAAATACGATGCCGATTCCCATTTTACCATTTGCCCGGAATGTGCCGCGAAGTTGGAAAAACAACGAGAATTTGAAAAGTTGATCGCTTCAACTTATAATTCATCGTTCCCGCTGTACCTCTCTCCGGATGCGCGCAATGCCGTTGCTGCGGAGGTCAGTGCCGGGTTCAATGTCGATACGAAAGCGCCGCTCTGGCAGAGAAAAATCCTGGTCAGCTTCCTGATTCAAGCAGTATCTGTCATCCTTGTTGCCGCCTCCGTTGCCGCGATGATTCTGACGCAGCGTAATGAGCATAAAACAGAAGTTGAATCCGTTCCCGCAGCACCGGTCGAAGCGGTTCAGCCGGAACAGCCTGCCGTGACACAAACTGTTGTTACGGTTAAGATGCCGCCTGCGGAAGTGAAAGAAACTCCGGCGAAAGCGGAAGTCGCAAAGCCTGCCGAGCCGACACCTGCCCCCGTACCGGTGGCAAAAGTGGAACTGCCCGCAAAGAAGATCGAAGTAGCGAAAACTGCGGATCCTCTGTTGCAGGCTCATATTTCGTTGATTAAACTGTTTCATATTGATCAAATTGCAATCCGGAAACAATCCGATCAAATCTTCCTGCTTCATGGCGTGAAGTCGCCTTTTGCCGATGATCTCTATGTGATTTATGCGGCAGCCGGTGTGCCGGAAAAAGATGCAGCGCGACAGATTGAGCTGAACCTTGCTCCGGTGAAGAAAATGTCCGCTGTAAGCAGTTATCCTGCCGGTCAGCGCGATGTTTGCGTTATGACATTCCGTACCAGTACTCTTTCTGACGAAATCGGGAAATTGGAGTCATCGGTCACCGAGAATGGTGAGAAAAATGTCAACACCCTTTTGATTGAAAAAGATATTATTGAGTCCGATTTTAATGCTGCTCCGGAACAGGTCAGACTTGCCGCAATTCTGCAAGCCGCATCCGTTCCCCGCCTGATTCTGAAACGGAATGTCCGGGCAAAAGTTATTGCTGAATTGGAAAAACTTCTTGCCGGTGGTTATGCCGCCGATCCGCAAGTGAAAGTCATGCTTGAACAATTGAAGAAAGTCCGGTAATTTTATGATTTCTGATACGGTTTTTATTGTGCCTGCTGCAGGCTCTTCCACACGCTTCGGCGGAGATAAACTTATGACACTTCTGGATGGCGTTCCGGTGTTCCTCCATTGTCTCCGGACAGTTGCCCCGCTCCTTGCTCCGGGCAGAATCATTCTGGCCGTTGCGCCCGGGCGGGAAGAGGAATTCCGGCAGGTGACAGCCCAATATCTGTCCGACGTGGAGATTCATATTGTCCCCGGTGGTGCCAGCCGTACGGAATCCGTCTTTCATGCTTTGCAGAAAGCGCAGGCGTTGCCTGGTGTGGAATATGCCGCTGTTCATGATGCCGCCCGTCCTTTTTTGACGGCAGAGGCTTTTACGCAATGTTTGGAAGCCGCCCGTATTCATCAGGGGGCGTTGCTTTGCCGGAAGATTTGTGATACAGTCAAAGTCATCAATTCCGCCGGTTTTGCTAGCGATACTTTGAATCGGGATGAATTGCGTGCTGCAGAGACTCCCCAGATTTTCCCTTTGAATCTGTTGACGGATGCAACGGAAAAGGCCTTGCAATCCGGGAGAATTTTTACCGATGATTGTCAGGTCATGGAAACCTTTACACAAATCCGGGCGTATCTGGTGGAGCATTACGGCGATAACCGTAAAATCACGTTTGCCAATGATTTGCTCTGTAATTGATCAGAATAAAGGCAGCAGCAACCAGACGGTGTATGCCACATAAATATAAAGCAATAACGCACCTTCCCAACGGGAAAGTTTCCATCCGGACCGCATCATAGGCAGCAGGATCAGCGTGCAGAACAGCATGACTCCGAAATCCATCGGCGCAAGCGTGGAATTTTTCAGCGGCGAAAGCAGCGGTGTAATTCCAAGAATACCCAGAATGTTGAATATATTGGAACCGACTACATTGCCGATGGCGATGTCTTTTTCACCTTTGATTGCCGCAACTACACTGGTCGCCAATTCCGGCAGAGATGTTCCGACTGCGACAATCGTCAGACCGATAATGGTATCGGAGAGATCGAACAGTTTTGCAAAAAAGATGGAACTTTTGAGGAATAATTCTGCACCCGCAATCAGTAAGCCGAGCCCGAATACAACCAGAAAACAGGAAACGAACAGGGAATATTTCTTCTTCGGCTGTTCTTCTGTCTTTTCTTCCGTTGCGGCAGCTGCTCTTTCTTCCTTCCGGGAGGCGTAAATATTCCAGAACGTGTATGCCAGAAAGAGCAGAAACAGAATCAAGCCCTGGATCCGGTTCAAGCCGTTCGACATAAAATAAAACACGGTCAACAGAATCGCCGAGCCTGCCATGACCGGTGCATCCAGTCGCAGAATCTGATATTTCACGGAAAGGGGCGTAATGCAGGCGCAAAGCCCAAGAATCAGGGCAATATTGCAGATGTTGCTCCCCACAATGTTGCCAAGTGAAATATCCGCATTACCGGCAAGTGCAGCCCGGACGCTGACGACCAGTTCCGGTGCACTTGTGGCACAAGCTACCAGGGTCAACCCGATAACCAGCGGAGAAATCCCTGCTTTTTCTGCAATGGCACATCCGCCTTTGACCAAGAATTCAGCACCGTAATAAAGCGCTGCCAACCCCAACAGGAACAATGCAAGATTCCATACAATTTCCATAAAAAATTCCCCCTCCCTTTTTTGAGTTTATCTTATTTTTCCGTCGGAACCACGATACCGCGGATAATGATATTCTGGCAGAATATGAATACCAGCAGTGTCGGAATTGCCGCAATAATCAGAGCCGCGAAACCGACCGCCTGAGAGGACGTCTGCTGCAGCTGATACAGGTAAACCATCATAGTCCACATGGATTTATCCTGACAGAGCAGGAACGCCATCATGAAGTTTGCGTATGCCGCCGTGAAAGAACTCAATGCGATCACGGAAAGAATCGGTTTGGAAAGGCTCATGGCGATATTCCAGAAGATACACCATTCGCTTGCACCGTCGATGGATGCCGATTCGAACAATTCTTTCGGCAAGCTGTCAAAGAACCCTTTCAGCAGGAAGATACTGTACCCGGATGCCATACCCGGCAGAATCAATGCCCCGAAGGTGTTGAGCAGGCCCAGATTCTTGATGAGAAGGAACTGGGGAATACCGAGCACCATGGCAGGGAATGCCATCGGGAGCATGAGGAACAGCAGAACCTTGTAGGTACATGCCGGTTTGTAACGGGAAAGACCGTATGCGCACAGCGGGTTGACCAACAGGTGAACCAGTACGGAAAGGAAACAGTAGATGATTGTATTCAGGGCCGCATTACCGTTGAGGAACAGGGTGTCAAAAACCATGAGATAGTTCCGTTTGAGGTATTCCTTAATCAGAGCAGGACGGTTTTTTATCATCTGTGTGTATTCAAATTCCACCGTGGGCAGAGCGATATTTTTGAAGCTGGAAGCTTCCTTATGCCATGCTTTATTCAACTTATCAATAGTGCCGTATTTTTCCTGCAGATAAGTTCTCCACTGATGGACATGTTTCTTTGTATCCGCAATACGGTAGGAACGTGCCAGTTTGCCGGATTTGATGACGCGGACGTAGTCATTACGCATCTGGTCATTGAAACGCAGTTTATCTGCCGGATACTGATTGAAGGAAAGAATTTCGTTTGCGCCATTGACGTTATAATCATAGGCTTCAGAAATACGTTTCAGATCCAGCTTGTTATCTGTGGTATAGAAACTTGCAATGATTGCGCGGTATTCGGATGCCGCCTGACGGAGCAGCCCGATTTCTTCCGGCTGAAGCAGCTTGAGAAAGTCGTTCCAGTCAGCAGTTGAAGCCAGGTTATATTCACCGGCAGGGACTTCTGTCAATTCGATTTCATCAAAGCTCTTGTAGCCGTTTTTGTACGCCTTCTGCAATTGCGTAATGTCGTTTTTATAACGTTTTGCAAGCCAGTTACGGTATTCTGCGGAAAGATTGACCAGTTTGATGGCTTCCAGCGGAATTTCGTACGTCTGTTCTGTTGTGACCTGCTTCTGTAATTCCTTGTAGTCCTTCTGAATGACTTTGCTCAGTTCAGATTTCAAGGCTTTCTGCAAATCCGGAACTTCATTGAATACTTTATGCTGTGTCTTCCAGGCATTGTTCAGATTGGCAATGGTCTTATATTTTGCTTTGATAAAGTCACTCCAGGAATTGTTCAGCGTGGTGTCACCACTGAGGAACTGGAGTCCGTCCGCACGGATTGTGCCGGAGGCGGGGATATAGGTAAAGGCTTTAATGTCCTTTTCCGATTTCCAATCGACTTCCTTGCCATAGATTTTCATAATATTAGCAAAGGAACCATACTTTCTCAGCAGGAACTTTTTCCAGGGTTTCAAAATCATCTTTTCATCCAGCTCAATAAATGCGGGATTGAGAGATTTTTTGACATACGCCCCCCATGCTTCACGCAGACCGGGAATGGCGGGTGCGGTTTCATCCAGAACGATTTCGGACCAGGAATTGTAATTGGTGCCCAGCTTTTTGTTGAGAGTGACCAGGTCATTCGCATAACTTCTGCGGGTTGTATCGAGGAATGTACCGTCAACATCGCGGAAAACAAAGGAATAGAGAAAATCTTTCTGCTGCTGTTTGAATTCCAACATGATCCGATGCATGCCCTGACTGTAATCGGTAAGATTTCTTCTTGCGAAGAAATTTTCAGTTGGCAGCTGAATATTATTGATGGTATTTCTTGGCAGCGCATTTTTGTTGTTGGGATCATTGTTGCCATAAACGGGGTGCTTTTTAAGCCAGTTTCTGTACTCTCTGAGTTTCTGCGGGACGACGCCGCTTTCGAAAGACATGCCGAGAGAATACCAGAAATGGGGCTTGTTTTCTTTGACCCAGGTCAAAAATTCTTCATAATCTTTGATCTGTTGTCCGGAAATCTGCTTCGGCGGTTCCAATGTGCCGATTGTGCCGTGAGGATCTTTGAAGTTCAGGAACGCCTCTGCAATTTTTGAGTTGTATTTTGTGAATGTATACTTTCTGAAAAGCTCTGCGTCGTCATGCAGATATTGGGGAACCAGGGTAAAGTTTGAGAAGTCCACGTTACTTTTCAGAGATCCGGAAATCATCAGGAGCAACGGATATACCATGGTTGCAGACCCGAGAATCAGGATCAGGTGAATGGCAATATTAAGGACTTTAACCTTCCAGCTTCGTTTTTCTACTTGTCCTATGATCATGATATTATTTTCCTGTTGTTTTGAATTCCATGTTGGAGAGTTTCTTCAGATTGTAAATCGTGAAGAGCAGCGTTGTTACACCAAGGCACCATGCCATGGCGATCGCAGTACCGAATCGCAGATTTGTATAGGCTTCTTTGAAGATATGCAATTCCGCAACTTCCGTATCCGCTGCACCGAAGGTCATGACCATGATATTACCACCACTCTGGGCGGCTGCAATAAAGGCCCCGACAAAGTTGATGATGATCAGAGCTTTCAAAGTCGGCAATGTGACGTGCCAGATCTTCATGAAGAAGTTTGCACCGTCAATTTCCGCCGCTTCGTAAACATCATCCGGAACCCCTTTCAATGCTGCCAGGTAAATCAGACAGCCCGGGCCCGCACTTGCCCAGATGGAGGGGAGAATACAGGCGAACATTGCCCATTTGCTGTCTTCCAACCAGGCAATCGGCTCGAACTTCAAGCCCTGATAACCTTCATTGAAGAGGGAGACGATGGGGACAAGGCAGAAGTTGATCCCGTCATAAATCCCCTGAATCACCTGGTTCATGATCCCGGTCGGACCGGATCCGTAGAACAGACGCCACATGTAAATCACAACCAGACCGCTCATAACGGCGGGCAGGTAGAAGAGGGTACGGTAAAGAACTTTGCACCGGGAAACTTCCTGCAGCAGAATGGCCAGAATAATCGGAGCCACAAAGCCGAGTCCGAGAATCAGACTCATGTAACGGAGTGTATTCCAGATGGATGCCCACCAGTCTCTGCTGAACAGAACGTCTGCAATGTTGTTCAACCCGACCCATTCGGAATTCCCTGCAAAACGGAAATCCTGGAAAAGAATTCGTGAACCGGAAAGCATTGGCGTATAGACCCAGAGCAGAATACTGAGCAGGGCAGGAAGCATAATCACATACGCAGGCCACTTTGTAGCCAGTTCCAAGCCGCGTTTCTTGCCGGAAACCAAATCTTTCGGTGAGAAAATCTGCCAGATTTTGAAAATTGCATAAGAGAAGATAGAGAGAATGATGATCGCTGCAACAACCGCCCAGTTATTACGCCGTTGCCGTTCTTCCTTGGGAAGATAACCGATCATCCGCACTGTGGTGTCATCCGCCGACTTTTTCAGAATACTTTGCAAAAGATTCAGGCGTTCTTCCCGATCTGTCGGCAGTTTGCCTTCACGGGCAAGCTGAAGTGCTTCGTCAATCGGCTGTGTCAGGCGCAGATAGACCAGCTGACAGTTACGTCCATAGGGTTCCGGTACACCGTTTTCCACTGCCTCATAATAGGTTTCTTCAAAGCCGGCAGGGAAGTATTTCAGGTATTCTTCATAGCCATATTTGCGGCACCAGATGGGGCTGAGTGTATTGCCTGCTCCGGCATTGACCATGACATCTGCAGAAATCTGGTTTGCATCGTCTGATGTTTTGAAGGCGATCCACAGCCAGGCTGCTTCACGGATCTCTTCCGCAGTCACCCATTGTCCATCGCTGTTGTAACGACCTTCAATGTGAGCAAAAATACCGTCCATCAGGGCGTTGAGTTCTGTTCTGCCTTTGCCGCCTTTTTCCTTTGGCGGGAACGGAGCAATCCCCGTCAGGGCAGGGTTGATGTAACTGCTGCCCATGCTTTTCTGATCAAGGTACGGACTTGACATTGCAACTTTATTGACTTCACCTGAATTCTTGGTCTGATTCTGGTCACTGCGGGTGGTATAACCTTTCTGCAGTTTCTGGTCCGTATCATACCAGGGTTCCGTTGCCAGTTTTAAATAGAAATCAAGAGCTTCCGCAGCCTCGCGTGTACCGTAAGCTGCAATCCAATTGCCTTTATCATCTTTCGCAATAATGTCACTGCCCGCAGACCAGACGTATCCGACAAAGTCCCAGGATGCCATGGAGCCACTGCCCATCTGGATCCCGTAACGTCGTGTTGCAGGGTCGGAAAGTACCTTGGCATATTCATATAATTCATTCCAGTCCTGGGGAGGACGTTCCGGATCAAGACCGGCTTCCATAAAGTAATCTTTTCTCCATGCAAGAACACGCACGGCAAAGTGCCCCGGCAGGAACCAGAGGTGCTGACCGGATTTGAAACCATCCACTGCCGGACCATCGCGGAATGCAACCGGGCGGATAGGCTTGACCATATCTTCAATATATTGCTTCATACCGCCGGGATAGTCACGGTTGAGGTACGCATCCAACGGGTAAATAAAGCCCTGATGAATGTAGGTGTCAGACATACGGAAGTTGACCTGGATAATATCAGGAGCCATACCACCGGCGATCGCAAGCATCAATTTTGATTCACCGCCCATCCCGGGAATGGAAATGCCGGAGAAGCCGCTGATTTCAATAAATGGAAATCTTTTCTTGAATTCGTCGAATTTTGCCAACGTTGCCTGTGCGTCCGGCGATGTGTCCGAAGTACTCGGCATCATTGGAATACGCAACGGGATCTTCTTTTTACCATCAAGGGTGGTTTTGGGGTTGAACGGTATTTTCATATACCGTCTGTCTTGTGTCGTCGTCTCCGCAGCGCTGAGATCAGCAGCAATGCCCGCGGTAGCGGCAATGAGTACAGCTGCGGGCATAAAATGACCCCACAACCGTTTCCAGAAACCATGCAGCATCAGTTTCTCCTTGGTTAAATAATGTTAAAATCATATGATAATATACATTTTTGGGGACTGCCCCTATTATAGCACACGTTTTTAAAAAAAGCAAGTCTCTTTTAAAAAAAGAATGAAAAAAGTATCATTTCAAAAAAAATCAAAAAAAATTCACTTTTTCATTTGCATTTTGAAAAATGTGTAGTATAGTATGTCTTGTCAGAGATGATAAGCGGGCGTAGCTCAGTGGTAGAGCATCACGTTGCCAACGTGATTGTCGAGGGTTCGACCCCCTTCACCCGCTCCATTTTTTTGCCTCATCGACGGTTTGTTCCATAAAATCAGATTTCCTTTGTGCTTGAAATTTCCGGTAATTGATAGATTTTTAATTTGAAGTACTCCCGATCTCTGAAACCATATGCTTGTTTTATCAGCCATCGGATTTTA
>JAZUCU010000029.1:0-70937 GCA_045639325.1 Victivallales bacterium
GGCACAGTAAAGCTCCGTCTTCTTTTCATTACGCCGTGACAAGCCAGGGTGAGCGAAGCGTAACCCTGGGTATAAGTCCTTTGAACTCGCATAATGACAGCCACCGCGTTGACGGCGTTTCGTAAGAAACAGGCGACATCGTGGTGGCAATGACGGACCCGGGAAATCATTGCATTGGCGAATATGCCATTCCGTGCCGGAACGCCATATCCGTCAATGCCGGTCTTAGGCAATGTAGTTCGATGTCTTAACCCAGGGTTCTCGCTGACGCTTCACCCTGGCTTGTCACGGCGTAAAGAAATGTAGACGGAGCTTTACTGTGCCGTGCCGTTGGCACTAGTTCTAGATTCATCTCAGCTTATTCGGACGTTGAGTTCTTTTCTTGTATAAATCCGAGGGTATTTAAAATCGAAAAGGCATAAACTTCAGAGAATATTAAACTCAAATAAGATTTGATTTTATGGAACAAAACGTCGAAGAGGCAAAATATGCGTTGTACAGTCAAAAGTCCGTCAAAGAGCGGAGAATGTGCAGATCATTTTCAATTCCGCTTTTTTACTTAAAAAACAGTTGTTCCGCACAAAATTTATTTGCATTTAATCTTTCCGGTATTATATTTCTCCATCATTTTACTTTTTAACTATGAGGTTTCCTTATGATATCATTACATCCTCTTTTTCAGGATCATGCTGTTTTGCAGCAGCGGCAATGGAACACCGCCTGGGGAAATGCTACACCGGGACATCGGCTGAACGTCCAATTCGCAGGAATGGAATTTACCGCAAAAGTCAATGCCACAGGCTCATTTAAATTCCGGCTTCCGCCACTCCCCGCGGGCGGACCTTACAGTATGACGGTTACCGATGTTGAAAATCAGGAAACTGTCACCATTAAAGATGTTATGATCGGGGAAGTTTGGGTCGCCTCCGGTCAGTCCAACATGGAATATCTGCTTGTTTCCGATTGGACCAGTATCTCTGCGAGAAAAGCAAATCCGGCTGTCTCATTGAATCTGGAACAGAAAAAAGAATATTGTGATACGATTACCGATCCGGCAGCGATCCGTTTCTTTACCGTCAAAAAAGAGGCAAGCGGATTGGAAGAAGATACTGTTTCCGGAGAATGGAAATATATGAGTCCGGAAACTGCACCGTGGGCATCTGCCGTCGGTGCCTGGTTTGCCCGATATGTACAGGAAAATCAGAATGTTCCGTTTGGTTTGATTGTAACGGCATGGGGCGGAACGCGTGTGGAATCCTGGACCAGTCGTGCCGGTTTGCTTTCCAATCCGGCTACTGCGCCGTTGGTTCCGGATACGGATGATGTATTCTTTAAAACCACCTGGCCGGAATATTCTGTAACACCTACTTCCTACGAAGCATATTATGACCCCGGCAACAAAGGTTTTGATAATGGTTGGGCGGACCCTGATTTTGATGATTCCAAATGGACATGTATGGCGGTTCCCGGCAGTTGGATCGCACAGAGAATTTCCGGCAATGGTGCCCTTTGGGTGCGGAAAGAAATCAATATCCCCAGTTCCTGGTGCGGAAAAGACCTGATGTTGAATCTGGGCGGAATCGATAAGCATGATACCACTTATTTCAATGGTGTAAAAGTCGGCGGCATGGGCAAAGAAGGCGATGTTACTTTCTGGGATACCCCTCGTCATTACAAGATTCCTGCTGAATTGGTCAAAGAAGGCAGAAATGTGTTGGCTGTCCGTGCTTATTCCTTTATGCACGATGGTGCATTGGGCGGTGACAAGGATAAATATTTTATTCAGCCGGATGGAGAAAGTGAAAAAATCTTTTTTGCCGGTACATGGTGGAAAGCATTCCCCGAATACGATTTGGGGGGCCTGTGTCCTGCGGCATTGCCGGGACCGGGCTTTGCCAATACTCCCGGTATTCTCTTCAACAGTATGGTCCGGCCATTGATTCCCTATGGGATCCGCGGTGTAATCTGGTATCAGGGCGAAAGCAATGCCCGTTCCGCATCGGATTCTCTGGAGTATGAAGATAAACTTTGTACAATGATCCGTGACTGGCGTTATCATTGGGGGCAGGGTGATTTCCCATTCATTCAAGTGCAATTGGCAAATTATTCTCCCCTGGGGGCTCCTGCATACGATGATACTTCCATATGGGCGATCCTCCGGGATGTTCAGCGGAACGTTTGCGAGAAATTGCCGCGGGTCACCATGTGTACTGCGGTCGACGTCGGAAATTTGGTGGATATTCACCCGCATGATAAAAAATCGGTTGGAAAACGGATGGCGGAGAATGCGCTTTATCACGTATATGGTCAGAAATCAATTATCCCCTTCGGTCCGCTTTACCGGAGATCGGAAGTGGAAGGCAACGGCATCCGGATTTATTTTGATTATGCGGATGGGATGACGATCAACGAAGAACTTCCCCAGAGTTTTTATATTGCCGGAGCAAATCGACTTTTTTATCCGGCAACAACCGTGGAAATTTGCGGCGACTCCATTCTTGTCCGTTGTGAAAGTGTTCAAAACCCCTATGCGGTCCGTTACGGCTGGTCTGATGCATTGATCAACACATTGTACAACCGTGCCGGTTTACCGGCTTCTCCGTTCCGTACAGATCATTGGGATTTTTGATTGGAAAAGATAAAAAAGCTCCCGGATCTTCTGCAAATGGCGAATGATCCGGGAGTTTTTTATTTACCGGCAAGACCGGAAGGTGTTATTTTGCCGTGTCGGCACATTCCGCACAGCGGTGACGGTATTCCAAAAGGATCGTGGCATACCGGTATTTGATTACGGCTGACAGCAGCATGAAAAATGCAAAAGCACCCGCAAAATAAAAATGCTTGAATGTCATGGGTAACACAATTACAGCCAGTAGGATACACCAGTAAAAAATGGTCAGCATAACCATGGTTTTCCCTGCTTGGCTTTCCGGCTGCTCCGTGATGGTGTCGCCGGTCAGCTTGCCGAGGAGTGCACGGTAGGTGTTCAATGCCCGCTGGAAATTGATTACTGCAAATCCGGAAAGCAGAGAATAGACTGCCAGAAATCCGGCGATAAGGTAATAAAGCGTCGTGGTGCGTTGACTCCAGTCAATGACATAAACGGCAACTGCAAACAGTGCAGAATAGAGAATGCTGTTGATTACCATGCTTTTGCGGTAACGGAGAATGGTGTCGTCCGACTTGGCAAGTTCCAACAGACGTTTTTCGTAATGGTTCAATTCCAGTTGTGTTGTCATTTGTCATACTCCAATCCGATTTCCGGCAGATGAAGCGGGAAACCGAGTGTGCGCAGTTTTGCCTGAACGTCTTTCGCATCCAGTTCGGATGGTGTGATTCCGGCATCAACCGCCATGGCAGCGGCAAGCCCCGCAACCTGACCGGTGAGCCCGGCAACGGGAATAACGCGCGTCACTTCCCATGCATCGCCATCGGCACCGGTGCAGCGTCCGGCGGCAATATAACCTTTGGGACCGGACAGGGGAATGAGTGAATCGTAAGGAATTTCCCAAACGGGGCCGGATTTCCGCCAGTCGGAAACGAGCCCGACGGAATCGTCAAAATGCTTGTTGTTTTCGTTATCGCGGAGAACGTAACGTGCATCGATGGAATAGATTTTGCGGAACTGGGGCATGGCGGGGACTTTGAGAGAATAGAAGTTTTCTCTTGTGACGGTGTCGGAATACTGATTCTTGTATTGATCCAACATTCTCTGTCTGCCGCGTGTGACGAATTGTGTTACTGATTTTCCGCTGATACCGCGGAACAATGTGCCTTCCGGCGCCTTGGATTCATCCCAGGGAATCCCGCCCATGTTGAGGCGGACATTTTTGCCGAGATGGCTGTGTTCGACCCGTTCGTCGTACATGATCTCCCACCAGGCGAGGAAGTTTGTTGC
The DNA here is from genome assembly GCA_045639325.1 of Victivallales bacterium. Lineage (GTDB taxonomy): Bacteria > Verrucomicrobiota > Lentisphaeria > Victivallales > UBA1829 > RGIG8244. The sequence continues at coordinate 3,899 of JAZUCU010000029.1, forward strand.
GGTGTGACAGGGGATGTTTGCGCGGCGGGCGAGGATGGCTGTACCGGAGGCATCGACAAAGCATTTTGCTGTGATTTCGCCTCTGCCGGATTCGTTTTCCACAATGACGGATGTGATGCGGTCGTCGTTGACCGTTGCGTTGCAGACGAGGGTATCGTACCAGACATCCACCTTGTTTTGAGAGAGATATTCTTCCAACGCCAGAATGTAAGCGGCGGGCGAGAAAATACATTCGTAACGGTCTTGTTCCCGTGCATTTACATTTTCTCTCCATTTTTCCGGGACATTGCCGGGACCGTATTGCATACTGAGTTTGAGCAATTCTTCTGTGATACCGAAAGAAACCTGTCTGCCGTTGCCGTCACAAAGGGGGAGATAGACATAAACGAGCCCGGTAGTTGCGAGTCCGCCGGGGAGAATTGTTTTTTCGATGAGTGCGACAGATTTACCTTCTCTGGCAGCCTGAACAGCGGCGGCGACACCGGCGATTCCGGCACCGACGACCACGATATCATAAGACTTTGAAAAATCCATAGTGAAAACTCCTGATTTTAACCTGTTTGGTGTAATATACCCTGTGAAAATTTGAAGTCAAGAAAATAAAGCGTAAAAAAACACAAAACTTTCTTGCATTTTCGCCGAAGAATGATAAAGTATGGGGTGAGGTAAAATTATGATTTGTCAGATATGCAAGAAAAACCCTGCAACCGTGCATGTTCAGGAGATTGTCGGCGGTAAGAAAAATACGCTGCATCTCTGTGCTTCCTGCGCGGATAAAAAAGCAATGCTTGAACCTTTCCTGCACGGGACCGATCTGGAAGCCATCATTAAAGATATGATGGGGATGATCAAGAATGGTCCGGAGGATGCCGGAGAGGCGCATACTCATGATTCGAAAGAACATGAGCATGGTACGGTGTGCCCGTTCTGTTCCTGGACGTATGAAAAGTGGAGCAAGACCGGCCGTCTGGGGTGTGAACGCTGTTATAATGTCTTTGCATCTGAAATCGAAGAACGTCTGCCTGCCATGCATCGTGGACTCGTCCATAAGGGCAAAATGCCGCCCGGCATGGAAAAGCTGGATCATGCTGCCGAACAGGTGGAACAGGATCTTGCATTGGTTCGCGAATTGGAAATGCTGCGGAAAGATTTGCAAGGTTCCATCCGGCGGGAAGAATATGAAATTGCTGCCCGGATCCGGGATAAAATTTTTGATCTGGAACAGCTTCTGGCGGAGAAAGGCATAGGGATATGATGTATACGGACCCCTTGATCCAACAGGTGATGGAACGTCCGCCTACCTGGTTGCCGCAGCGTCCGAAACGTGGTGATATCATTATCAGCAGCCGGATTCGTCTTGCCCGGAATCTTCATGGATTTCCATTTCCGCTCAATGCTTCGCCATCCGTTCGCGGGGAAGTTGCCAATGCGTTTTTCGAAGCTATGGATATTATTGAAGACGTCAACTGGCTCCGCATTGCCATGGAGCCTTTGAATGAGGAATCCATCACCCTGCTGTTTGAACGGAAATTGATCAGCCGGGAATTCCTGACCCGGGAGCCGGGCCGTTTCCTTGTGCTTTCTTCCGACCCCAATATGTCGGTTATGATCAATGAAGAAGACCACTTCCGGATGCAGTATTGCCGTCCGGATGGCAACCTGCTGAAAGCCTGGAGCAAACTCTCTGCATTCGATACGAAGCTGCAGGAGGAATTGGATTTTGCCTGTTTGCCCGGGAAAGGATATCTGACCAGCTGTCCCAGCAACTTGGGGACCGGGATTCGTGCCTCTGTTATGATGCATTTGCCAGCGCTGCGGATTCTTGACCGATTGAAGCCGTTGAAGAATGGTTTCAGCAACATGGGAATCACTGTTCGCGGTTTGAATGGTGAGGGGACGGATATCATCGGCAATCTCTATCAGATTTCCAATCAATCCACGTTGGGCGAATCGGAGAAGGAGATTATCCAGCGTCTTCTCGCGGTAACGGCTGACATTGAGCGGGAAGAGCGGCTTGCGCGGGAAGAATTGCTTGCCGGTGACAACCGCATTAAACTTTCCGACTGCTGTGCCAGAGCTTATGGTAATTTGCGATATTGCTATCAGTTATCATCTTCCGAAGCTTTGAATTTGCTTTCCTTTCTCCGGTTGGGCTCCGATTACGGATTTTTCCCGGATGTCCGCCCCGGAGATATCAACCGGCTTCTGCTGCTTTCGTTACCGGCGCATCTGGCGTTCACGGAAGGGGAAAGGTTATCGCCGGAAGACCGGGCGACAAAGCGGGCGGCATTATTCCGCCGGTTCCTGAATACCAGTCCGAAGCGTGGCGGGAAAAAAGACACAGTCACAGAGTGACATAATGTCCCGGAAAAAGCCGCTTCCCTATAGAAAATGCAAGTTGGCGTGAAACTTGCTTATTGATGATGCGAAAATAGAAAAATTAATATAAAACAAGAAAGAAAGTCAGACAATGAACAACGAAGAAAAAGAACAGGAAACCGTTATCACCCCTGAAACTGAGGCTGAAAAAGATACCGCAGCGGAAACAACTGCCGCACCTGCAGCAGAAGAAGAAAACAAAGAAAAAGAACTGCAGTGGGATTCTGTGGAAGATCTTGCCAAAAAATTGGAAGAAACTGAAAAGAAGTTGGCGGATATGGAAAAACTTCGCCTGCTTGCTCTCGCTGAAACAGAAAATCAGCGGAAACGTTTTTCCAAGGAACTGGAAGCTTTGCGCAACCGGGCAATTCAGGATACCATGCTGCCTTTCCTCCAGGTTTTTGACCATTTCTCCATGGCTGTCCGTGCATGCCAGGGCGACAACGTGAATGTTGCTACCATCACCCAGGGTATGAACATGATTCAGTCTGAATTCGATAAAGCTTTCTCTGATGTGGGTGTGACCCTGATCAATGCGGAAGGTGCGGATTTCGACCCCAATTTCCATGAAGCAATGGCGGAAGAAGCATCCGATACCGTTCCGGCTGGAAAAGTGATCCGCCAGTGGTGTTCCGGCTGCCGTATGGGGGACCGTCTTCTGAAACCTGCAATGGTGGTCGTCAGTTCCGGCCCTGCAGCCAAAGAAGAGGCGGAAGCGGAGAAGGCATAACGGAATTCCTTTTGAGGAGAACGTGTTATGGCGAAAGATTATTATCAGATATTAGGCGTAAGCAAAACGGCATCGGCGGATGAAATCAAGAAAGCCTATCGCAAGCTGGCTGTGAAGTATCACCCGGATAAAAATCCGGATAATGCGGCTGCCGGTGAGAAATTCAAAGAGATTTCTCAGGCGTATGAAGTCTTGAGCGATCCCAAGAAGCGGTCGCAGTACGATCAGTTCGGTCCCGATATGTTTGAACGCGCATCCGCTGGCGGTGGTCCCGGTGGTGGATTCGGTGGCGGCGGGTTCGGCGGATTCAGTGATCCCCGTGACTTGTTCAGCCAGATTTTCGGCAATGCCGGCGGCGGTGGTGGTTTCTCGTTTGAAGATATCCTCGGCGGCGGTGGTCGCGGTCGCAGACAGGCGGCTCCCCGGAAAGGGGCTGACCTCAATTATGAGATTGAAATCGACTTTATTGATGCTGTTCTGGGGGCCGATAAAAAAATACGTCTTGCAAAATCCGATTCCTGTTCCCATTGTCATGGTTCCGGTGCCGAGCCGGGATCCAGCAAGAGCACTTGTCCCTCTTGCGGCGGACGCGGTCAGGTCCCATCCTCTATGGGCGGCTTTTTCCAGTCTATGACGCCTTGCCCGGCATGTCATGGTACCGGACAGGTGATTTCCAATCCCTGTCGGAGCTGTCATGGAACGGGTAAAGTCCGTGTGGAAAAAGAACTTCAGATTCACATCCCCCCTGGCGTGGATAATGGTTCCCGATTGCGGGTTGCGCGGGAAGGGGAAGCCGGATCAAACGGGAATCCTCCGGGCGATCTGTATGTAACGATTAAACTGCGTCCCCATAATGTGTTTCAGCGTAACGGGAATGATATTCAATGCGATATTCCGATTTCTATTTGTGTCGCAGCCCTGGGTGGTGTGATTGATGTCCCCACTGTTTCCGGCAAGACGCGGATGAAAATTCAGCCGGGCACAAAGAACGGTGCGGTATTGCGTTTGCGCGGTAAGGGAATGCCAGCGTTGAAAGGTGGAGTCCGCGGCGATCAGTTGGTGAAGCTGATTGTGGAAACACCGGTTTCATTGACAGCGCGTCAAATGGAATTGCTGAAAGAGTTTCAGGCGGAAGAAACTGCCGCGACTTATCCGCTGCAGGAAGAATTCAAGAAAAAAGCAGAACCGTTTCTGCGTTAAGGAGACTGTAAATGGCAGAAGATAAAAACAAAGGAAATGATCCCGTAATTGCCAGAAACCGGAAAGCGTTTCATGATTATGAGATTCTGGAAACAATGGAAGCAGGTCTTGAACTCCACGGCACAGAAGTGAAAAGCTGCCGAATGGGGTCCGTTCAGCTTCAGGAATCTTTTGCCCGCGTGGAAAACGGTCAGCTTTTTGTTTACGGATTGCATATTTCCCCGTACAGTCATGGCAACCGGTTCAATCACGAAGCCATGCGTGCACGGCGTTTGCTGATGCACCGGCGGGAGATTCTTAAACTCTCCATCCGCACCCGGGAACGCGGTTGTTCCCTGATCCCCTTGAAGATGTACCTCAAACGTGGGTATGTCAAAATTGAATTGGGGTTGGCGCAAGGTAAAACGTTCAGTGATAAACGTGAGACCCTGCGCCGGAAACAGGATGAAATGGATATGCGCCGTGCTGCGGCGCCCCGTTAAGTCTGTATTAATATTTGAATTGCAAATCAGCCTGTTTCAATACTTTCGCGTATGTGGAATAGGCTTCCTCAAAAATGGCGCATTCCTGCCGGCTTCTGACATGGGTAATCAGGTTCCGGAACATGGTTCTGACAGCCCGGGAATCAAAGTTGGTCAGCAATTGGGCTCCGGTTCTGCGGACGCGCCGGATATAGGTCTTGGAAAAACCGTCCTCTGCAGGCGGTGTGTAAACTGATAATTCCAAAGCCGTAAGAAGTCCAAGTTCTTTATACTGATTGTTGATAATCACATCCGCATAAGGCTTGATCCGTTCAGCATCCTGCTTTGCCATCCGGTCTTCCCGGTTATATTGCGTTTCCTGTACGTTATAAATCCGCATGGAATCCCGCACTTCGCCGGAGCGCAGAAGCATATCCCGCAACTGGGATGCTGCACTCTGATGAGGAACCGGGACGTTGCCGTGACGAATCCGGAAAATAGAGCGGACGCCGATTTCATAATCATCCATGGAATAAGGTCTTTCCACATAATCCTGGAAATACGGGATCAACTCTTTTGAAATGTTCAATGCTTCCGCTGCTTTCATGGCTGCCTGGGGAGCTATTCGGCTTTGTACCATGCGGTAATAAATCCGTTTCTGGGAAAGACGGTAATTGTTGACTTCCGAAAATGCCCGGAACAAGGCGGTGAGAATAATCGGATTGGATGAGGCGGCATACCGGCAGAGCAGGGCATCCGCTTCCGGCGTATCGAGAAAGTGCATGCAGAGGAATTGACTGTACGGCTGTTCATCCAGTTCCAGCACATCTTCGATTGCATCCTGAAGATCTTTCAATGCCGTGTTGCGGTATTTTGCAAGTTCTGCAATGGCATACCGGGGTGTGAAATTCTCGGCATCTTTGACCGAAAGTGCTTCCGCCAGAACCTTTGTCACAGGAAAGCCGTTGCGCAATCCGAACGTTCTGCGGAACCACATCAGAACTGTCAAGTTGGCACTGCCGAAATAATGATTGTGCTGATCTTCCCCCAGATAAAGGGTGTATTGCTTGTACCGGTTATCCCCCTTGCGCCATTGGATGCCGTACTTCTGAAACGCAACGGAGGCCAGGGGGCCTTTGACTGCGGTTTCTTCGCCATGAAGTTTCAGCGCATTATCCTTGTTATAAACGGAATCCTTCGGAATCATTACGATGTCCGCATATTCTCTGGCGTTGACCTGTTTCTTCTGAGGAACGGGCTGTTTGCCGACCGGTTTCTTTGCGTTCGGCTTTTGCTTAACCTCTTCCAAGTATTGATATTTGCGCACAAATACAATGTGGCATGCATACACGGGGCGGCTGGCAATCAGGGGATCTTCCAGCCGTTCAATATGAATCGTGTGTTTGCGGAAGGGATCCAAACCTTTTTCCATGGTCGATACAATATTGGCGGAGGAGACGGCGGGGAGTTGTTCCGCCGCTGCCGCAATACTGATACTGCATAAGGATAATAACAGGGATAATGCGATGCTTTTTCTCATGAACTCTTTTCTCCTTTATCTCCATCCTTTTGCGCCCATTCGCCGCGGTTGAAACGGGGTTTTACCACAGGGACTTTGTCGCTCGGTTTGATCTTGTAATGGCCTTCGCCCAGAAGCATGGAAAGTTCTTCCAGCAATCCGGCGGTGACAGTTACGGAATATTGTTCGGAGGTATCCACAAAGACCGCTCTGCCATCCTGTGTCGTGATACAGAGAACCAGTGGAACCTTGCCCGGATACTTCTTGATCAGTTCCACAATCCGCGGGAACGTTTCCATATTGACTTCTGACTCTTTCAGGCGGATATGGAATTGTTCGCTATGGGATTCCATCGTATTGGCAAGCGGAATGACGTTTTCCACCATAAGAGCGGCGGGGGCGTTTTCCTCCTGACGTTTCGTAATGGCTTCCACAAAGACCAGTGCGCCTTCTTCCAGATATTGGCCGCATCTTTCATAAGTCTTGTTGTAGCAGACACATTCCACGACACCGGTCAAGTCTTCCATCTGGAAAATCGCAAAAGGTTTATTTTCTGATTTTGTAAACTTCTTTGCCACGCCGACAAGCATACCGCCCAGCTTGATACCCACATCACCGGGCATCTGTACGGCATCAGAAACCGTTGCGGTGGAGAATGTATCAATCACCGATTTGTATTTGGAAAGCGGGTGACCGGAAACATAGAATCCGAGTAACAGTTTTTCATCCGTAAGCATTTCACTCTGATCCAGTTCCGGGATATCCGGTACCGGTACGCTGGCAAAGTTTTCTTCAAAGTCGGGGACCATGTCAAAAAGACTGCCCTGTCCGACTGCTTTATCCCGTTTGCGGATATTGGCACTGGCAATGGAAGGTTCGATGATCGCCAGAAGCTGAGAACGTTTCAAGCCGGTGGAATCCAACGCACCGCATCGGATCAATGCTTCCAAACCTTTGGCGTTGATGCCTTCCGTACGTTCCACCAGGTCTGCCACACTCTTGAACGGGCCGTCTTTCTGCGCTTCGATGATAGAGGCGGAAACACCCTGTCCGAAGCCTTTGATGGCGCCAAGTCCGAAACGGATTGCATCTTTGTCAACGGTGAAGTTGACTTTACTTGTATTCACGTCCGGCGGCAGAATCGGAATTCCGGAGGTCCGGCATTCGTTGATCAGGAACGCCAGTTTGGAGGCATTGCTCAATTCACTGGTGAGCACCGCAGCCATGAATTCCGGACGGTAATTCGCCTTGAGGTAGGCGGTACGGTAGGACATGATGGCGTACGCCGCACTGTGGGATTTGTTGAACCCGTAGTCGGCGAACTTCTTGATGTTTTCCCAAATCTTTTCCGCCTGTTCTGCGGGGATATTATTGGTCGCGGCACAGCCTGCAACGAATTTATCGTGCTGGGCTTCCATGTCCTTGATCTTTTTCTTCCCGATCGCACGGCGGAGAATGTCAGCCTGACCGAGGGAGAAGCCGGCGAGGATCTGCACAACCTGCATGATCTGTTCCTGATACAGCATGATACCGTAGGTTTCTTTCAGGAACTGTTCCATCAGCGGGTGGTCATATTCCAGCGGGATCGTACCTTTTTTACGGCCGACGAACAAGTCGATGAACTGCATGGGACCGGGACGGTAGATGGCCACGAGAGCGATAATGTGTTTGATGTTTTCCACCCCGAATTTACGGCAGAGTTCCTGCATACCGCCGGATTCCAACTGGAACACCGCAACCGTATCGCCGTTATTCAAAAGGTCGAACGTTTTCTGGTCATCCAGCGGCACAGCATCCATATCGAGGGTGATGCCACGGTTGCGCAGGACGTTGTCGCAGGCATCCTGGATCACGGTCAGCGTACGCAGCCCAAGGAAGTCCATTTTGAGCAGACCGACGCTTTCGCACAGAGGAGCCACATACTGCGTGATGATTTCATCATGCGCACCTCTCCCCAGGGGAACCAGGTTCGCCAACGGCTGGTTACAGATGATAACCCCGCACGCATGGATACCCATCTGACGGTTCAGCTGTTCAATGGGGGTGGAGAGATCAAAGATTTTCTTGACCCAGTCTTCCTTGTCAATCAAATCTTTCAGTTCGGGCGATTCCTTAATGGCTTTTGCCAAAGTCATTTTCGGGTCTTCGGGGACCAGTTTTGTGATCATATTGCCGTCGGCGGGTGAACGGGAGAGGGCGCGTGCCACGTCTTTGATCACCGCTTTGGCTTTCAGAGTGCCGTATGTTCCGATCTGGGAAACGCTGTCCACACCATACTTATCAATCACGTAATCGATCACGTCCTGTCTGTGACGTTCGCAGAAGTCCGTATCGAAGTCAGGGGGTGACACGCGGTCCGGGTTCAGGAATCGTTCGAACAGAAGGTCGTACTTCATCGGGTCGATATTGGTGATCCCGGAGAGATATGCCACGATGGAGCCTGCACCGGAACCACGTCCGGGGCCGACCGGGATCCCATGTTCTTTCGCCCAGTTGATGAAGTCCCACACGCAAAGGAAGTAACTGGGATATTTTGTTTTTGTGATAACGCTCAGCTCATAATCCATGCGTTTCAGATTGCGTTCCGCATCTTCCTTCATGTCTTCCGGCGGATTCATGGGGTCGTAACCATACTTTTTCACGTATCCGCAGACGGATTTTTCGCCGGTTCCGTAGAGACAGACATGGCGCAGATAGGCGGCGGCTTTTTTCATAACCACACGGCGTTCCTCCAGGTCGGCGCGTTTGTTGTCCGCCAACGGCTTGAATTCGGCTTCCGGGTCCTTCTCTTTTTTCTTTTCAAAGTCTGCTATATGTTCGGCTTCGATTTCGGTTGCAGCTTCCTTGCGGATGGCTTCCATATCCAGCGTGATATTGAAACTTTCCGGTGTCTGATATTCCGGATAATGGTTTTCGTAACCGATTGTAACGTCACAACGTTCCGCAACTTCCAATGTGTTTTTGATGGCTTCCGGGGCTTCCGTTCCCCAGACTTGCATCATTTCTTCCCCGCTCTTGAAATAGAACTGGTCTCCCTCCATACGCATGCGCCGGGGATCTTCCATGGTCGTACGTGTTTGAATGCAAAGCATGATTTCATGAGGAATACTGTCTTCCCGGCGCAAGTAGTGAACGTCATTGGTTGCAACCAGGGGGACGTTACACTCTTTGGATAATGCGATCAATTCCCGGTTGACTCTTTTCTGTTCTTCGATGCCGTGGTCCATGACTTCCAGGTAGAAATTATCTTTTCCGAAAATATCCAGATATTCGCCGAGAACCTTTTTCGCAGCATCGTGCCCGCTATTGAGCGCGGCGACGTCGATTTCACCCTGAAGACATGCACTCATCCCGATCAAACCTTCGGCATGTGCGGCGAGAAATTCTTTGTCAATACGGGGCTTGTAATAAAAACCGTTGGTGTGCGCTTCGGAAATCAGATGACAGAGATTATGGTATCCAACCTGATTCTTTGCGAGAAGGATCAAGTGAAATCCTTTACAATGAGGAATTTCACTGCTTTTTTCAAAACGGCTGTTCGGTGCAATATAAGTTTCACACCCGATGATCGGTTTGATCCCTTCCTTCTTCATGGAATTATGAAATTCCAGACAGCCGCCCATGACCCCGTGGTCCGTGATGGCAACCGCTTTCATTTCATGCATTTTTGCCATTTTTACAAGGTCATATTTTCCTTCGGAATCTTTCAGCTTCGCCCAGGAAATCGCACACGCACCATCCAAAAGACTGTAGTCGGTATGTACATGCAAATGAACAAATTCTACTGCCATGACGTTCGATCCTTTTTTTATCAGTCCTGACGGTTGCGCACGGCTTCTTTTTTCCGTTCATACCGGTCACGGATGGAACGGATTTCATTGGCGAGTGCGTCTTTGAATTCCCGGATCTGTTCGGGATCCGACATGGTCTTGAGTTTATTTTCTGCGGTGATTTCCGCTTCTGCAACTTTCGATTTGCAAATCATATCCAGTTCATTGATTTCCGCTTTTTTCTCTTCCGGAAGCTCACGCAATGCTCCACCGCTGCGTTCCAACGCCAATTCATACGCACTTTTCATTTCTGTTTTTCTCCTTCTCAAGCATATAATACAATATTGAATCCATCATAATACCATGATCAAAACTGCCGTCACGTATCAACGCCAGAATTTCATCCAGTGTCATCGTGCTGCATTCCAGCGATTCCGTTGCTTCCAATTGCGGCTCACAAGTCTTGCGGACATTGCGGACATAAACCGTATAACACCGGTTGGACTGTAACGCCGGATTCGGGCAGACGCTTCCGAGAATGACGGCATCTTCGCCTTCATATCCGGTTTCCTCTTTCAGCTCACGCAGACCGGCAATCAGCGGATCCGGGTCTGCCGCATCAATGCACCCACCGGGAATCTCCCAGTAAAACGCATGGGCTCCGTGCCGGTATTGACGCACAATCAACAATTTATGATCCGGAGTTTCCGCCAGGACAACCACCCAATCCGGGAATTGGAAGGAGATAAAATCGCCTTCAGCATTTGTCCGGAGACAGCGGAACCGTTCGGAAAGAACGCTGCCTACGCGTGTTTTCATCAGCACTTGAGGTGCACTGAGGGATTCCCAGGTCTGCTGGTCCTGTTTTAATTGTTTTTCCATGGTGAAAATACTCCGTTATTCTTCCGTACTATACCATAATAGATGAGAAAATCAAGCCCGGAAAAAAGGTTTTTAAAAATATCCCGTATTCCCATTGATTTTTAAGTTATTTTATCAGTTATTTTGCTGTTTTCTTTTTTTGACATTGGAAAAAATAATTTCCGGTTGTATAGTATTCCAGTATTGGATATAAAAAATAAGGATATGTCCCATGATGACAAATGAACTTTCCGCATTGCTGAACCGTATTCTGGATGTGATCGAAAAACGTTTCATTTCTCCGGATGGTGTGTTGTATGATTATGCCGGACTCAAGGGCGAAGTTGTTCTGCCCACACCGGAAGAATGTGAGAAATATCAGCCCAATGCTCTAGCCTGGAATACGCCGATCGAAAATGGCGGCTTCTTTAACGGAATTCTGCTGCTGGGGCTTGTCGAGTCATGGAAAAATCAGCCATCCGAAAAAGTGGCGAATATGACAAGAATAATGCTGAAAGGCCTTTATGTCCTTCAGGATAAATCTCCGGTGCTGGGTTGTATCTTGCGCGGAATCGGGAAAGACGGCTGTTTTTATCCGGCATCCTCCATCGATCAGGTTGTTCCGTGGCTCCTTGGTTTATGGGTGTATTCCAAATTTTCTCTTGCCTCCGATGCGGAACGGAAGGAATGTCGCGAACGCTGTTATGCTCTTGTGAAGGCATTGCAAAAAAATAATTGGCTTATCCCGGGGACAAAAGACGGTTTTGACCGCGGCAATCTTTTCAATGCCCGTAAGCCTTATGATCATTGTGCTCTTGTTCTGCCCTCTATAATTTTGGATGAAATGGAAGCAACGGATCATCATCTTGCAGACCTTCTCAAAGAGCGGGAGGAAAATCTTTGCACCGGCTATCCGGAAATTCAGGCGCGGGAATGTTGGTATTCCAGTCATAATTTTTACAACATGCGTATGCTTGCAAATTATGTGAACGATGCATCATTGCGTGCAAAATTGTATCAGGCATTGAAAGTCACGGCGGAAGCCTTGCCGCCATCCATTGCCGTCTGGAAAGATCGTACTCCCGGACTTGCCTTTTCGCCGGATTGGCATCCGTTGAACCGGGTCTGGTTTGAACAGAAAAATTGTCAGGATGCGCAGGCTTGCACCAATCCGCAGTGGGGAATCTGGAATGATGTTTCCCCCGCTGTTCTGGATGAACGCAAAACGATTATGGCTGCTTTAAGTGCCGCATGGATCTTTTTGATGTCGGAAGATAAAGCGCTGATCGATGCACACAAAGGTGCGATTCTGGAAATGCTGAATGGTATCCCTTACGAAGAATTGTACTATGTCCCGTTCTTTTATGCAATCAATGTCATTTCTGAACTTTCAAGATATATGTGATTTGCGGGGTGAAAAATGAAAAAACTGTTGAGTCTCTGCTTTCTTGCATTTCTTATTTTTAACTGTTCCGGTAATACAGAATCTCAAGCACGGAATTTAACCGCAATTCAGAATCGTATTCTGGATGTGATCGAAAAACGTTTTATTTCCCCGGAATGGGTGCTGTATGATTACGCCGGACTCAAGGGCGAAGTTGTCCTGCCCACACCGGAAGAATGTGAAAAAAATCAGCCCAATGCTCTTGCCTGGAATACGCCGATCGAAAATGGCGGTTTCTTCAACGGACTTCTGCTTGTAGGACTTGTTGATTTGTGGGAAAAGCAGCCATCCGAAAAAATTGCAAAAATGGCAAGGATCATGTTGAAAGGACTTTATGTTCTTCAGGATAAATCTCCGGTGCCGGGTTGTATCTTGCGCGGAATCGGGAAAGACGGCTGCTTTTATCCGGCATCCTCCACCGATCAGGTTGTCCCGTGGCTCCTTGGGTTATGGGTGTATTCCAAATCCTCCCTTGCCACCGATGCCGAGCGGAAAGAATGTCGCAAACGTTGTTATGCTCTTGTGAAAGCATTGCAGAAAAATAATTGGACTATTCCGGGGACAAGAAAAGGTTTTGACCGCGGCAACTTGATGAAGAGTAGAGCTCCTTACAACAATTGTGCAATTGTGCTTGCCGCAATGGTGCTGGATGAAATGGAGTCGACAAATCGTCATCTTTCAGCCGTCATCAAAGAGCGGGAAGCCTCTCTGATTGCCGGATACCCGAAGATTCGTGCGCGTGAATGTTGGTACGCCAGTCATAACTTCTATATCCTGCGTATGCTTGCAAAACAAGTAAAGGATACTGCCTTGCGTGCAAAATTGTATCATGCTCTGAAAATCACAGCGGCGGCACTTCCTTCCGGAATCAGTACATGGAAAAATTATGTCCCCGGACTCAAATTTTCCCCGGATTGGCATTCTTTGAACCGTGTCTGGTTTGAACAGAAAAACTGCAAAGAAGCGCAGGCTTGCACCAATCCGCAATGGTCGATCTGGAATGAAACTTCTCCCGCCGTGATGAATGAACGGAAAAGTATCATGTACGGTTTGAGTTCGGCATGGATCCTTCTGATTTCGGAAGATAAGGAAATCATCGATGCAAACAAAGGCGCGATTCTGGAGATGCTGAACGGTATCCCTTATGAAGAATTGTACTACGTCCCGTTCTTTTATGCCATCAACGTAATTGCTGAAATTTAATTAAGGAGTTTATATTTTATGAAAATGCTGCTTATCACGGCTTTCGTCATGGGGTTTTCTTCTGTGCTCGGTGTCGCTGCCGGGTTCCTCCTGAAAAAGATTCCTCATAAATATAACGATGCCATTCTCGGGACGGCTGCCGGGATCATGCTTGCCGCCGCGATTCTCGGTCTTATCGTGCCGGCTTCCGAATTCAATCTCCCCTATGCGTTCCCCATGACCATTGCCGGGGTGTTTGTCGGGGCGTTCATTGTCAGTATTCTCGATGCCGTTACGCCGCACCTGCACCGTCTTGCCGGATTGGATCAGGAAAAACATCCGGAGAGTCACGGGACTGGCAAAGTGCTGCTTTTTATTGCCGCAATTGCCCTGCATAAGATTCCGGAAGGTTTGGCGGCCGGGGTCAGTTTCGGCACGGAAAATGCCGGTGATGTTCTGACCGTTGCAGGCAGTATTTCTCTGCAGAATATTCCGGAAGCAATGGTAATTGTTGCTCCGCTTTTGACGATCGGCGTCAGTTACCGCAGAACCTTGTTGATTTCTCTGGCGATTGCTGTAATCAGTATGGTATCTACCGTAATTGGATACGGTATTGTTTCGATTACTTCCGCAATCATGCCCTTTATTCTTGCCACTGCCGGTGGTGCTATGCTTTACGTCGTAGGTGATGAAATGATTCCGGAAACTCATGCACATGGCCATGAAAAACTTGCCACATTCTCCCTTGTTGCCGGATTTATGATTACTCTGCTCCTGCAGAAATTTCTGGGGTAAAAAAAAGCCCTGCGCCGTTTGATCGGGCAGGGCGTAAAAATCAATCCTGATTAGTTTTTCAATCAGTCAATTTTGGGAAGACGGGCAAAGCTCTGTTCCAGTTCTTCTTCCGTCGGGATGTAGTCCGCCATGACGCCGTCGTTATGTTTCTGATAGGCGTACATATCGAAATATCCGGTACCGGTCAGACCGATCACGATATTCTTTGCTTCGCCGGTTTCTTTGCACCGCAATGCTTCCTTGATGGCAACACAGATTGCATGACTGCTTTCCGGTGCGGGCAATGTACCTTCGCAACGGGCAAAACGTACGGCAGCTTCAAAGACTTCAGTCTGTGTGACAGAGGTCGCTTCCATGTAGCCGTCATGATACAGCTGGGAGAGAATACCGCTCATACCGTGATAACGCAATCCGCCTGCATGGCTGGAGGAGGGAATGAATTCCGCGCCGAGAGTGTACATCTTCTGGAGCGGGCAGATTTTACCGGTGTCGCAATAGTCGTATGCGAATTTACCTCTTGTCAAACTGGGGCAGGAGGAGGGTTCGACGGCAATCAGACGATACTGATTTTCGCCGCGGATCATTTCACCCACAAAGGGAGAGAGCAGACCGCCCAGGTTGGAGCCGCCGCCCGCACAACCGATAATGATATCCGGCTTTACACCGTATTTTTCCAACGCAGTCTTGGTTTCCAGACCGATGATACTCTGATGCAGCAGAACGTGGGAGAGAACGGAACCGGGCAGATAACGGTTTTCCGGATTCTTCATGACTTCTTCCACAGCTTCGGAAATCGCACAGCCCAAACTGCCGCTTGTGCCGGGGAAGGCTTCCAGGATCTTACGTCCGGCTTCGGTCAATGTGGAGGGGGAGGGCGTTACGTTTGCACCGTATGTGCGCATGACTTCCCGGCGGAAGGGTTTCTGTTCATAAGAAACTTTGACCATGTAAACGTGACATGCCAGTTTGAAATAAGCACTAGCCATGGAGAGAGCAGTACCCCACTGACCGGCACCCGTTTCTGTGACAACACCGGTCAACCCCTGCTGTTTTGCATAGAATGCCTGAGCAATAGCGGAGTTGAGTTTATGACTGCCGGATGTATTGCCGCCTTCGAACTTGTAAAAGATCTTTGCGGGAGTACCCAGTTCTTTTTCCAGAAATTCTGCATGAATGAGAGGAGAGGGACGATACATCTTGTAGAAGTTGCGGATTTCTTCCGGAATGGGAATGTATGCATCGGTTTCGTTGAGTTCCTGACGTGCGATCTCGTCGCAGAAGACGCCGCGCAGATCTTCGAACGTGACAGGCTTCATCGTTGCCGGATTCAGCAGCGGAGCCGGTTTTGTTTTCATATCGGCGCGCACGTTGTACCATGCCTTGGGCATTTCATCTTCGCTCAAGAAAATCTTGTACGGCATTTCTTTGTTCATTTTCAGTTCTCCTTATATTTTATGTTTTATTACTTTTTTACAGTTCAAAAGAAAAACCCTGTCCGTTGACTTGTCGGACAGGGTTTTGATTTACAAAAAAAGGCGAATCAGTTTTTTCTGACCCGCCGAATATGTATACACAAATACGTCCGACGGAAAATTACCGCCAACGCCACCAACCAAAAAATTGTATAATGTTTGTTCTGTAAGTTTTCATAATGACAATTAATTTACCATCAAAACAACAAAATGCAAATAAAAAAATAAAAAAAACGTAAAATTTTATTTTTCCGGCAGTTCCGGAGTCGCAAACAAAACGGCGTGGAGAATCAGAAAGATTAAAAGAGAGATTTCTGATACAAGTTCAATTCTTGTCGCAACTGCAATGAGAAGCAAGAGAATAATGGGAAAAGCAAACTTCCGTTTCCAGTCAACCGCATAAAGACGTTTCCATAACACACTCAAATCCAGAAGTACTAAAGATGTTATGACGCCGATATAATATCCTTTCACCGGAATTTCCAGTTGACATTTCCGGCGGATCGTATGGCACAAATAAAAAATCAGAAACAGGTAAATCAGAGAAATAAAAAATTGAAGCCGGTTCAAGCCGCCTTTGAAATGAAAGAATAAACGGTACGGCGAATAACTGCCCGCAAAGATGGAATAAATCAGTTGTAAAGTTTTATCTCCCAACGTGATCTGGCGCTCTGTTTCTTTCTTGCCGATAATGTGACATCCGCACATGGGGCAAAGCAATGTCGTGTCAGTAAGTTCCTGTCCGCAATCCGGGCATTTGACGATCATTCTTCTTCGTCTCCATCATCGCCGGAGGAGGATTCATCATCCTTCCGCAGAACCACCACACATTCGCCTTTCAAATTCATTCCGGCGAGGCGGTTTACCAGTTCAGCGGCAGTACCGCGCAGAATCTGTTCGTGAACTTTCGTTGCTTCCCGAACGAGTGCGACACGGGTTTCTGCGCCGATATGTTCCACAATCTCTTTTATCAATTTTTCCACACGGAATGGAGATTCAAAAATCACGCAGGTCTTGTCTTCCTGCGCAATGCGGTCAAGTGCTGCACCGCGTCTGCCGCTTTTCACCGGGAGAAAACCGTAAAATGCAAAACGGTCGGAGGGCAGGGCGGAACCGGAGACAGAGAAAGTCAATGCCGATACGCCGGGGATGATACGCGGTTCGATTCCGGCTTCTACTGCGGCACGGATCAGAAGAAATCCGGGGTCGGCAATGCAAGGTGTTCCGGCATCGCTGACCAGAGCCAGTTTTTCGCCCGCCTGAACGCGACGGATCAGATCCGGCGTCTTGCCATGTTCATTGAAAATATGGTACGATTCCAATTTCTTTTTGATTTGGAAATGATCCAGAAGAATACGGGTACGGCGTGTATCTTCCGCAAGGATAACATCTGCATCCTTGAGGGTCTGAAGACCACGCAATGTCATATCGTCAAGATTACCGATGGGCGTTGCAACAATGGCAAGCCATCCAGCTTCAGAATTTACATTTTCTGTCATAAGTCAATATCAATGAGGGTATTGAAAGTAAACAGCTTTTTCCTTTTCAAGAAGAAGCCCGACTTGATCTAAGTCGATGGGTGTGTAACCGGTTTCTTCCAGAAAAGCACAGAATTCGAGCCAATCTCTGTGGTTCCATTCACCGTTATGATTTCTCACAAACTCCTTGAGCAAAGACGTTCTTGCCAGGCGCGCGAGATTCATTTCTGCAATCGTTGCCATTCGTTACATCCTGTAAAAGTTGTTTATTTTGATTGTTATAACAAGAAAACCGGCAGCAGAAATGTTTTCCATTCCCGCTTATTTCGCCTATTAATATAGCACAGTTTTGATTTTTTGCAACTTGGTATTTAAAAGTTTTTATCTTTTTGATAACTTGCTTAATATAAAATAGTAATATAATAAATTTGTATTTTGTAATGTTTTAATATTCTTTACAAGTCTATAAAATTTATGTAGTTATGTTAAAGTATAAAAATCAGAAACTTTTTTGATGGAAAATATTAGTTTTATTGTAACTGCATTGAAAATAAAATAATAAAAACGAAAAAACAGTTTTCCCCTTTTTTTATCCCCCGGAATTATTTCCCTTGCTTCAGCTTCAGGTCTTCCAGAACCATGAACATCCGGCTGCCGGCATCATGAGGCAGGGTGAATTCTTCGGTTGTATAGAATTTCGCCCGCTTTTTGCGCAGGAGTTCCCGTTCCGGTTCCGCCTGGGATTCTGTACGGTAAATCAACAGGCGGCCTTCTTTGGGGACCAGCAGATTGGTACTTTCTGTAATCAATGTCAGGGCATCCGCAACGGCGCGCGCGGTGACGAAATCGAATCCCTGATAATAGGGATCTTTCCGTGCCAGTTCGTTGGCTCTGCCGTGGACGGTATGCAGATTCTGCAATCCGCATTTTTCTGCCGCCTGCTGAACGAAATCGACTTTTTTCCGTGTGGAATCCATGGCGGTGATTTCCAGATCATCCACTGCGGCTGCAAGGATGACGGAGGGGATTCCAGCGCCGCATCCCAGGTCACACAACGCTCCACCGCCGCAGAGATCGGGTAATTCGCGGAGAATGGATACCGCATCGCAAACGTGCTTTGACCAGAAATCGGAGGGCGGGATGCGTGTCAGATTCATGGTTTCGTTTGTGGTGTAAAGGAACTTGCCGTAAGTGGTACAGCGTTCCAGAAAAAGGTCGAGGCCTTCCTCTTCGGGGAGGCACTGGCGTATAAAATCGAGTTCTTCCGCATCGGGTGCGGGGAAAGCATTGATATCAAATTTTTCTTTCATGGCAGATTCATTTCATAAATGTAAGAACAAAAACAAGTAAAGCGGAGAGCCCGGTCAGAATAAAGTACAGCGCAGAAAGGATGCGGATTGCCTTATTTCTGCACAGATACCGGAAGTAATCCCGGAGATAATAGGGTTTTGCACTGACAAAAATCCCTGCAATTCCCATAATCATCAACAAAGCGGCAAGGATTGCTGTCCACGGGAATAAGTTGGCTCCATGTCCTTCTTTCAGGAAATAATGGGCAAGCAGAATCAGGAATCCGGCAAACGCTCTTGCGAAAAGATAATCCAGATACATGACAGCGAGGACGATAGCCACCACCGCCAGGGGGATCAGAAGCGGCTGCAGGAATGAGCCGGGATCGAGAATCGGGCGCAGATTGGGAATGCACCAGAAAACGACACAGGCACCTAAAACAGCACCGGCTTTCTTTTCTCTGGGAAGTTTTTCCAGAATCGGCAGAAACCGTTCATTCCGGCAGAAGATAAGAGCGGCACAACCAGCAGTGGTCATCACTGCGGCAAAAATTAAAAGTGTGGCAGAAAAGAGTGTCATTTCTGTCAATCCTCCGCATCTCTAATCAGTTCAATACTTTCGATATCCGCCTTGGAATATCCGCTGGAAATACCGCGTTTTGTTTCCAGAATGATGGGATCCTGTTTCAAATCCCTTACGCGCCCGGTCATGCGCCATCCGCGTTTATGTACCAGGATCACGTTGGGAACCCAGAGGGACAGGGGCTTGCTGAGGCGTGTGACTTCCTGCTGTGTGATTTTGATTTTCCGTTTCAGGCTGGGCGGAGTGCCGCGTCTGTGTACGATTTCGAGAGTATGAATCCCCTGCAGCAGATCATTCACGCGGAAGATCTTTGAATAATTCGGGTTGTTGGGATCCGGTTCTGTCTTACCGATTTTTTTGCCATCGATGTAAACTTCTGCGCGGGCAGGTTCCGTGATAAATTCAAGGGATCCCATTTTGCTGGAAAGAATAAAATCCATTTTATAAGGATTGCCGGGTTCCAGTGTAACCTGACGTTCTTCCATGCCGAAATTATCTTTTGTGATCTGAACGGTATATTTTCCGGGCTCTCTTGTCTGGAATGTGTAAGGAGTCAAGCCGTAATCTTTTCCATTGACCTTGACCATTGCACCTTCGGGGTTGGATGTGATAACCAGTTGAATCGGCTGCATTTTCAGCAGGGCGTGAACAGATTCCATACCATTGCGTTTCAGCGTAATATTTTTAATATAAATTTCATATCCGTTTTTTGTGACTTTGATTTCATGATCGCCCTGTTCGATTTTTTCATCAAAAGGAGTCAACCCTTTTTCTTCTCCGTCAATATAGATTTTTGCATCACGGGGCTCGGAAGTGATTTTCAATGTCCCGGTATTGGCAAGCATTGTGACATGCTTCATAAACGGACGGTCGGAATTGACTTCCCAGGAGATTTCCTGCGGGACGGTTCCGGTGTGCTGGAGCCGGACTTTGTGCAATCCGACGGAAAGCCCGGTGAGAAGACAGGGGGTGATACCGACGACTTTTCCGTTCTTGAGCACCTGTGCGCCGCGTGGGGTACTGGTGATCATCGCAACGGATGTAATCGGGCGCAATTTTACTTCGGTAATAATATTTTTACCTGCTTCGACAGTAACCGGTCTCCATTCGGTGTGGAATCCGGGTTTTTCGAATTTAACGACATACATGCCGGTGCGGACCGGGTTGGTTTCCCTGGGTGTCACGCCGATCATTTTGCCTTGAATGGTAATCTGAGCGCCGGAAGGTTCCGACTGGAATGTCATTTTACCTCTCTTCTGTGATTTGTTCGTGAGATTCTTCCCATTTGCGGAGTCACAAGCGGCAGTGAAAAGCGCAACCGACGTAAATAAAAGGAGAAAGCGGATCAACTTTTTCATTTTTTATTTCCTGCTATAATTTTTTCGATTTGGAGCTTGGTCTTTCTGATATTTTCATAAACGGTGGAGGTATCCGGGAAGAAATCCATCAATCTGGAGCATTCTTCGACCGCTTTGCGATACTCTCTCTGCTGATACAGAAGGTTCACCGTAATCAACCCGTCTTTCCGGATTTTTTCCAGAAGTTCCTGGGCCTTGATGAAACGATCACGGGCAATCTGCCATTCCGGCGGTTTATCCGCAAAGACTTCGTACCGTTTCATCGCGATACGGTAATTTTCAATGGAACGCCAGAGATTGCCGGGCTGATTTTTGTAGCTGTTGAACTGATTTTCCGCAAGATCAAATGAATGTTTTGCCTGTTTGAGGAGGACTTCCTTTGATTCTGCCATGGAGGGGTCAAGTCCGATTTCTTCCTGCAGAAACGCAATGATTGCATTTTCCACTTTTGTGAAGCTGGCAAGGGGAATGTCGCGAATCGTTATATCGTTGAACTTATCGTCGTACCCTACAACCAGGCGGACATAATTGCGATTGTTGTCATCTGCAAACTCAATTTGTTCCTGCTGTTTTGATGTCATAAAGTTTGTATCATCAATGGCTTTTTTCAACTTTTCGATGGCGGCATCGTGAAGTTTTTCATTGATGACGGGAGCATAGATGCGTCCGCTCTGCAAATCATCAAGGGAGAACTTGATTTTGTTGTTTTCCAGCAACAGTTTGAATTTGAAAACGGAATTCTGCTTGGTTATTGTAAATTTTTCGTAATAAAGAGTGAACGGATTTTTGATGATGACGTTTGCCACATTCTCCCCGGTCCGGTTGCCGGATGTGTTGGCAGATTGCATCTTCCAGAACAATGCCACGCAGAAAATGCCAATCATAACCACAAGAATGTAGAACAGCACGTTGGTGGAAAGCACACGACGTTTCTGATTTGCCGTCATTTCCTGTGAAGACGAATCATCTGATTTTTTCTTCTTTTTACCGAAGATGGAAGTTCCACCTGCTAATTTTGAGAAATCTGCGGTGGGTTCTTCTTTGCTTTCTTCTTTCACCACTTCCTTTTTCGGTGTTTCCGTAATCTGAGTAACCTGCGTAATCTGTTCCTGTTCCGGTTGCGTGGGCGGGCGGAAAACGAAAGTCGGGGCGGCAGTTTCTTCTTTTTTTACTTGCGGGGTAATTCCATCAATCCGGAACATCTGTTCGCCGATTGCGATCACATCTCCATTATTCAGCTGTGCCGGTTCCATAATCATGGAGCCGTTGAGTTTTGTGCCGTTGGTGCTGCCCAGATCGCGGACGAACCATTTTTCGTTTTTGTATTCCAGTTTTGCGTGATATCTGGAAACTCCGCCAATCAGCAGCTGAATATCATTGTCGGTTTCTCTGCCGATCCCGAGTCCGGGGGGCATGACTTCTCGTTTTTCGCCGGATTTATCTCCGTTTAGAAATTGTAATATCATGATTGCTGTTCTCCCGTCCGGGCGGACCCTGTGGCCTGCCCATTGGTATGTTGTATTACTTCTTGAATATCATTGAGCTCTAATAAATCGTTACATTCTGCCCCGGTCCGCCGCAACGTTCCCGCCGGTAATTCCAGCGTCTGAAATGCTCCGGCGCAGCGGATGCAGGCTTTCCACGGTTTGACGTCGTGATATAATGCCATGATTCTGTTGTCACTGGAAAGAAAAACAATATCAATGGGCATGGACATAAAGAATGTATGCACTGCCGGGCAGCGGGGGAAGACCATGGCATCGAATGAATCGAATTTTCTGCCGATCATACCTCTTGCCCGGACGGCAAACGAAAGGGCCGTCCACGGATTTTCCGCAAGAATGTTTTTCTTTGTCAGATTGATAATCATCGCGATATTTTACCCTTTGAGTACAGTGTTCATTGCCTGCATGAGAATCGGGCCCATCAGAATCAGAAAGACCGAGGGGAAGATGAATACGATAACCGGAAACAGAATCTTAACCGGTGTTTCATTTGCCAGTTTTTCTGCTCTGGAAAAACGTTTTGCACGTAATTGTTCTCCTTGAATCCGAAGCAGTTGACCGATACTGACCCCCAGTTCATCCGCCTGAACAATGGCATTGACTACGCTGGTTAATTCGCCCTGTCTTACCCGTTTTCCCAAATCACGCATGGCTGTCTGACGCGGTTTGCCCAGCTGGATTTCATGCAGGGTACGGGTCAATTCTTCTGTCAACGCATCGGTTTTGCGTCTGCCGTTGATTTCACGCAATGCAGTAAGAAAATCTTTCCCGGCTTCAACGGAAAGTGTGAGCAGGTCAAGCAGGTTCGGCAAGGCTTTGAGAATGGCAAGATGCCGTTTCCGGATGATTCCCTTGAGCCAGATGGATGGATAAACAAGGAAAAGTAGAATCGCCAGCAAAGCGCCAGCCGGTTGTTTTGCAAGAAAGAGCAGAACCGTAAATGCCACACCGAAAAACGCAAGCACGATGCGCAAACCAAGAAAACGTTCTGCGGATAACGTCTGATCGTACCCCGCCATAAGCAATTGTTCCTCCGTCTGATCCAACTGTGTGCGGAACAGGTCGGAACGGACAAGCGGGTATGCATTGGGGGCAAGCGGCAGAAAAATCCGGAAAAGAATCGGGATATTCTTTTTAACATCATCCGTTTGCGTTTTTTCTTCTTTTTCTGTACGGATGGAGGAGAACAGGTCTGCGCCGATCAGAACGATTGCGATGGTTGCAATACACGCACTGATGCATGCCAGAAATTGAAATAAATTATTCATGAAACAGTCTCCTTAAATATCGATCTTGGTGATTTTACGGATAACAAAGAATCCGCTGATGTCCAGCACCAGTACTGCTATCATAATCAAAATTCCCATCGGCTGTGAGAAAAACGAATCCATCATGTCCGGCGAAATGTACATCATTGCAAAAAACAGGAAGAAGGGCATTGCGCCGATGATCCATGCCTGCATACGGCCCATCGCAGTCAGAGAATCCACTTTCTGCATAATGCGGACACGTTCCCGGATGACCCCGGCGAGACGTTCCAGAATGGAGGTCAATTCCCCCCCGGTCTGTCTGGCTGTGATAATGGCAATTGCCACCAGTTCAAAGTCCGAACTGCGTACCCGGTTACTCATATTGAGCAATGCTTCATCAAAAGAAACGCCGAGCCGGAGTTCCTGCGTCAACAGCGTGAAATCGTAGGAAATCGGACTGCGGTTTTCTTTGACCACGGCATCGAATGCCTGTGTGATACTGAATCCCGCTTTCAGGGAACTGCTCATGGCAAGAAGGGCATCTTCCAACTGTTCATTGAATTTTTTCAGGCGAACATTGGCCAGATAACGCAGATATACACGGGGCAGGGGGAAGGTCAGGGCAGCTGCAATCAATCCGCCTGCAACCATTTTTGTGATGGATGGCTGTTGACCCGATGCCAGGAAAATCAAGCCGACTGTCAGGAAGGCGAACAGTGCCGCAAGCGCAAAACTCAAGTCAAGGATTCTGCCCGGAGGAAGCTGCAGAAGAACGTCATCCATTACAATCGCCGTTTCCTGCAGATATTTCTGTTTGTATCGCGCAGAGGTAAAGCCCACAAAGTCAATAATAACGTAGGTCGCAAACGTTACGCACAAACCGGCACTGACGCAGGCAAGCAGAAACAGATTGGATTGAATAAATTCCAGCATGGTCAGTATTCTCCTTTCGGTTCCCGCGGCGGGTTGAAGATGGAAATGTCAAGCGGTATACCGGCGCGTTTGATTTCATCCATAAAGGTGGGAACGTTCCCCGTCGGCAGATAACGCCCGACCATCTTACCATCCGGTGTCCAGCCATCCTGATGATAGACAAAAATATCCTGCATCGTGATAATGTCACCTTCCATCTTGGTGATCTCACTGACGTATGTCACTTTACGGGAACCGTCTTTTTCACGATTGATCTGTACGATAATGGCAATAGCAGAAGCAATCTGTTCCCGGATCGCTCGCAACGGCAGATCGAATCCGGACATGAGCACCAGCGTTTCCAGTCGGGAAAGTGCATCACGGGGTGCATTTGCATGGATCGTGGTCAGAGATCCGTCATGACCCGTATTCATAGCCTGAAGCATGTCGAGGGCTTCGCCGCCACGACATTCCCCGATGACGATACGGTCCGGGCGCATACGCAGGGAGTTTTTGACCAGGTCGCGGATATTGATTTCGCCTTTGCCTTCGATGTTGGCGGGGCGGGATTCCAGACGCACCACATGTTCCTGACGCAGCTGCAATTCCGCCGCGTCTTCAATCGTTACGATACGTTCCCGGTTGGGGAGAAATCCGCTCAAGATGTTCAGCAGAGTGGTTTTACCGGAACCCGTACCGCCGGAAATGATAATGTTTTTCCGGATTTTGACGCAGACATCCAAGAAGTCGGCAATTTCCTGCGAAATGGAACCGAACCGGATCAGGTCGGATACCTGAAGCGGATTCTTGGAGAATTTACGAATCGTAATTGTCGGGCCAACCAGTGACAGAGGCGGGATGATTGCATTCACACGGGAGCCGTCTTTCAAACGGGCGTCCACCATGGGGGAACTTTCGTCAATACGGCGTCCCAGCGGCGAGACAATTCGTTCGATTGCCGCCAATACCTGTTGATTATCGGCAAAGCAGGTATCGGTTTTGTAAAGAACGCCTTTATGTTCCACATAGACCTTGTCCGGACCATTGACCATGATTTCGGAAATATCATCTCTGGCGATCAATTCTTCCAGCGGGCCCAGGCCGATGGCTTCGTGATACAAATCTTTTTCCAGTTTTTCGATTGTCACACCCGGGGGAAGCGGAATATTGAGTTCCGCAAGAATTTCATGAATTGTTGCCGCCGCTTTGTTGGAAAGATCTTCTTCCGACGTATTGCCGCTCATGGCCATGCGTTTGAGATTGAGACGCTGCAATAATTCTTCATGGGCGCGTTTTTTGATCTCCTGCACAAATGCCATGGCTTTCTGCGGAACACCGGAAATTTTGAGAATCGGCACTTCTTCTTCCCCGTTGGATTTGCTTTTTTCCGGTTGGATGGCAGGGAACGGAGCCGGTTCTTTTACTTGCGTCTGAGGTTGAACCGGTGTCGGTTCCTGGACTGCTTTCGGCCGTTCCGGTCCATTTTCTCGTACGAAAATCAGGTTGCCGATGCGGATTGCATCGCCCTTGAATACGGTAAGGAACTGTCCGGGTACGGCTCGCTGTTCGTTGAGGAATGTGCCATTGGAACTGTTGGTATCCTGCACTTCCAGGGTGTCGCCTTTGACGGTCAGAATACAATGCTGTTTGGAAACACCGGGGTAGGGCAGCTGGATATTTGTGCCGTTCGCCGCACCGACTTTGTATTGTCCATCCGGCAGAGGCAGATCATTTTTGCCCTGATCGGGAATGATGAGTGAAAGATGAATCATACTTGCCACCTCAGCGGAGGATTTTTTTCATTTTTTCTTCGCGTTCTTTTGTGTACTGCTTGATGTTTTTCTGGAGGTAAGACCAGTCGACACTCTGCAGATCGTCAGTGACTGTGGATTCTTCGTAATTCCGCAAGCTCAGGGTCAGATTCCCTTTCTGCATGGCAAAGATAATCATTTCCACTTCTTTCGGGGTCAATTCCAGAGTGACGGTGTTATAAGAGCGTACCGTGGTATCCATTCCCGCACGGACTTTACCCATATCCTGTCCGCAGGCAAGCACTTTTACCTGCTGCAGAATAGTCAGCGTGACGGTGTCCAGAGCGGCATCCCCTTTTGCATCGGGAAAGCGGAACGTACCGATCAGGTCCACAAAGTTGTTGGGGCGGATCAAACCGGTGACGGAAGAGACCGTATCCACGGGAATGGAGATGGCACGGAAGCCGGGGCGGACCAGTGCGGACATGCCGGTCTGACCGGGAGAGATGTTATCTTCAAAATCGTTCCAGGTCAGAATGGTATTGGCAGGAATGCGGGAGCGGACAGCCAGATCCAGAATACGGTCTTTCTGGGACCAGGGAATTTCCCGGCTGACTGCACTGCCAGCATAACGTTTGACGGTATATTTTGCGATATCGCTTTCTTTCAATTTCTGCCCGCTTGTCAATTCCCGTACCAGGCGGATCACATCCACATTGATTGCGCTTTCCATGATTTTTCTTTTTTCGGCATTGATCTGCTGAAAAGTGAACATGAATGCCAGGACGCCGAAGAATACGGCAGTAAGAAGAAGCAGTTTCTGTTTCATAAAACGGTACCTTTATTTTGTTCATTGTTGCAACATTTTTTGTATTACTCACAATATACACGATAGAGGCACGGATTTCCAGTCTTTTTTCTATTATTTTTAAAAAAACTTATTTTCTTTCCTGTCCCTGCTGCCGTTTCCAGTAATTCATCCCCCGGTTCGGACGGAAAAATGTCTTCGGAATTCCCTTCTTAGTCGTTACTCCGAAGTTATTGGTCGGCGGATGATAATACAACCGGTCACCGTTGGAACGTATCTTTTTCAAGGTCCCTTTCGGCGGAGAACGGAAAAACTCCAATGCTGCATTGCCGTATTCCTCTGCCGTTTTATATTCCGGAAATTCGCTCCGGTGTTTGCCCCAGTGACGTTCCAGATTCTGCGGATGCCATTGGGCGGAATAGACTTGCTGTATGGATGTCTTTTTGTCGGAAGAAATGTTTTTCTCTGTCGGAAGTCCTGCAACATAAATATGATATCCTGTAATTGCTGTCAGAAGGAGAAGCAGGGAAAATAAAAACTTTTTCATAACGTATTTACTCCGGGTAAATTATAAAAATATATTGAAACTGTTAATATAATTCGCAATTTATGAAATGTCAAATTTTTTTCAAAAAATACTTGACAATGTGATATACTGCGGGTTATATTGTCACAGCAATTTTTACAGGAGATAAAATTTATGAAGTTTTTCCGTTCGTTTGTGTTTGTTGCCGCCGGTATGTTCTGTACTGCCGTTTATGCCGATGTGAAGCCCTCAACCATCTTTCAATCCAACATGGTTCTTCCGCGGGAATGTCCTATGCCCGTTTGGGGGACGGCGGAACCCGGTGAAGTGGTGGAAGTTTCTTTTGACGGGCAGAAAAAAAGTGTCACCGCAGATAAATACGGTAAGTGGCAGATAACCTTTGAACCGTTGAAAATGAATAAAAACGGTCAGGAAATGATCTTGAAAGGGAAAAAGAACCGGGTCGTGCTGAACAATATTCTTGTAGGTGATGTCTGGCTTTGCGGCGGTCAATCCAACATGGAATGGCCGTTCAGTTCCAAAGTGCTTGATGGCGGGAAACACATGAAAGAATCCGCAAATTTTCCGTTGATCCGCCGCGTGAAAGTCAAACGGCTCAATTCCGATGACCCGCTTGATCATGTGCAGATTCAATATGATTGGAGTGTGTGCGGACCGAAAGCCATTTCCACATGGAGTACTGCGGCATATTATTTTGCCCGCCGGATTCATCTTGAAACCGGAGTGCCCATCGGAATTCTGGAAAACAATGCAGGCGGTACACCGATTGTGCTCTTTACCGCAACTTCCGCTTTTACGATTGATAACAAGCCCTGGGGTGCAGTAAAGCCGTATGTGCACGGTACGCCGGAATATAAGAAACGCGCCGAGGAAAATATCCGGATCCGCAGGGAATGGCTCAAGGCGGCAGAAATGGCAATGCAGGATGGCTTGCCGCTTCCAGCTTTACCGATACGTCCCCATAAGACCGGTTATCTTGCGCTTTATTACAATACTATGGTGGCACCTCTTGCCCGTTTCCCTGTAAAAGGTGTAATCTGGTATCAGGGCTGCAGCGATGCAAAAGCCGGAATGAATTATTATCAGAGTATGCACCGTCTTGTAAAAGGCTGGCGTGATACCTGGAAGAAGGAACTCCCCTTCTATTTCGTTCAGCTTGCGGCATTTCAGAAAGCTACAAATGATCCGCAGGGCGGCGACGGGTTTGCCATGATCCGGGAGGCACAGCGGAAATCCATGGATCTTCCCAACACCGGCATGGCATGTACAATTGATATCGGTATGCAGAATGATATTCACCCGAAAAATAAATTGGATGTGGGCGAACGTCTTGCATGTTGGGCATTGCGTGATCTTTACGGCAAAAAAGATGTGGTCGTAAGCGGTCCCCTTTTCAAATCCATGGAAATCAAAAACGGCAAAGCTGTTCTGTCATTTGACTATGCCAAAGGCTTGATGACCGCGAAGAAAACAGGTCTTGCCAAACCCGTTCCTGTCAAAGCAAAACCTGCGCATTTTGCCATTGCCGGTGCGGATAAAGTCTGGCATTGGGCGGATGCGGAAATCAAAGGCGAACAAGTGATTGTTGCTTCGGATAAAGTCAAAAATCCGGTCGCTGTCCGCTATGCCTTCCGCTCCTATCCTGACGGCGTGAATATGTACAATGCCGCAGGATTGCCCATGGTTCCGTTCCGCACGGATAACTGGAAAAAATAACGCTTTACAGGTTTTTCTTCAAATCATCCAGATCAAGAAGCGATTCCTGTCCGTTGAACGTGATTTTCCACAGGCAAGCGGAAAGCCGTTCTGCGGTAGGGAATTGTGCCCCTTTCTCCACCGGGAAGAACAAGGTCAGGAATCGGAAATCTTTCTTTTTGCCCGATGATATTCTGACCGTTGTCGCCGGATGTAATTTGTTGTTGTTACGTCCTGCATACCAGCCGGATACGGGATCCGTTTGCGCCGATTTCGTGATGACGCTTTCCGGTTCGGCAAGCAGCAGGGCATACAGATCATATTTGCCGTCGAGTACGCCGTGAACCGCGTTCTGTGATGTGTTGACGGTCAAGGTATCCATGTGCAGAAGCATGGTGTAATCGTGCTCTTTTCCGTCACAGGATGTTACCATATCTGCCACGGCAAAAAAGTCCGGTTTGACAAAAAGAACTTCCCGTTTATGGGATGCCGGTTTCAGAAAGTCATCGCCGAATGTATCGTCATAAACACCGCAGGCATAATCAAATTTTTCGTTGGTGATAAAATTTGCATCAATTTCTTTTTCAACGATTTTGGGACCTTCCCGCCACTGGGGCATATCATCCACCAGAATCGTGTTGTGATCCCGCCCGGATATGCCGTAACGGCGATAGGGGGAGTCTTCATATTGTCCGCCGCCATCATCAAAAAGCAGTTCTTCGCCGCCTTTGAAAATGTTGATATTGAGTTTATCAAAATGGGCATGTGCTGCGCCCAGAGGACCGGTATCAAAACAGAGATAGGTTGCATCGTTATCCCACCCGGAGCGCATGACGGCAAACCCTGCCCAGGGGAAAAAGTGAGATGCGGTTTTGCCTTCGGGCGGATTCCCTTCTTTGCCTTTTGTTGCACCCCAGAGGAAATCTTTGCGGTGCGGATATAAGGTACATGCATCCTGCAGAAGTAAGGCTGAATTCATGGAGTAACAGTCATTGGTGCAAGGCTGGGTAAAGCCGGGAGTCATCTGCCGCAGCCAGGCCTCTGCCGCCCGTTCCAGAGTTGCCATGAAGTCGGCGGGCAGTTCATCCAGGAATCCGCCGATTTTTGCGTTCTTGACCATCATGGCAGCACAACTGTAGACTACATAATGATAATCCGGCGATAATTCATTTTGCCATCCATCGGGCAGCAATTGTTTTTTCAATTCTGCGCTGAGCTGCTGTGCCGCACGCTTGCGGACATCGGGAGAAACTTTGAATTCCGGGAAAAGTACGGCGAATGTGTACGCTCCGTTAAGCTCCATCATCAGCCAGTTGCAGGTCGTACAGTGCTCCATTGCGTGATGCGCCTGTTCGCACATGGATGCCAGCATCAATGCCAGCGTTTCATCCGATACCGAGGGCGATTTGCGGAAAATTTCAAACGTGATCTGCCAGCTGCCCATCAGACGCAACCCGGTTTCGATCGTACGCCAGGCACTGCCGCGGGCATTCCAGTTTTCTGTCGGGCAGGGGAGATTGATAATCCAGTTATAAACTTGCTGGGCAAAGGCTTTTGCATATGTTTCGTCGCCGGAATGGAAATATGCCAATGCCATGTCGGTCCAGAAATACATCCGGTTAAGCTGCCATTGCCATTCCGGATTACATGCGTCAGTCGTCAGCGTGGGATTATAAAGAAAGTCGATCTTGCCATCCGGGAATTGATAGGGAATATTGACCACGGTAACGTTTCCCGCTGCTGCGTTATCTGCAACGGTTTTGTTATATTGCCGCGTCTGCAAATCTTTCCAATAATCGGAGGCTTTCCGGTTACGGAAATATTGAATTGCGATTTTCAATGCCGCTTCTTTCTGATTTGCGTTAAGTGCAATTCCGTATTCCGCAGGCATGGCATTACAGTCCAGAGCTTCATAAAAGTATTGATCGAGTTTCTGTTTCATCGTGACTTTATTCCTATGTTATTGCAGGGGGATTTCCAACGAATCTCCGGCATTGAGATGAACGGGCAGCTGTGCCGCATCAAATTTACCTTTGATTTTTAATTCTTTCAACTCAAACGAGCCGTGCAGCAGCGTGATAACTGCGCGTTTTTCATCCTGATAAAATGTCCCCCAGATTTCTCCCAGAGACCAGAATGTTTGAAACGCGCCCGGCAGTTTCGGCGCAAAGCCCAACATTCCTGCATTGCGGTCATATTCAAAGCCGCTTAATGCAAGAAGCAGGCCGTAGGATGCCAGACTGCGGGCATAGTGGCTGCCACATTCAAATTCGTTGTACGGATTCCGTTTTACGCCGTCAAATCGATCCCGGATCGCTTTCGCAACTGTCAAGGCTTTTCCTGTGAGTCCCCGTGATGCCAGAGCGGATGCAAATGCCCATTCGAACCCGGTCATGGTTTCCGTGTTATAAGTCAGCGGAATCGCCGGTTTTCTGCCGTGAGGCCAGGAACAGATGATCGTTCCTGCTTCATCATTGAGACTGTACACGCGCCAGAGATTGGTGAAATCCCGCATGGACCGTTTGAAATTATATTTGAAAATGGAGAGCAGCGTTTTTTTGTATTTTTTGTCATCAAAGATCTTTTTCAGACCGTAAAGATCGGCATAATTCTGCGCAAGGACGGCATCGATTCCGCAGCCGCCAGCAATTTGATATTTGATTTCTCCGTGTTCCTCGCTCCAGTAATATTCCGCCTGAAATTGTTTGATTGTTTCAAAATCTTCCAAATCAATTTTCTGCGTGAAATATTCCCCGTTGAACAGTTCGCGGTTGACAAATGCCGCACCTTTTTTGAAGATCGTACGACACTTTTCCGCAAAGGTTTTATCTCCCATAAAATCCGCCAGTTCCGCAGCGGCAAGAAGTCCGCCCAGATAATGTCCCGTCAGCCAGCTGTTGGCACCGAATAATTCCATATCCAGAGTGTGATGCTGTCTGCCGGTAAGAACGCCGGATTCTGTGGGGTCCCAACGATCCGGATTGTGTTCGCTCCACGCATATTCAATGGTTTTCCGGATGGTGTGCCAATATTGTTTGATAAAGGCATCATCACCGCTGATTTTCCAGTCGCGGTAAATCTTCATCACATCGCCGAACTGACCGTCTGCGCAGGGGCGGAAGCCGTTTTCTGCGGGGCGGATTCCTAAAGGCAAAAGCAGACGGAAACAGCTTGCACCATGTTTGTTGACACTGTATTTCAGATGACTTTCCCGCATGGATTGCTCCAAGTCAGGGAAGAGAAATGCCAATGCCTGAGCGTAATTCAACACATGGGTGCAGGAGCCTTCGCAGGATCCGTAAATCGTCGCGACCCCTTCCCAGGAATAAAAAGTTCCGTCTTCCAACCGCAGACAGGTGGGACTTTTCAAGACGGCGAGATTGCTTGCTGCGGCTTCTTTCACTACATCCGGAAGCGTGCCGGAGAACAGGGCATCCCGGAAGCAGAATGTTTTATTGCGCAACTCATCATAACGCGTCATTGCGTAATTTGCGGATTCCATGGAGTCTTTCCAGCAGGCCGCATAGAAATTCTTCCAGGTCCAGTTTACATTCTGTTCTGCGGCAAGTTCCTTTCTGCCGTTATATTCTTCCATCGTGCGGACAGGGATACTCCAGGTGATGACAAAGCGAGTGACTTTCTGTTCCCCCGGTTTGAGTGTGAACCGGGCGGCAAGCAAGCCGTTATCCAGCTGCAATGTTTCCTTGCTGCTGTATTGGCGATCCTTGAAATCCCCGCCGGAAAGTATGTCACGGTGATACGTTTCCAATTGATCCCGCCATCCACCCCGGTAAAGATAAGTCTGATGAGAAATTGTACTTTCCGGTGCGTTGATTGTCAATGTAATATCACCCGATCCGTCACCGGCAAAACAGGTCAGCGCATTTTTGTTGACCTGATTATAGCTGTTCAGATTTTTCTTGCTCCACGGATTGCCCAGCACTCCGATTGCTGTATAGGTAATGGTGCGGTTCGTATTATTTACCAGCTCCACTTCAAAAAATGCTGCGGGCAGAGAGGATGGCTGACTTTCCCCCGGAATGAGTACACTCCATGCCGTCAGACTGCATTTCGCCGGGAATTTTTCCTTGTCGAAATGCAATCGGCATGTAGGGTACGTTCCTTCAAAGGTATGATCCCGGAAATGAGGCAGATTGCAAAGTGTCTCCATCGCCGGACCATATCCGAAGCCGAAATGTCCCTGCTCATAAAAATAGTTTCCGGTATAATGAGGCGCAAGATCACCATTCAGAACCCGGAAATCCGTCACCTTGCCGTCTTCTTCCGCGCGGACTGCAAAATGACTCAATCCGTTGTAGCTGCCTTTTGACGGCGCATTGAAAATCTCCCAATCAATGAGAGAACCATTCCCGGCAAGTCCGATTGAACCGGCACCGATACCGCCCAATGGAAAGATGATTGCCGAAGTTTTGTTTTTCCGGTAAATCATTGTCATCAGCCGATTTTCAGCCAGCCGACATTCCACGCCGTGATTTCCGGCATGATGACATGGCATTCTCCGTTCTTTCTGACAAATTCCACTTTCACCGGCGTTTCCGCAGGTACACACCAGAACATTTCCTTGCAGTCCGCAGGGACGCCGCGCAGAATGATTTCATACCGTTTCTGGATGCCGATCGTCGGATTCAGAATCGTTACACTTCTCAATTCCTTTTCTGCTGTAACGGCAGGCATCAGAACCAACTGTGCCGGTTCCGCAGTCCGTACAGGCAATGTGCCGCCGGAAATCCAGTCAGCGATCCGGTTCAGCATCCGTACACGGTCAGAGGATGTATAATGAATATTGAACCCTTCATATCCCACAAGTGCACATCTGCCGCCTGCAGGTGTAGTGAAGAGCATTGTTGCGATTCCATGATTGTTTCTCTTTGCATCCTGATAAATTCCCAGAACGCGGTGTTCCAAACCTGCCGGCACTTCAAAACGGTATTGCGTGGTGTGAAGCGGTGAATGACGGTCCGTTCCGAATCCTTCATTCAGCGGATCATCGGTAAAATATTCCGAAACGCTGGCTTGCAGCAGGTCAACCCGGATATTACCCAGCAGATGATTCAAGCCCCGTTCCTGTAATGCCATCACTGCATATCCATCGAGAATACAACCTTTGGCAAGAAGTTTTTCCAACTCTTCAACAGAAAGTGTTTCCGCAGAACGCTGTGTGATGATCGTTCCGCAATTCGCCGGAGATGCCGCCGCAAAAGGTACTCCGATGAGCGGCAGGCCCAACTCTGAAACCACCGTGATGGTATGTCCTTCTCCATTGGTCGCCAACGCAATACCGCCGGGTAATGCGCCGGTGTTGTGCTGAATATAATCTTTGTAACAGGGGGCTTCTGCCGCAAGCGGAGCCAACAGTTCACTGCCGTACCATTCCGGCGTTTCCAGATACGGATCCATGATGAAGTAGGAAAGACTGTCGCAGCCCGCCGCCAGATAAAGCAGCGATTCCAGACGATGTCCCTGGGATGTTTTGCAGGTGAACGTGCGCGGACAGGATTCGATTTCCGGCGTGACCTGACTGATCATCGTTTCATAACCCGGCTGGGATATGATTTGCATTGAGGTGACAAGTGCTTTATCCAGAATAGTGTAAGGATTGTGATCGCTGTACGCCCCACCGCCCGGACGGGATCCGATCCGTTTGCCCGCGTATTTGTAAAGTGTTTCCATGACGGGGAGTCGTTCCAGATGGGTATTGTGCTGCAAACCGAATCTGGTTTCCGGGGAATATTCCAGGAATGTTTCAACAATGATCTTTGCGAGTTGTTCCAGACTGCGTTCGCTGAATTTCTTCCAGCGATTGTACAGTTCCGGATCTTTTTTATAGGCTTCAACCAGTTCTTCCCGGGTATAGTCGTGACCTTCTTCCCTGCTGAATGTGGCAAGACAGTCCTTGCAGTGACATCCGAGGGGTGCGGATGCAGGATTGTGATTGTAAAGACGCAAGTCATCATCGATCCATACGGAACCGGGCTTCCATTGCGCGTAAATTTTGGAGACTTCGCGGAAATATTCCAGAAATCCTTCCTGCCGCGGACAGTTGATATATTGACATTGTTCGCCATTGACTCCGACATAACTGCCCCAGGTTTTGCCTTCAGCCCCGGCGGATGCGGTGATTCTGTCGCTGTGTCCGAGGGTTGCCTGGATCTGCAAACTGGGAATGATTCCCACTTTCCGCAAATCAGCGGCATGCGCAGCCATCAAATCGGACCGGTATTGATGATCTGCCAAAACGGGCATGCCGATTCCGGTAGAGAACCACACTTCATCGCAGCAATCTTTAGTCTGAACGAGTTGCGGATAAAGCCGATTCCAGACTTCATTTTGTTCATGACCGGCGCGCAAGCGCATGATCATCAACGGGCGTTTGGGATCGGGCAAACCGGTAAAATTATTTTTCTGCATAGAATCACCTCATAATGTATTGGATTTTTGAGTGCAATTTCAAAAGTAATTCAAATATGAAATTTTGACTTTGCCTCTGTCACATAATCTAATACTCCGTCGCATTTTTTTCAAGCCCTTATGCAACAGAAACTTCACTTTTTTATTCATTTTTCTATATGTTCAATAATTCCGTGAGATAAAAATATTGTTGTTTTACATTAAATAGTGACGAAAATCTTGGCGCAGATTCCGGAAAAAAAACAGAAAAAATTTGTTTTCACGGTTGCAAAATAATAAATATCATAATATATTATTGTTAATATGAATTTTTAAGATGGGATAAAACAGTATGAATACTCCAAAATACTCGAAGGTTCAGTATGGTATATTGAATCTGATTGCTGAACGAAAGCTGATGCCGGGCGACCAAATCCCGCCGGAAAAAGAATTGGCTGCTATCTTTGGTGTAAGCATTGTTACTGTGCGCAATGCAACGGCAAATCTGGAAAGACAGGGGTTTGTTTCCCGTGAACAAGGACGCGGAACCATTATCCGGAAAAAGATTGAGGAACATCCTTCTCTGGGAGAAATTGCGTATCTTGAAATCAGAGAAAAACTGGAGGAAGGACCTGTATTCCGGAATACATTGGTTGACCACCTTCAGCTTCATTATGTCGCCGGTTGCCGCGGTTATAATATGCGATATCTTCTGGCGGGAAAGACGCCGAATCAAGCCATTATCAAATCTCTGCAGAATGTTTCCGGAGTATTGGTTTGGGGGTATATCAATCAGGAGTGGATCGATGTTTTACGCGGACTTGATATGCCGGTCGTCCTGGTCGGTGCACTCTATACTGATTGCCGGTATGATTTGCCTCACGTCAATATTGATTGGGATGTTATGACAAAGCAGGCGGTAGATTACCATGTCCGACAGGGGTGCAAAAAAATCGTTCTTGCTGCCAGTGCCCGGGATTTTGAACCGACGCGGCACATTGTTGCCGGATACCGTGCGGCGATGAAACGTCATAAACTGCCGGTTACGCCGGAAATGATTTGTGTTCCGGAGAACGACAATGAAAATGCTCCGTTTAAGCAACTGTTGGAGCAATGTCCGGATGCGGATGCAATTATTGTGGAACAGGGCAAAACTCTCCGCATAATGACTGCTTTACTTGAACTGCGCAGAGAAATACCTTATATCGGCATCGTTGGATTGTTCTATCAGTATCCGGGATTGAATCCGAAAATTGTTCATGTTGTTCCCGATGAAGATCTGTGTGATAAAGCGATTCATGTCTTGATGAACGAAATTACCCGTCCGAATACAGAAAAGAAGCAATATTTGCTTGCTGCTAAAATTATCCATGAAGGCGAAGAATCGTAACAATTTCAGTTCAATGTTTTGATGACATTCAAAAAAAAGTATAAATAAATTCAAAGGAGAAAATATGAGTAACAGCAGAATGAAAAAATTATCCCGGCAGGAAAAACATGAACGAAAAAAAACAATATCCGGGCGGATGAGTTGTTTTACCCTGATTGAACTTCTGGTTGTGATTGCGATCATCGCAGTTCTGGCTGGGATGCTTCTTCCTGCCTTGAATTCTGCAAGGGATCAGGCGCGTTCCATTTCATGTGCAAATAACCTGAAACAAATCGGCATGGGGAATTTTCGCTATGCTGAGGATTATGATGGCTGGAGTTGGATTCCTTATGGGAAAAGTTCGGAAACTTCAAGCGGTTATCGTTGCTATGAAGCCTTGTCAGAGGGGAAATATCTGGGCGATTGGAAAGATTTCACAAATAAGAAAAAGAAAGCAAGCGGAGTCCTTGCATGTCCTGCTCGTAATGGCGAACGATGGACTCTCATTGTTTTGGATTATGGCGTAAATTTTCATTTGGCAGCTGTGGGTTTCTTTGCCCCGTGGAAACGTTCTTCCGGCTTTACTGCTGCATCCGGAACTTATACTGCGTATGATAACTGGTTCTTTAAGCCACATACCATGAAACAGGCTTCCCGTATTATATACTATGCTGATACTCCCCGTTCATCCTCCCAGACCGGTTTTGCCATTGCCGGCTGTAATAACTGGGATTATTACAGTTCAACAAATACGCAATTTACGCTTGTTGATGGCGATAAACGCGGTCCGATTCATAACAAACGGCTTAATTATATTTGTGTCGATGGCCATACAGAAAGTGCTTCCGAATATCAGTTTACCAGCAAACTCAAGTCCGGTTCTTATTTCATGGATCATGCTGCATATAAAAATCCGTTGTAAGAGAAATAATGATGAAATTTTTTATTACAGCAGTGGCTGTCATTTGTACGGTATTCACAGTGGTCGCAGATGAAAAGCAAATTTACTCTCAGCAGTTTAATCAGAAATCTTCGGCAGCAGGTGTTTACAAGGAAAAAGGTTTTGTTGGAGAATTGGTGTTCTCCGGCAAGAATGGTCGTGCTGAATCGGGAGCGATTGGCATCAAAACCTCAGATGAATCCGGACTGGCAAAGGGGATGAGTATGTATATTCCCGCAATTCCCATGAATCTGAAAATGAGTTATGTTTGTCGGATTTTTGTAAAGAAGCAGAAAAAACTTACCAACGGCAGCATCAAGTTGACTATTCGCCCAAGAAATGCAGAAAAAGAATGGCTTTGGAAAGCCCAGCCGTTTACAAAAATAATA
This sequence comes from Victivallales bacterium, assembly GCA_045639325.1. Classification (GTDB taxonomy): domain Bacteria; phylum Verrucomicrobiota; class Lentisphaeria; order Victivallales; family UBA1829; genus RGIG8244. The sequence continues at coordinate 41,994 of JAZUCU010000029.1, forward strand.
AAGATTGCAACGCTGAAAGATAGCGAATGGAATGAAATTCAATTTGAGTTTATTCCGCGTTCTGATGATGTCGAATGGAAGAAAGGCAAGTCATTTGCTGTTTTGTACACGGTTGCGAATGCAAATGGGCAAACTGTTTGGTTTGATGATTTTGAGGTTATTGAAAAATGAAATTCTGATAAAACCTCACGGATATGTGATGAATTAAAGTACGATATTTTATTACGAAAGGTTACTGAAATGACTATTTCCAAAAAATCTGACGCGGGCATTTTATTGCTGGCTGTATTGTCTCTGTTTTGTTTTTTTCTTTCAGCAAAGGCAGAGTCCCCTCTGTATAAAGTGTGTCCGTATGAAGAAAAAATTTCCGGCAATGGTCTTTCTCTTGCCGTAACATTTGACAAACTTCATACAAATGCAGATTTTGCAAAAGGTAATCCCAATTCATCCTTATCAAAATTGCCGCTCGGCTTGCGTAATCATGTTGGAATTGATGGAAAAAATGCCTTCTCGCCTGAAGCGGATGAACAGTTGTACTTTCTTGCGGACGGCAACTGCAATATTGCACGTGGTACTGCAGTAATCTGGGTGAAGTGCGATTATCCGCCGAATGTGAATAATGGCAATATCGGAATCATGAAGGCGTGCTGGAATATGAATACATCCGGAGACGAGAAAACAACACTTGGTGTATATATTTTCAATGGGAAACTCTACGCATTCTGGATGTCTGATATCCCGCCGAAAACATTCGGGGAAACGATTACTACAAAACAAGGCGTTTCTTTGGGGCAAATCAAACAGGGTGAATGGTTTCAGATTGCTCTTTCATGGGATGAAACAAGACTTGCTCTGTATCTGAACGGCGAGCTGAAAGAAACGGCTGCCATGCGGGCAAGATTTCGTAAAGTCGCTGCAATCGACTATGATTCGGAGACTTCTACCATCGGTTTCAAGAGTGCTGTTTGGGGCGATAAAAATAAAGTGCGGACTGTAATTGATGACATCCGTGTTTATGATCGGGTGCTTTCCAATACGGAAATCCGCTCTGCATTCCTTTCTTTATGTATCAATCCGAACCGGATGATTTCTCCAGTGGAAATCAATCTTTCCGGAATGGAGAAGGAACCAACGACCATGGAAGCAGAAATTGAATTTTGCCCGCTTCCTGCATTGGTTGATAAAAAAGCGTCTGTTGTGCTTACCGGGCCGGAAGGCTTTTCTGTTACGCGTCAAATTCCTGCCTCGGGGAAATCGGTTCTCTATTTCAAAGATGTTGCAAAAACGGGGGAATATCGTTTGACTGTGACCGCTGGCGAAGGTGAAAATCAGATATCCGCAGTGAAAAAGATCAATATTCCTGATCTTTCATTTGTCAATTTCCGCGGCGGTGACGATGAAACAGTCCCTGCTCCATTCCACCCCGTGAAAGTTGATCCTATTCGCAAGACTGTATCTGTCTGGAATAAGATATTGCGTTTCGAAAAATCACCGTATCCGGTTTCTATTCTCTGTGCCGGAAAAGAAATGCTGTCCGCTAAACCGGAACTGAAAATTCCGAATGGTAAAATCATTTGGGAGTCTGCTAACCTGGAATCATGGAAGGAAGGTGGGGCACGTTTGACTGGTTCCGGAAAACTTTCATCCGGAGAAAAAGTCAAATTTGAAACAATTATCGAATTTGACGGGCTCTTCCGGACAGAACTTACGTTTTACGAACGCCCCACGCTTGCAGGATTAAGTCTGAATTGGCGCGTTGCTCCGGAGTTTTGTGAATTTTTGCAGATTCCCGGACTTCAAAAATCCGGCAAACTTGCAGTTCCCTGGCCTATTTCAAGCTCGCAGCCCCACTTGATCTGGCTTGCTTCCGAACAGGGGGGATTGTCATGGATGCCTCATCATGATTACAACTGGGTTCATAAAGATAATGATGTTGTCTTTGAAGCGGATCGCAGCACTGGAATTTGCCGTGTTACTTTGCTGACCTCAAAAGTAAAATTACCTTCTGATACGTTTAAACTGAATACCGGTTGGTTCCTTGCAACTCCGACCCATCCGTTGACTGAACCCCTGCGTGGTTTAAGAATGGGAGGACATCCGGAAAATGGCGGATTCGATCTGACCATGTGTAATATTGCTCTTTATGGCGGATTCCGTATGCATCCGGATTTTGAAAAACTTTTTCCGATTGCACCGGGACTCAGTGCAGAACGATCCAAAAAACTCCGCCGTTTTCATTCTGTCTATTACGGGATGACATCTCCTTGGGGTGGTGATTTTTACAGCTATTTCAAAAAGTATATTAACGAACCGTCCGGTCATACCTATACAAGCAATCATCTGCGGGATCCGCGGAATAACAAAATGGTTCTCAGTGCAAAAAATAATCCAATGGCGCCTTGTCGTATGGATTCACAACTGTATCACAATTATGTGATGTGGCATCTTGACAAACTTCTCCGTCATCCGCTGGCAGACAGGATCGCTCAGATTTATAACGATCTCTGCAGCGTTTATATCTGCGGTAATAAACTGGATTTTCTGCAAGATGACTTCGGGCGGGAAATACGCCCTTTGAATGTTGCCGGTTGCCGCCGTTTTCTCATTCGGGAATTGAAACTTTGTCATCGCGCAGGACTTCCGTTGATGCTCCATGCACAACGGAAATTCATCCCTGCGATGCATTCCCTTGCTGATTATTGGCTGCCGGGCGAACAATATGAACCCGCTATCCGCAGAACGCAGAATATTTTCTTTTATTCGGATGTGATGGATGATACGGAATTGCGTTGTGAGGCAAATTCCCGTTTGCTTGGTGTCAATGTCGTCTTTCTCTCGGAAGGGATGAGTTATACAGGGAAAAAGGATATGAAAGCCTATCTGGATTCTTTCTTTTCTGTTTTCCTTCCTTATGACATTGAATACCGGGGGAATGTATGGAATTGGCGCCGTATATTCCGGGATGTTCATGAAAAAGTTTGGAGTATCTATGAAAAAGCCGGAGTTTTTGGGAAAGATGTAAATGCATATCGCTTTTTTGATCCCATGCCGATTACTGTTTCCAATCATAATATACGGTTGGCATTTTACGAAATGCCGAATGGAAATCGTCTGTTGATTATGGCGAACAAAACAAAGGATCCTGTTACTGGAATAGTTGACCTTTCAAAAAGCAAGTCCGGAAACTTTACATTGCCGGAGCTTTATGTAAACGAGAAAATTGAGGTGAAATCCGGAAAATTCAAGATTACGATTCCTCCGCGAACAATCCGGATCACAGGGTGGAAATGATAATGATTTTATTTTACTTGTAAAATTGAGCTTGGAAGATTATTATGCTGAACATTGAAAAAATACCCGGTAAGCCGTTTTTTGTTTCCATCGTGTCAATCTGCAATCGGACACCAGAGGAAGCCGCATTAGAGATCGAAGAACTGCATCGCCTTTCCGGATTGGAATATTTCGCTGTCTCTTTCCCTTTGCAGCCTCAAGGGAAAGAACCGCTGAAAAAGGCGGAAAACTGTGCTGCAATTTTCCGTTCCCTGCAATGTGCACGGAAAAAACGGAAAATAAAAGTCGGAATACTCGTTCAGCAAACAATCGGACACGGTGCCACATGGAATCCTTGTTATGACCGGGATTTGGATTGGCAGCGCATGATTCGTAATACCGGTGAGACATCCATCCGGTTTTGTCCTCTTGATTCGAACTTCCAGAGATACATAACAACTGCAATCAGACTTGTGACGGCAGAAAAACCGGATTTCCTGATTATAGATGATGATTGCCGGCTGTCATTTCTTCCTGCGTCCCGTAAGGTGGAATGTTTCTGTCCTTTGCATACCGCATATTTCAATCAGAGAAATGGAACAAATTATACCCCGGATGGTCTGCGGGATGCTATTAATCAGGCGAAAGAACACGATCCTCTGCAGTTGCAGTTTGTAAAGAGTGGCATGGAAACAATTTCGAATTTCGCTCGAATACTCCGGAATGCCGCGGACTCCGTTTTTCCGGGAATTCCGATGATGTTGTGCAGTTGTCATACGGAGGCCGGATGGAGCGGAATATGGGCAGAAGAACTGGCTGCCCCGGGACAGCCGCCTGTTCTGCGAATCGGGGATGGATCCTATTTAGAGGGTGCTCCGCGTGATATTGTGTTCCGTCAGACTGATATTGCCAATCAGAAACTTTATTCTCCGGATACAACCATCTTGCTTGATGAGGCAGATACCTGTCCGCATTCCAGATACAGTAAATCAGTTCGGACCATGCATTTGCACATTGTTACCGGACTTCTGAACGGATTGGATGGGGCAAAACTCTGGATTACGGATACCATGCATCCGAATCCGGCTTTCACGAAACCGTATGCTGCAATTCTGAAAAATAACATGGGGTTATACCGCAAATTACACCGGATTATGAAACAGTTTGTGCGGCGTGGTCCGCTGGTGGAATTGCCGTCATTGGAACATGCACCGTTTCCCGCTTTTCCTCAAATGTCACCTGCATTCGGCGGTTGGGTGGAAGGATATCTTGCCTTATTCGGTTTGCCATTCCGTTGGGGAAAAACGGGTGAATCCGGTGTGCATTTGATCGCGGGGGAAATGCCGGATTGGTTTTCCGATGCGGAACTGGAGCGAATTCTTTCCGAACCAACTCTACTCGATGCGGATGCTGCCCGGAGGCTTCTGCTTCGGGGATATGGCGCAAAAATCGGTTTAACGGCAGTCGATGAACTGACGATTGAATCCTCGTTTGAAGTTATGAAAAATGGTACTGTTTTGCGAAAATTCAGAGGTCCGTACAGTCATTTAAAAATTCTGCCTGGAGCGGAAATCCTGTCCATGTTGAAAAGGAATCCGTATTATGCCTCGCCGGAACTTTCCGATGTGGCTCCCGGGGTGATCCGATTTGGAAAAATTATTATTACCGCCTGGAGCGTAAAGCCGAATAACAGAATTGATATGCATCCCGACCGTCGGGATTTGTTGCTGCAGCTGCTTTCTGATTTGGATGCAGTTCCTGCCCGTTTTGTTTCTGATGCGGATGCCGGATTCTGGTTTGGTGATATTGAAAATGGTCGCCTGATGGCAGCTGTCAATTATTCGTATGATCCGCTCGATGAATGTATATTTGAGCTCAAAGAGTTACCCGCGCAACTTGAATTACTGCAAAATAACGGATCATGGGTAAGTATTCCGTTTACGGTTTCTGAAAATCGTATTACGGTTCCTGTCCGTTTGGAATGTGCAGAATTTATAATCCTCAGACTGACCTGAAAAGATTTACAACGTTTTTTTATCTCGGTGTTTCGTATGCGTGCGAAAGTATCGGTTGAATCTTGAATTGTTGAAAACATGTGTTATATTATTCAGCAATGACTTAAAACAAGGTGTGTTATGGCGGAGAATAAATACAATAATCAAATGTTTGACGAGTACATTGTTCAGGGGGATGGTTCTCGGAAACAGCGTGCGGAAAACTGGCAAATTGCCATCGGACTGCAGGATGTTGATCGATTGCAGAACTCTGCCTACCTCTTTGATACGGCACGGCAGCACATCGAAGGTGAACTTGATATTGCGGCGGTTCAGCAGCGGATTGAAGATTATTATCGCACGGCGGAAGGTCGGGAACTTGCGTCTCAAAGGACGGATGAAGCCGATATCGTTGCTGCGCGGATTTCTGCCGTTTTAGCAGAAAAAACATTTGCTTTTATTCCATCCAGCTGTGCTAACTTGCACAAACGTTTATTTCGCGGAGTTTTTAAGCACGCCGGAGAATACAGAACCGTAAATATTTCAAAGCGTGAATGGGTACTGGATGGCGAAAGCGTATTATATGCCCCTTATGAACTTTTGCGCGAAACGATTGAATATGATTTTACACAGGAACGGGAGTTTTCCTACAAGGGATTATCTCCTCAGGACTCGGTTAAACATATTGCAAAATTTATTTCCGGATTATGGCAGATTCATCCGTTCATGGAAGGTAATACCAGAACCACGGCTGTTTTTACGATTCTCTATTTACGTCAGTTTGGATTTTCTGTCAACAACGAGCCTTTCCGCAATCACTCCTGGTATTTCCGGAACGCGCTTGTCCGGGCGAATTATAATAACTATCAACAAAACATTGCATCAACAACGGTATTTCTGGAGAGATTTTTTGATAACTTGCTTTTTAACGGCAGGAATGAATTGAAAAATCGTTATTGTCATATCCGCTGGAATGCGGATGCGCAATCCCAAAGTGCAATCCCAAAGTGCAAAAATTGCACTTTGGAGGAGTCTACAGTTTTACAGCTTATAGAAAGCAAACCTCAAATTACTCAAGTGCAAATTGCAGAAAAAATCAAAAAGTCGGTGCGTACGGTAAAAAGTATTACTGTTTCTTTGCAGCAAAGAGGCTTACTGAAACGCGAAGGTGGCAAACGGAATGGCCGTTGGCTCGTTATTTCCGCAGAGTGAAACGAAAAAATGCAAAGCAGTAAAATGTCAAATAAGGGAAAAATAGGAAAGTTTATTATCTTTGCCTGGCTTGGGGGTATAAATTTGCTTTTACTGTTGGTATTGGTTGATATCCTCATCGCCTGTCCGAAATTCTGTATGTTTCTTATTTATATTTGATCGGAATATCCATTGTGATTACTGAATCAATTTTGCCGGAGCGTTTTTTGGCAAGAACAATGATTTTTCTGGTAGATTAGAAAGACGCATGCAATCATAATGAAACATATAGAAGTTGTTTTCCCGAAATGGAAACCCAAATCGGAAAAACAAGTGTCTGTATGTGTTGTTTTAGGACATTATTTTACTGCCCAGAGGAATACTGCGCTTCCCGGAGATTTGCAGGGATCAATATCAATTTTTCCGTCATGGATACTCCATGAAACTGAATCCGATAAACTGTCGATCAACGGCATACTTTCCGGAGCATCGAAAAACAAATGATTCGGTATTTCAGAAAAAGAATGAGCCGCAATCAATTGCATATCCGGCGTTTTCTTGTAGAACATCTGCCATCCGGTGGGCGACATGCAGCTGTCACCGATCACATGTCCCAGTTGCCAGTCTCCGCTCCGTAACACCGGCGTGGCAGATTGATAAAATGCCAGAAATTGTTTCAATGTTTTCTGTTGTTCTTCCGAAAGTAAAGTCGGATTGCCGGAAAGAATCGGTCTTCCCAGCAATGACGCATTCAACCGGAATGAAAGGTCAACGCATGAAGTCAGAGGAACGCAAACGCCGCATTTGCTGCTGGGATTCAGCATTTGCCGATCCAGAGCTGCCATGGCTTCCGCCATATCCGGTAAATTTTCCGAAGATGTGACCATATCGGCAAGAGTCAGCCACTTTGTGGAAAAACGACCGATCCCCGGACTGTAGAATTCCAAAGAGAGTTCCGGCATTTTTTGACGCAGTTCCGCATAAAAAGCATAAACACTGTCTATATAGTCCTGTTGATTTTCCAACGGGGACTTGTTGCCGTCACATCCGCCGAGGAATACAGCTTGACAGAGAAAACGGACGTAACCGATGTGTTTTTCTTTCAATGTACAACACAATTTTTCTACAAGTTCCGTTCTTTGAGAGGCATTGCGATAATCACAAAATGCACGTCCGCCGACCTGAAGCGGGAGTCCGTTACGCGTCAGGATATCAGGATGATCCAGTTCTGCAGAGACCGTTTCGATGTCAAGTGTAACTCCGGGGATCAAACCTGCTGCTGCGATCTCTTCCAATCCTTCACTGTTCAACCCGGAATCCAGCGTATAGTAATGCAGTCCGCATGTTTTGAGAAACGACAATGCTGACGGATCGTAAGGACCGTAATAAACCGGAGAAATATCGGCTGATTGCGGCATTTTCAAACATTGCTGCAGCGTGTTGAAAAGATCAAGAATATTTCCCTTGACACAGGTGAGAACGGCAGACGGTGTTTGATAAGATGTTCCGGCAGGAAGAGTGAACATTTGTCCGCAGAACGCATAGTCCGGCATTCCTCCCGAAAGACTCATTGCTTTTCCGGAAGAACCGAATTCCAGCATCCAGGCTCCACTGTTTTCCAGTATGACGCCCCACAGTACCCCGCAGGCGCGATCCTCGAGTCCGGCGAATGGATAATATTGGGAGACGGGCGCAGTTCCGTTTGTTCCAAAACGCAGACTGTTGGGACGTTCCATCCCTGCGCGATCCATGGACGCTTCCTCATGATGCCAGTATTCGGTGACGCGTTCCAAAAAATATTTTCCGGAACCGTTTCCATCGGACAGGGGCGAAATCATCCCCAGCGAGAAAGATGCAAGCTGGTCAAAATGTTGTGTTTGAGCGGTTTGATTTTCGACTTCCGTCCAAACGCGCACCCATCCGTCATGTTTTTCCACGATATGATGGAAGAAAAGGCCGTTCCCGTATTGAAAACGTGTTATGATCCTGCTGTCGACTTCTTCCTGCGATACGAATTTCAGTTCATTCAAACAGGGTGAATTTCGCATGGTGTGTGCGAATCCGCTTCCAAAGGGGGAATCGGAAAGTTTAAATTGAATCATGCTTTCCGGCGACTTGTTTTCCAGAATGATCTGATCCTGCATCGCTGATGGAATCAGGCAGAAATCAAAAATATTTTCTGATTGAAAGTAGACGAGTAAAAGATTTCCGCAGGGGAATGAACTGAAAATTTTCATGGCAGCCTCACAAGGTTCGTGTAGTCAACTGTTGTTCGAGCTTAATATACAACATTGCTATGGATTTTTCAATATTGTTCTTATAAAAAGCAATAAAATATGTAGAAAAACAGTAAGACGGAATTACATATCTGCTTATTCAGAATATTATCTTATATGGAATAAAACGTTGATGAGGATTTTTTTAATGACAGCTCGCTTTTTTTACTCCACCCTCCATTCTGAAACGCTTTTTGAACTTAAAAACTCAGAATTTGGCTGTGAAATCAAATTCTGAAAACCGCTTCAAATACGAAAGAGAATATTCAGATGAATGTGGAAAGGTTATTGTGGAAACCGCTTGGCGACAGGAGAAATCTGCCGCCTTTTTTATTCCTCTTATATTTGTGTTAGCTTAAAAAAATATTACACAAATATAAAAAACAACTTTGCGGGACATCCTCACGAATGTTCATGCAAAGTTGCGTATATTACAATTACAACACCGCACCGTTTTTCTTTAATTCCGCGCGGACAAGGCATCCATCCACATCACACGGATTCATGCCGTTTTTAACTGCCAATGCTGCGCCCATACCGGCAGCTTGTCCAATGGAACACATGGAGGGCATAATCCGGATACTGCTGTGCAGCGTATGATCCACTGACAACGCACGGCAGCCAATCAACAAGTTACAACAATCTTTGGCAGTAAGAGCCCCGTAACGGATTTCATACCAATCGTTTTTGTCGATCTTAATACTTGTGTCGGTTCCATTGTTACCGTGGATGTCCACCGGATAATTGCATTTTGCAATGCCGTCCGGATATTTTGAACGGTTGATGAAGTCGTCTTTTGTCTGATAGACCTGTCCGATGATCCGGCGACTTTCCCGGATGCCTACCACACAGGCAATGGAGCGGATCGTTGCATTGGCGAATCCGGGAACATCTTTCCGCAGAAACGCAATAATCTGGCGCATCTGACGGCGTCCTTCGATTTCCGCATCGGAAAGATCCTGTGCATTTACCCCGCTTTTTTTGATGATACGGGTCGTATTGAAATGCAGCACATCCGTATCAACCGCCGTAAAGAATAACACATTATCCCGGGGGCAATCGATCTCGCCCCGCGCTTTTGCTTCCGCATAAAGCTGATTGATGGTTTTACGATCCGGAATATTTTTTATATCGATTCCGCCCAGTTTGAAACAGGTGGTCATAGGCTGGCACAATCCATCATCGTCACCGAATTCAAATTTACAACCGGCAAGAACCGCCAGGTCTCCGTCACCGGTACAGTCAATGAATGTCTTACTTTCAATGGCGGAAAGTCCGGATTTTGACTGGAACACAGCGTATTTGATGCTGTCACCATCCATAATGACATCGGACAAAGTATGGTGATACAGGATCTTTGCGCCGGATTCCAATACCAGGTCTTCCATACCGAGCATGGCAAATTCTTTGGAAACGAGAGTCATACCGTATCCATGATCGTAAGGGATCCGTTCGGCTTCGTTGGGCGTGAGATATTTCTGCATGGCTTTGCACCAGTCAACAAAAACCGGTCTGTCCAGAGAAAGTCCGGCAACATGGTTATACATGAACGGATTGACTTCTCCATGGAATGCCATTCCACCCATACAGCCATAACGTTCAACCAGCATCGTTTTTGCACCCTGACGAGCAGCCATGACTGCGGCACCGAGTCCACCGGGACCGCCGCCGACGACCAGAACATCCACGGATGCGATCACTGGGATATCCTGCATTTTTTTATAATTGATGTTTTTCATTTTTAACTCTTGATTTTGAATTGATTTATACCTTTCTTCACGGCAAAAACCTCTCCATTGACCGTAATAGTGAATTCGCCGTTGGAAACGATCTGAAGCATTCCGTTTTCAAACAAAAGATCTGCAGTGATCTCACCGAATGTATAATTGCGGATACCGATTTGCCCTTTCACATCTTCCGGAATATCCCAAAGGATATGTTTACGAATGGCATCGGTGATACGTACGCCTATGACATTTTCCATATAAAGAGAAATGGGGCCAAGCGCGGACCATCCGCAGAAATCCTTGCGTACATCGCAGTTGGGGCGTGCGCAGGAGTGGGAAGGCGCATAAGAATTCGGAGCATAACATTCCCAAATCGTATGCGGTTCATAATCCCGGTAGGTCTTATACATGTGATCTACGATGGTAGCGGAAAGTTCCGAAGCCAGTTTGATCATGCCATATTTTTCCAATGCCTTAATGGTCATATAGGCAGTCGGGAGCCACATGGCACCGCGCCAGTAAAGACCATTTTCCGCATGAAAATCGGGGTCATCACGGGAAAGCGTGACACAGGGGAGCATGCCGCCCAGCTTCTGCGGATCCGTCAGATAGACCGCCATACGTTCCGCCTGTTCCGGCGTGGCAATTTCAGCCAACATGATCCAGTAGGAAGCGGGAGTCATGACCTTGACAAATTCTCCGGTATCAGCGACGATATCGTAATAAAAACCATCTTCTTCATCCCAGTAGTATTTGCGGGCCATCTCTTTGAGATGCTCATATTTTTCCTGCCAGCAATTCGCAAGTTGTTCTTCGCCGAGAAGTTTTGCCAATCGGACAATATACAATGCACTCAATGCCTGTTGCGCAATGGCATCCACCCAGAGAATGTGTTTGTTGTCGGGACGATTGACTGTTGTCGGCGCAAATTTTCTGCCGCGAGGGGTATTATCCATGCCGGAACGCCCGCCTTCCCAGAAATAACCGTGGTCATGTTTCACCCAACATGTAATGGCACGGATCATGGGCGGATGAGTTCCGTATTCTTTCAAGTTTTCCAGATAATCAAAATGCTTCTGAAGGTATTGTTTTTCCAACAGGACATATTTCACCCGGGCGAGATCTCCGCTCATGAGGAGATTTTCATATTCCGTCCAGGCGAATAACGGCGGGTTGTCGGCAATATGAATTCCGAATTGCAAACCTTCCGGCACATCGGGATGCGGAAGTTTCGGGCAAACGGCACCTTCATACAGAATGGAATAAAAATTCTGGAGTGATTCCACGCCGGGAAAACGGTTTTGTGCATATTTGCAGTAAAGCGCCATGAAACAGGTATCCCATATCCAGATGTCATACGGAGATGCCGCCTCATCCATGTAAGGAGTCTGGGGCAAACCGGGAACATCTTTGATATGGTCGTGCGCCAGTTCCCATGCCTTCCAATAAAGCTCCAGATATTCCGGATGTTCTTCATAGACCGGCACAGGGACCTGACTTTTCCATTCTGTTGCCGGATTAAAATTTTTGACGATGCTCATCGCTTATCATCCTTCAATAGTCAACTGCGTTTTCATGCCGAAGCGTGCGGTTTCCTTGTTACATTCTTCCTGGAATGCAGCCTGTTCATCAGCAGAAAGGGCAGTGTTATCGCCATGCATCGGCTTAATGAATTTGACTTCTGCATTGGAAAGTCCGATGGCGTTTGCAATATCGGCATAAAGGAGAATATCCTGCACGGTCAAAGCCAATGTTGCGGCTTCTGCAGTGAATACGGATTCCACAAGATTCATGCTGAATACTGTTTTTTCCGCTGTAACTTTATCCGCATTGCCGAACAGAACAGCGGCAAAAATAGCGGCAGCCCCGGCATCGCGCTGACCTTCATAAGAGAATTTGCTGATGCCGAATGTTTCCTTTGCCCACTGAGCCAGCAAATTATATTCCTGAGCCCAAATCCCCAACATGGAGTGTCCGTACCAGATGCAGTATCTTACCAGGTTGTGATAATCCCCTTTATCGGAAAGAGAAAACTTAAAGTCATACATTTCGCCGGATCCATAAGGATCGAAGATCAATACGGAATCGGTGCAATCTTTTGCCGCCTGATAAATATCGCTCTTGAACAGATTGGCTTTATCCAGATCGGATGCAAGGATTCGGCAGCGATCGGTCTGACCTTTCCGGAAAAGTACAGGGATCATCACGTCACCGGCATCCATGGAATAACGCATCCAGCCATCGGCATCGGGCAGTTTATCTGCACTTTTGATCTGGATTTCTTTTGCATCGATCAAAAGTTTTTTCAGATTCTGTTTCACTTCATCGGCATCGGAAACGAGTTTTCTCTTTTCGGCAAGCGCAGCCGCCCGATCATTGGACCAAGCCTTCAAACCTTTCAGTTTTGCGGGGGCTTTGCCTTCTTCCCAAACCAGCAAATCGGGTTCAGGGAGAGAGGCGCAATCGGGTACGGGATGTGCGGCACCGTTGCCGATCCCTTTCAGATGCAAATCAAAGAATCCCACAGCAGATTCCACGACTTCCGGCCAATAACCATGATTACCGGGGAAGCCTTCATGCTGGAATTTATGACCCGCCCCATAAGCATCATAGACTTTACGGGCTTCATAAGCCGTGCGCAACATTTCCTTCACGCTGAAACTGGTAATTACATCATTAATATTGGAACAAAGTTTCAGTGCGCGGGGTGCGGTCAATGCCAGAATCCCGGCTTCTTCTGTAAAATTCAAACCGCCGGGCATGACTTCACAGAAACAGTTGGTGCTATGGAGATAAGCCTCGAATGTGGCGGGACTGCAAACCGGAACAGCCGCTTTCACACGGTCATCCATGGCAGCAATGTAAATGGTCTGATTTCCGCCGCCGGAACCTCCGGTTGCACCGATTTTTTCTTTATCAACAAAGGGAAGACTCTGCAGGACGTCGATTGCACGCATGTTATCCGCCACTTGGATCCCCATCAGAGATTCGCCGATATTCATTACGGAAGCACCGCGGTACAGACCATGATATTCCGGAACCGGGTGTTTGGAGGTACGTTCACCGGCACCGAATGCATCCACAACGAGTCCCACATATCCGCATTTTGCGAAAATCTGGGCGCGCATCTGTATTTTCGGGGAGATTTTACCCTGCTGCATATGACCATGGAGATGGAGGATGGCAGGGAACGGGCCTTCGCCATCGGGAATATACAGATTAGCAGTCATATACCGTCCGGGGGTGGCGCAGAAGCTGACTTTCTTAATCGTGATGCCATCCAATTGAATGGTTCCATGTTCTTCATATTCCAGAGGGAGAGAGTGATCCACTTTCAAACGCATGGCATCCGCAGCTTTCCGGTAAAGTTCCGGGCGGAGCTTTTCCCATTCTTCCAACTCGGTGGGGAGCTGATATTTCCGGTATCTTTTTGCCGCTTCGAACTGGATCGGCTGGAGAACGGATTCCGGGAACTGCTGATTCCAAACTTTGGGAAAAGTTTTTAATGTGTTATCAATTGCGCTCATTTTGTTACCTCATGTTATAGAATATTACGTATTATTTCTTTTTTTCTTCCGGTGTACGGATTCCGAAATCATAAAAACGGTTACGTCCTTCACAGCCGATGATTCCGACATAATATGTTTCCGGCAAAGATTCATCCATAAAACCGAATTTCTGCCCGTCACATTCCACTTCCATATATTTCCCTTTACGGTCTTTCCGGACACGTACCTGGAGATTATATTTTTTCTTCGGAAGAAATTTTGCATTGAGAAATGCCGCCCGACGATAAATCGGTTTGCCGTCTTTGTAGTAATGATGCCAAACGTTGATTCCTTCGTCATAGAGAACGATTTCATAATGTTCCCGCTGTTCTGCTTCTCCCTTTTTGCTTTTGCCCATGTTTTTTGCAAGAACGATCAGGGGTGCCATACGATGATCAAAACTCATTGTACAGGAAATATCACTGGGCATCTGATATTTCTGATGCATCATAATGCAGGAATATACACTGCTTGCATATTTTTTGAAAATCACATCGTCGGGAAGATCCGGCACTTTGTTCATGATATGATCATCAAACTGTACCATCGTTCCCATATAATTGAAACGATGACTTTTCGCTGCAAACCATAAGGATTCATCCCATTGGCCTTTTGCAAAAGTGGTGTAATAATCTTTTCCCTGAAGAGCAGTGGTACAGCACGCACAAGGCAAAAGCATAAGTAATTTTTGAAGAAGTTTCATATATTCACCTGATTGTTTCTTTTGTTGCCTCAGCGATTCAATTTCTGCCAGACCGGTTCAAGGTCAATGATTTTGCCTTCTCTTGCAGCCTGGTCGAAACCTAACGCGAATACAGCACTTTCCAAACCTTCGTTACCGCTGCATTTCGGCGGTACACCTTCCGTCATGGTCGCCCACAATTCTTTCATGATGTGACCATCGCCGCCGCCGTGACCGTCCGCATTGTACTCAGAGGTATAAATATTGCAGTCATTCATGTATTTATATTTGATGGTACGGCTGTACAGTTCCAGAATGATGGTACCTTCGGAACAGTTGAATCTCATCCGGCGTTCCGGCAGTGTATTGCACATGTTGGCACAGAAAGAAACCTGAACACCGTTACGGAAAATGGCACATCCCATGGTGGTATCCATCAGGTCGTTATCGTCGTTGAACGCTGTTTCGATCTGGTCATGTCCGCCCCAATGATTGAATGTTTCTTTGCCGAATTTTTCTTCCATGAAACGGTTTTCCGGTTTGAATACATTTTTTGCACCGAAGAAACAGACTTTGGAAGGCAGGGAGTCGCAGAACCAGTTGATCAGGTCAAGGTCATGACAGCATTTTTCCAGAACATGAGGTCCAGCCCATTCGGTTTTACGCCGCCAGTTCCGCATGATATAACCGCCATGTCCGGGGGCGATATTTTCATTGGCTTCGATACTGAGCAGTTTACCAAATTTGCCGGATGTCAGAAATTCTTTGATCTTCTGATACATGGGAGCGTAACGGAGTACGAATCCGGTTGCAAAATGCAGATGCGGCAATTTCTGATGCGCATCAAAGATTTCCTGACAATCTTCAATGGTCGTAGCAAGGGGTTTTTCCGTAAATACATGTTTGCCCGCATTGAAAGCGGCAAGAATATGTTCTTTATGATAAGCATTGGGAGAAAAGACCATCACCCATTCCACGCCGGGGGTGTTGATGGCTTCCATATAGCTGGAACATCTGTGATATTTTTCTTTATCCACTTCCCAGACACGTTCGGCTTCATCCATAATGCCGCTGTGGGGATCGTATGCGGCAAGGATTTCAATTCCGCGATTGGAATCCCGAAGGAGGTTATTCACAACGCCTCTGGAACGGGCACCGCATGCGATTACTGCAACACCGACTTTTTTAACTTCTGACATATTAAATTCCTTTTGTTTTAAGATTAAGTTTTAATACACAGCACAACGGATCGACCGGTTCTTCGGGGAGTCCGTTCAATTGAATACCGCCGCGTTCCTGTTTGAATGTGATTTTTGCATCGGATCCGAGCAGCTGAACACTTTCGATTTCCTTTTTCACCGCCGGAATAAAAAGATTTTCCCCGGGATAATTGACGAGATACCCGTAATACGCTTCCGGCGTTCCCGCAAGTTTACAGAACTGATTGCCATTGCTATGCGTTACTGTGAGAACGTCCGGCTCATAATGAACATTATAAACCGCTTCCGGATACCGGTTCACCCAGGCACCGATTTTTTCGATCAATTCTTTCTGCCAGGCAGGAATCACACCGTTTTCATCCGGACCGACATTCAACAGCAAATTGGTTTCCTGATACAATGCCGTCACAAGAAGATTGATCAATTCATATTCATTCTTTTTGTAAACTTCGTTCTTGAAATAACCCCAGTGAGAGTTTGCGTTTCCGCCAAGGGTGAAACAGGCCTCGCAAAGTTTGTCGGCTCCTTTGCCGGAAACACCTTCCGGAGTCGAAAAATCTTCCGGCAGACCGGAACGGTTGTTGATCAGAATATCCGGCTGGAGAGAACGGACCATGGCATTCAATTCTTCGGCATGCCAGAAACGTGCAACTTCCGCCACACCATCCGTGAACAGAGAGGGATAACACCATCCGCCATCGTACCAGAGGATATCGATTTTACCGTAATTGGTCATGAGTTCCCGGACTTGAGCAAATGTCAATTCCCGCATTTTATCCGCCTGTTCCTGAGAATCAGAGATTTTCGGATAACCGAAACGCCAATCGCCCAGAGAATAATACAGTCCGACTTTCAAACCGTGACGACGGCAGGACTCCACATATTCTGCAACAAAGTCACGATGTGCCGGAGAGTTCATGGAGTTGAACGGATCCGCTTTGCTGTCAAACATGGCAAAACCTTCATGATGGCAGGTGGTGAACACCATATATTTCATACCGCAGGCTTTTGCAAAGGAGCAGAGAGAATCCATATTGAAATTCTGCGGGTTGAACTGCTTCATGAGTTCCGCATATTTTTCTTTCGGATAACGTTCCATATACATGGCCCATTCCCCGCGTCCAAGAACAGAATACAGTCCCCAATGAACAAAAAGTCCCAATTTTGCTTCACGGAACCATTTATGATTTTCGGGAATCATTGTGCATACCTCTTACAATTTAATCGTTTCGCCACGCTCTCTGGAGAGTTCCGCCGCTTCTGCAATGGAAGTGGAAATTTTACCCTGTTCCAGTGTGGAAAGATTTTCCACTTCGCCTTTGACTGTCCGGATAAAGTTATCCAACAGCAACGGGTCGGCACCGCCATGGCCGCCATCGGTCATGGGGACTTCGTACGTGACATTTTCTTTTGTCCAACGGTCAGTGATCCGGATCGTTCTGTTGTGCAGACTGACCTGTGCGATGGCACGGTCGCCGACGATAGAATAAATACGGTCAGAGAAACCGCAGACAAAACATTCCATGTGACAGGCTCTTGCGCCGTTTTCGTATTCCACAATGGCAAAACCGTTATCGTGCGCACTCAAGTCAGACATGTACATGCAGGAATCTTTGCGGTATCCATCTTCCTTGATGGCATCTTCACCCCACATTTTTGTATCCTTTTCCGGGTGTGCATCTTTGCAAATACCGTTTTTGGCATAGTAACAGCAATTGCAGCCGGGGCCCACCGGAATGTCTTTTTCCAGCTTGAACGGAATGTTTTCCGGGCGGAAGACATTCATGCCGGCAAAGCAGGAGACTTTGACCGGTTTCGGGAAGCCCAGATACCAGTTGAAAATATCAAAGTCGTGACTGCCTTTGTGATTCCAAAGTCCGCCGCTGTAAGATTTTTTCCCGTTCCAACGAGCCATATAAGTTCTGCCGGCATCATAAAATTCACGGTTTTCGATCAGGATGACTTTACCGAGTGTTCCCTGATCAATGATCTCTTTCATTCTTTTCAAAACCGGATGATGGCGCAGATTAAAGCCCATCATAGCGATTTTGCCGCTTTTATGCATGGCATCGATCACATTCTGACAGCCCTGTGCAGAAACAGCAAGGGGTTTATCGATCAAGACATTGACCCCATGATTCAAGGCTTTTACCGCACATGCTTCATGTTCCGCATCCGGTGTAGTGATCACGGCACAATCCAGATTTTCCTTATCCAGCATTTCATCCAAATCGGTGTACATATTGCCGCCCAGGAAAGCCTGAACCTCGCGCATACGCACGGAATTGGTATCATGTAATGCACAAATTTCGCAGTCTTCACGATCTTTCAGCATTGCTCCGAATGCCAGTTTACCTCTTGCCCCACATCCGATGATCCCAACTTTTAATTTCTTGCTCATTGTGACAACTCTTTCTTTTATTCATTTTTGCCTGAAAAAGTAACAAAAATGCAATATAATATCAAATTAACTCCTTTACAAGTGAACTTCTCAACAATTCCGGATTTTCTTTCCGATAAAAGAACGGTTCCGTGTGCTGAAAGTCATCCGTCTTAATTCCTGACGGATCAGAGTTTCCTTCTCCAGTAGTTGAGAGAGTTTTCCACCTGCGTATTTTTATATTTCGGGCCCATCAACTCTTTTGCTTTTGCATAATAGGATTCACAAAGTTTGATATTGTGCAATCTGGAAACAGCAAAGAATGCGGCAGAACCGTAGAAACCGGCACGGACATTTTTACTGTAAGAAGTATCTTCTGCTGATTTTACCAACAGATCAACGGCTTCCTTGTTCATATTGAATGTGGTCAGATAACGCACTTCTGCAAGAATTTTGCCGTTTTTCGAACCGGGCATCTGCTTCAGGATCTCAAGTTCTTTCTTTGCGGCTGCCTGATCTCTCTTGGACAACATATTCATCATGATGGCTTCCTGAATCGCGTAATAGTTGCCGGACTTTGCACCTTTGAACTGTTTGGCTGCACGGAGAACTTTATCTGCGTCAGCATATTTCTTTTTGGATGTCAATGTTTTGCTGTAAGCGATCTCCACATTGATACAAGCAGCGGCAGAAGTTGCACCCGGCATACGTTTCAAGTTGGAAGCAGCCAGTTTGCGGGCTGCTTCGAATTTCTTTGCACGAACCAATGCGTTTACCTGACCGGCAAGCAAGGCTCCGCGTTTTGCTTTCAAACGGTTCTTTTCATTGGCATGAAGATTCGGTGTTTTTTCTGCTTTTTCAACAAGAGCGATTGCCTCGGCGAAATCATTCAGTCTGTTGGAATAAATCGTTGACAGTTCCTGAATGGCTGTCACATAGTGACTCAGTGTTTTTTTCTGATTGTCATCTTTCAATTTCAGAACTTTTTCATAATCATTGATCGCACCGCCGAAGTCATTCAATTTGACCTTAGCCTTGGCGGATTTGATCAAGGCTTCCTGAACATTGGCAACATTTTTATCACTGGAAATGATGACCTGATATGCACAAATGGCATCGTCATATTTTTTTGCTTTTTCCAGATTCTGACCATATTGGATCAAAGCTTTGGCACCCTGTTGTTTGGCTTTTTCCAATTCCGCAGAATCTGCGTAAACCATGCCGGCACTGAACAGAGCGGCAGTAACAAAACTGAAAACTTTCATTTTATTCTCCTGACTTTCTTATACTATACACGGAAATGAGCGAATTTTCAAGAGGTTCCGTGTAATTTTAATTATACAATATTCTCAATGAAGTACAGTATTTTATCGAATCGTGATAAAATACTGTATACTCCATTATTTTCCGGTCCGGTATTACAGGTCGGTGTTACCGTATTTCAGGACCCAGAGATCTTCGGGATAAATGGTATTGTGGAACGTATAGAATTCTACACCGCCATCCAGAAGCAGATAATTGTTCATCCCATTGCCGTGATAACCTTTTTTCGCCGCTGCCGGGTAGGAATATTCATTTCTGTCACGATTCCAGTTCACGGAGAGGCCGGATCCCACTGCATTGTTACTGCTATGATTTTCCACATACAACAGAACGGTGTCAGGTCCGCAAATGGAGTTCAGTTTTCTGGTTGTGAAATATTCGTCTTTGTTGGCATCCTGATTTTTGATTTCAACTGCAAACAGGTTCGCTGCATAACTGTTCTTTGCAAGATAGAACGGGTCATTTTCCATATAGGCAGGCAGCTTGTTCTGATCTGCCGGACAATGGAACACGGCAAATTTTGCAGCATCGCCTTTGACGGTCGGATTTTTAATGCCCAGGTAGAGAGCGATCTGGAGCTTCCAGCTGTCATAACCTTCTCCGGCATAAGGCATATATCCCTTGTGATCGGCAACATATTTGAATGTGGCTTTGCCCATGGCAAAAAGGTTTTCTGCACATTTTACTGCCTTGGCATCCCGTTTCGCTTTGCTGATGAAGAAACCGAATACGGATGTACCGAGAAAGAGAACGGCAATGACAATAACGAGTTCTGTCAAATTGAAATATTTTTTGGCTCGTTTCATGTTTTTTACTCCTTGATCATAGATTTTTTCAATTGTTCGGGGATTTCTCTGATGTTGAACATCTGTTCCGTCAACTGAGCATCCTGTCCGCCATATTCACCGGTTCCCAAACGGCGTTCCGCTTTGATAATGCGCGTACGGATATACCGGGCTTCCACGTCTTTCGGGAGAATTACGTCATCAAAGTTGAAGATTTCATGGAGATTACCTTCCTGCTGCAATTTTTCAGGAACGGTTACCGTTCTTTTAGGAACCATGACACGCCATGCTTTCATGTCGAAAGAACCTTCTACGACATAAGTGGTTCTTCTTACATAACGTGCCTGATGGAAGACGGTTGTAATACGATTGATGAACCGGTTTTCACCCAGGTCGATCATCGTCCAGCCAATCCCGAGACCGGGTGTCCAGTTGGTATTCAATTTACCATCGTATGCCGTCGATGCCTTACCAAGTCCGTATTCACGGCTGGCGTATGCAACGATATTGCCGATTCCGTCGATCAGGTTCAAGGCGCGATGCTGGCGTTTATAACGGAGCCAATCTTTTTGTGTTTTCGATTTACCGCGGATATAATTGCGGATCTCTTCAATAATTTCTGCAGCACTCTTATCCAGTTTAACATGTTTTTTGACTTTTGCGTAGTCGGTACCGATCAGGAACATGACCGGAAGCATTGCTTCATACGCTCTGCGGATATGGGTACGGTTCTGTTCTTTTTTTGCTGCTTCATATCCCTGCATCAGAATCTTGTAACATTCTGCGGTCACTTCCGGTGCTTCATACGGCGCAGCAACCAACGGACCACCGCTGGTCATGCCCACAAAGCCGGATTCCCAGTGTACTTTACGCAGATATTTGAAGTACTTATCCACATACGGACCCGCTGCCGGACCATAATATTCGTTACAGAACATGGTTTCCAACGCTTCCCCATTGCGGTAACATTCTTCCGGATCCCACATGGCACGGGCAAGGATCCACGGACGGAAAGGACAGCCCTGCTTCACCTGGAGACTGGTCATCAGACCGATTTCTTCCGGGAAAAATCCATCGGTAATACCCATGGCATGAACGTCACGGACGTTGGTCACGTTCATCAACTGGTCCGGATAGGTCATCCAGTGTGTGCCGCCCCAGACGTAGTCCCAGAACAGAATATGTTTACAAACTTTCTGCCATTCCTGGACCACATTTTTCATAAATTTGTTTGCCATTTTGTTTTTCGGGTCCATATACGGTCTGCCGCGGCGGACACCGAGAGTCACGATCTGTACTGCCACGTTATCATTGGCTTTCATATCTTTCGGCGGAAGCACACTGTTGATATAGGCAAAAACAACCAGTTTGACATTGGGAAATTCTTTTTTGACGATTTCTCCGACACGGTTGGCAAAATAGATCCAGCGTGCAGATTCACGGTTACCATGTTTTTTGATCAGATCCTGACACGGTTTGCAACCGCACATCCCCTTATTGCCGTCCCCTTCACCCATGTGGAGGAATTTGGCTTTCGGAGCTTTTTTCAAGAAGTAAATCGCACGTTTGGCGGTTTCTTTGATCAAACCTTCGTTGGTCAGACAGTAGTCCACCGTCACACCGCGCTTGGCCGCGTCGATACGCTGACCATTCTGGAAAGCAAAGTATTCCGGATGGTCTTTATACAGATAGCCGGGAATCAACCCGAGCATACCATGAGATCCCAGCGGCGGTGCAGTGATGGAATTTTCACCATATTTTTTATTCAACTCTTTTTCTGCAACCGGGCGGTTGGAGTTCAAAAGATTGTATGTTGCCCAGCGGATACCTTCATCTGTAGCACCCGGGAGAGCAGCGCGGCTGACAAATGCCGGTTTGCCGAATTTTTCAAATTCAGCTACCACGATTTTTTCTTTGGAAGGACAATATTCGCTGTAAGGATCGAACCAATGCACCCCAAGTTTCCGGTCCAGGAACCAGTATGCACCGTAAATCACCCCGGTCGGTCTGCCACCGGTAATGATCACTTTGCCGTCGGCACATTTGATCTTGAATTCTTCTTCTCCCAGTTTCGGATCATGACGCAGAATGATCTGGGCTTTGGCTGCACTTTTGCCTTTGTGTTCTGCAAAAATACGTTTGACATAACTTTTCAGTTCAGCCATTGCGGTCTTTTCCGCTTCCGATGGAGTTTTGATCTCCATTTTTACTTGTGCTGTTCCATCAATCGTGACATCTTTCCCGAAGATGCACAATGAGACTGCCAGCACAAATGCGCTTAACAATGATTTTGACATTTCGACGTTCCTTTCTTTGTTATTATTGTCGATTTTTTATATAGTTTTCAGGTTCATTTCCCCGTTTTTAAACACAAAAAGCCTCATAATGCTTATTTTTAATTTTTACATAAAAAAGACTACTGTGTTTATTTTTAATAAGTTGCAGTTTTTTTGCTGAAACCTTTTATTTCGACACAGTCATTTCTATAAAATTTTCGGAATTGTAATACATCTTGTTATTATCCGCATTTAACAGATAAGTAGCACTCCAAAAACCAGCCCCGTTGATTTGACCGATATGACCATCCAAAAATGCCATATTGGTTTTTTGATTGTGAATCATCGTAATATGGGAATTATGGGTAGCTGCGAGATTCCAGGCATAATCCGGCCATGGTTTTTTATGATTGGACTCATAGCGGGTCATACATTCCGCAAAAAGAATAAAGCGTGTTGGTGTTTTTATTTTTGAAGTTCGTAATCCTTTGCCATTCATTGTTGCACTGATGGGAATATAATAACCGATTTCACCTTCACGCAATTTTTTAGGATTTACCGGAGAATAGGCAAGCGTATTGGTTCCCAGTGGGGCTCCGCTTACTGCCTGAATTCTGGGACAGTACTGATAAGGCACAATCAAATTCTCTTTCTTGTAATACCCCCATTTCGCCATTTCAGTCCAGTAATTTGTTCCATTACTGCCAAGATAAATCATACCTTGATTATCATCCCCGTACCGAATGGCTCCCATTGCAGTCTGTTTCTGATTGCTCTGGCACTGTGCACTTTGTGCAGTAGCTTTAACTTTTTGCAATGCAGGCAGCAGCATTGCCGCAAGAATGGCGATGATCGCAATTACAACTAATAATTCAATCAGGGTGAAGCGGGACCGCTTCACCCGCACATGTGCGGGTGAGCAAATTTCATTGTGGGTCAAACTGGCTAAAGCACTTTTTAGAGTTTCTTGTTTTTTCATAGTCACAGCTCCTTACAGTGTTTGTGTTTATTTTGTTATTTTAATCTTACTTATTCGCTTCAAATTGTACTTCGCCGGTGGATTTGCCGGTAATCAACTGATATTTGTTTTTCCGCAAATCCAAATCGGCAATCGAGATCGTCCCCCGGATCAGACGACAGGCATAATTCACAACATCGACCGCATTTTCAAATGCAGGCGGTTTCAGATAGGTCAGAGACGGAATCATGCCCTGGAAAATCAAGCCCGGAGATTTTGCCATGATCTTGATATCTTTGCCGATCTTCAAGTGCGAATCTTTACAGATTTCATACAAATCACTGACCAGATAAGAATAATTGCAAAGCAGAAAATCCGGACGGTCTTTTTCCAGTTTTTCTTTTAATGCAGAACCGATATTTTCCTGATCATCAAATTTCCAATCATACTTTTCCGGCGTTTTGAGTCCGGCTTCTTTACACAGCTTTACAAACAATTCCGCCTGCGTCCGCAACGCATGATGCTCCGGCGTGCGTTTATCTAAGTAAGTAATGATCCCGGCACTGCGGCAACCGCTTTTCACCGCATATTCCACTGCCGTCGCAATCGCACCACGGTTGTCCGAACTGATCTGGATCACATCATCCGGTGTCGTATCATATTCACTGAGAATATTGAAGACAAACATTTCCTTTGCCAGCATGTTCCGGTACTTTTCCAATTGTCCGCCGACAAACAGCACGGCATTGTTCTGCCGGATCTCTGCCAACCGCTGATTCAAAAGCCGTTCCGGCATTGTTTCATCCAAATAGATAAAATTGATCCTGGCGCCGTAGATTTCCGCACCGCGGAGCAACCCCAGATGAATTTCCGAGTTGGTGATCCAGTCTTCCGAGGAAAGACAATTCGGGGAGATCATAGCTTCCGGAAAAACAAAGGCAATATTGGCTGTCTGCTTTTCTTCCAAAAAATCTTTCCGGACAAAAAGTCCGCTGCCGGGGATGGATTCCAATGCCCCTTCGTCCTTGAGCAAACGCAAGGCAGTCTGCACAGAAACTGTACTGACGCCGAACGCATTAGCGATCATGCGGACGCTGTCGATCTTCTTTCCGGGCACATAATACCCACATTCGATGCGTTGCCGCAGGATCCGCACCAATTGATCGGGGAGCGATTCCCGACTGTTCTTATCAATTACAAAATTTTGTATTTTCATTTTGAGTACTCTCAACCGTATTAAGCAGAAATCATCTGCATAATTAATAATTTGCGCAAAATTGTAATGACTGTATTATCACAGTTTCAATACAGTTTAAAACATAGCACCGTATTTTGAATTGTCAAGCAAAATTTTCATAAAAAAAACCAGATATTTCATAAAAAATCAAAAAAAAGCAGGAATATCGCCTAACACCGGAAATAAAGATAATAATATTTGCAATATTGAAAAACTATGGTATATTAAAACTGTATTGAAACTGTATTAATCATCATAACAAAATCATCCCGGAAGGAGACTTAATTATGTTTACAGGAAAAGAAAAACAATTGCAGGCTTTACTGGATGAATATACCGCATCCGGCGTGGAATGTGGTTGTCAGCTTGCCGTTTATCACAAAGGTAAACTGTTATATGATTTGGCAAGCGGTTACACGGATGAAAGCAAAAAAGAAAAAATTACGTCGGATACGCTGTTCCCTGTATTTTCCGCCGGTAAGAGCGTCGTTACCGTTCTTATGCTGATTCTGAAACAGGAAAACGTATTTGATATTGATGATCCTGTTTCTCTTTATTGGAAAGAGTTCGGTAAAAACGGCAAGGAAAAAATCACGATCCGCAATGTCCTCAACCACACATCCGGGTTGCATAATGCGCCGGAACATTTGAAGTTTGAGGATTATTACAAGTGGGATGTTTTCTGCAATGCGCTTGAAGATGCAGCCCCTGCCACTCCGCCCGGAGAACAACAAGTCTATCACGGTTATACGTATGCAACGCTTTGCGGAAAAATTGCAGAAGAAGCCACCGGTAAGCCGTTACTGGAACTGATTCAGGAAAAGATTTGCAAGCCACTCGGCATCACGGATCTTTATTTCAATCTGCCGGAAGAAAAATATGTTTTCACTGCAAAAATTCAGGATCCTACCGCGAATGACGCGTTTTTATCTCATAACAAACCGTATGTTCTTTCCGGTATGAATCCTTCCACCAATTGCTGTACCAATGCCCGTTCCCTTGGCAGAATGTATACAGCCCTTCTGCCGTCCGGTGCCGATGGAACGGTGTTGCTCACGGAAGATACCATTGACGAAGCAGTCCGTTTTGCATTCGATCCGGAAAAAGCATTTTCCCCCATTAAAGCGGAACGGAAACAATTCGGTTTGGGCTTTGTCCGTTTCGGTGAAAAAGGTTCCCCGTTCCGTCATTTCGGTCAGACCGGCGCCGCCGGATCCGAAGGGATCGCCGACCGGGAAACGGAACTGGTCATGGCATTTACCAAGAATCAGAATATTCCGGGGAAACCGATTCCGGAAGTACGCAATAAAATTGCCGCAGTTCTGGGCTTGCCGGAACGGAAATAAAATTCAGAACACATGTGGAACAATCAATGGAAGAGAAAATCTTAAAGATATTCTGTAATAAGGAAACCCATTTATGCCGTGTCGGAGAAATCGTGGAATTTACGATTACCGGCGAAAATATTACGGATGTGCAGATTACGCTTTCCATTGATGGTGAAGCCGTTCTTTCCTCCGAACGGAAAACGCTCCCCGCAAAAGTAAAGGGAGCGTTGCCGTTTCCCGGTTTTTTACGTTGTTGTGCAACGGCAGATGACGGGATCAAGGCATCCTGCGGTGTCGGAGTAGAACCGGAAAACATTCTTTCCCTTGCCATGGAGCCGGATGATTTTGATCTTTTCTGGGAGAATACATTCCGGGAATTCGAGAAAATTCCGGCATCCTTCCGGAAGACGTTTCTGAAAGAACAGGATCATTTTCATATTTATCAGTTGGAAATTGCCAATCTCAACGATCAAAAAGCATACGGCATGTTGGCGATTCCGGAAAATGCAAATGAAAATGAAAAAGTGCCGCTTCTGGTTAATTTCCCCGGCGGTGAGGCATTTTTCAGTGAAAACGGATTTGTTGACTATGTGAAAAAAGTACAGGCTGCTATGAATTGCAAAACGGCAGTCCTGCTCTTCCAGCTGCCGCCCTACTCTCCACAGAAGGATAAAGAGACAGCCTCGGCAAAACATCAGGAATTTCTGCAATCCATCGGAGAAAAACGTTATGTATTTTATGGATTGGATGCCCCGGAACGTTTTTATGCCCGATCCGGAATTTGCGGCTGTGTCGGATTACTGAAACAGGCTGCCGCGCTACCGGAAATCGACCGGGAGAATATTTTTTATCATGGCTTGAGTCATGGCGGGGCGTTCGGATTGTTCCTCGCCTGTTTTTCCGGCGTATTGAAACGGGCATTCTGCGGCGTGCCGGATTTCGGAGATGTAGCGGGATTCCTTGCAGGTCGACATAATACAGACAGTATGGCATTTGAATTCCGGGAAAATTGGCAAACGTTGCTTTACTTCGACACCTCATTCTGCGCAAAAAGAATAAAGATCCCGGTCATGATCGGAGTCGGCTTTACGGACGAACTTTGCCCGCCGACCGGGGTATATGCAATCTATAATGCGTTACAGGGTGAAAAATGTATTTACAATAAGATCCATCACGGTCACAATGATGTGCCGGATGGATATGACGAAGCGACCTGGAATTTTTTAACCCCGGATCGTAAAACTCAACGGTGTTGAATTTGCCTTTTGCAAGTCATCTGAATATCAGTCAACTTAAACCGTTTCGATTGCAAACAATGCAAATTCGTCCAGTTTGTCAAGACGGAAATGCAAGACGCCATCGGTTATCGTGAATTCACACGGTTTTTCATCCGCACCCAATTTCTCCGCACGGACTCCGGTATTCGCTGGAAGTTTCAAAGCAAAATCCAAATCATAAACCGGTAAGGTAGGCAGTTCGACCGGCAAATTCAAACAGGAGAAAATGTAACGGTTTGCGATATCCTGACGGAACAAGGTACATTCCACACAAGCCGGAGCATTCGTCGTAACGACCGTTGTACCGTCGGCAAGTTTCTTCCATAATGCCCCCATTGTCTTCCGGTGGAAATCAATATCGATTTCTTCCGGAACACCAGCACAATAAACCACTTCGCCTTTTCCATAACGATGAGAGACCAATGCCGGAGCATCCGTAAAGATCATCGGAGGATTGCTGATGGCGGAACCGAATTTCCAAACTTCAAAAATTCCGGAAATCGGCAATGCCAATGTTCCGATCACCGCCGTATCCGGGTCCGCAGTGATTTTTGCCTGACGGCCTTCGATGGTCAACGGGTAATCCCGAACCGTTCCCGGGATCGCATTTTCATCCGTCGGAGCGATATAAGTCAGAGGCTCAGTCTTTTCTCCGGCGTAATGGACTCCGAACAGATCAGCCAGGCGGAAATCCTTCTGAATACCAGTAGCTACATCGTAAAGCGACGTTTCATCGGAGGCATACACTTTGCCGCCATTGCGTACATATTCTTCCGATGTGGCAGAAAATCTGCCTGAAGATGCCGTCATTCTGACTGCCGGATGTGCCAAGTTCCGTTACAATAAACTTGTGACCGATGATATCGGCGGTATTCCCAGAGTGTTGGATGCCGGACAGTGTAATGACTGTTATTCTCTGGCTGTGATTGCATTGAAACTCAAGGAAGTTTTCGGAGTCAAAGATATCAACGAGCTGCCCATATCCTTTGATATTTCATGGTATGAACAGAAAGCGGTTGCGGTATTGCTTGCGTTATTGCATCTTGGATTTAAAAATCTCCGGCTCGGTCCAACACTTCCGGCGTTCCTCTCTCCCAATGTTGCAAAGATTCTGGTCGAAACTTTTGATATCAAAGGGATCACCGATCCGCAAACAGATATCAAAGCAATGATGGCTGGAAAATAATTTTCCGGATAGACAGGCGGCAGGAGAAATCCTGCCGCCTTTTTTGCGTTTACGCACGGCGTGTCGCAGAACTTATGGCAAAAGCCGGATTAAGCATCCCGCTGGCATCATCCTTGCAAATTTGTTGCAAATAAAAGAAAATCGCAAATTGAAATTTATCTTGCCGATGCTATATTACATTGACGGCGTCTGATTTGCAATATCAACCGAACGGAATGTGCAAGGATTTAATGATATATTCATGTTTCCTTGAAAGAGTTAAATCTAATAAACCGATTGAGTGATT
>JAZUCU010000030.1:0-113205 GCA_045639325.1 Victivallales bacterium
AGGCACTTAATTTTTTTATGTACTCAATCTCCATTCTTAACTGTTGATTCTCTTCTATCAAGTCTTTTACTCGATCAGGTGGTAACGTTTGCTTTTTTGGGCGTTCTTTACCTGGTCCGCGCGCTCGTCCTCGTTTTTCTAACATAAAACCTGCTTCTCCTTCCTCAAGATAAATACGTTCCCATAATTTTAATGTTTTTAAATGATTATGAGCTTCTACAGAGTTTTTTACATCCCAATACTTATAGACGGTTTCATTGTATCCAAGATGATTAGTCCGCATATCTAATATAGCACGTATTTTGAATTCTGCACTATACCGACGGTTTGTTCTGTGTTCTTTCTTCATAAAAAATGCACCTCAAAGGTTGTGTCCAACTTTTGGGGTGCACTTCAGCCGTATAAAGGCGGACTGACAGAGGATTTTTTATTGTCTGTATATATTTCCGTTACTTGATCTTCCGGATACCGTGCAGCAGCTTGGTATGGGGCAGAAGACGGCAGCGGATATTGAGTTTATGGGGCAGGGAAACTCGTTTGCCCGCAATGGAATTTACCAGTTCCTGGACTTCCTGCTTTTGTGGCAAGGCTTTGTCAAGGAATCCTTTGCGAATCTCTGCCGGGTCAATCGGGTTGTTCACCCAATAGGCAACTGCTTCCGCTACGCTTTCCGGAGTATCATCTGCCACTTTTACCGCAAATTCCGGCAGAAGAGTATCGCGTCCGCCCAGATTGCGGGTGTTGACGACCGGGACGCCGCAAAGCGTGTATTCGCCGCAGGAGAACATGGCGCCCTCAATGGCAGAGAGAGCCAGACCGCAGGAGGCTTTGCAAATTTCCCGTCCGATGAGGAACGAGGATACTTTCTGGGTCCAATGGGCGTGCGTGAATTCTTTTATGGTGCTTTCGAAATAAGCGCGTTCCTTTTCCGAAAAACTGCCGATAAGGTGAAGATTCTGAATCTGTTTTGCCAATTCATGCCGTTTGAACGGGGTGATGCGGGCAATGTACAATGCATCGTATTGTTTTTTTCCGTTTTTTGCCAACGGATAACGGCGGGGATCCAGAAAGGCATTGTGCTGAGCAAGATAGACTTCTGCAAATTCTTTGAGAATCGTAACTTCCGGCGCAGCATTAGCCAGAATAATGAAACGGGCTTCCGGGAAAGCATTCCGGGCTTCCGCAAGGCGTGTTTTCAGTTCGTTTGCCACTTCCGGCAATTCGGCGGACCAGCCCAGCTGCAGCAGCATGGTGAATTTTTCATTTTGCGGAATCGACTTTTTGAAGGCTTCCAGATTGCGCAAAAAATCCATTTCGAATGCGGCGATGATGCGGGGGGAACGATTCAATTCGTATGCCGGTAAATATTCAAAAAAGCTCATTGTTTTTCTCTCCATTGTCTTGCTTTGATCAGAGTTTCTGTACGTAATTGTGCGTTGGCTGCAATGTTGCCTGCAAAAATAGAAATACAGTTTTTTGTGAATTTGCCGTCGATTTTATGCAGCAGGGGAATCGGGCAGGTTACATTCAATACGCCTTTTTCCGGATCGATGACGGCACTGCAGAAATTTTTGGCTTCCACCTTGCGCCAGAAAAGATTTTTATGTTCCGGCATATAGAATATGGCTTTGATATTTTCCTTGTTTGTGCCGGGTGTATTGTCTGTTTTCCAGTTCAAGGGGTTGATGTTATAGATATTTTTTGCATTCGGATTCGCTTGCATTTTCTCGTTGTTAATGCAGCTTGTCCAGGTTACGATCACGCCGAAATCGTCCGCTTTTGTTGCGGCTTTTAACCCTTGCCAGTAAAAATCATCGGCGATCTGTTCCGCTGTTTTCTGCTCCATATCCGGCAGATAGGCGGCAATGAAACCATTCTTTACCGTGATGCCGCTGACTTTCTGCATTACCTGATACATCAGGTCTGCGGCTTTCCCTTCGGCAAGCAAAATAAAGGGATGTCCTGGTTTGTGGAAGTTATCCATGTAAAACTCAAGTGCCTCTGCAACATTTTCGACTGTCGGATTCTGAATTTCCGGGGAAAAGACACGCACGCCTCTGCCGAAAATATCATTGGTATGCGTCTTTGTCCAGTTGAATTGAATTGCGTGGGTATCGCCATAACCGGCGGGTGCCTTGCCGATATAGAACAAATCAAACCTGGAATAAAATTGCGGGATGTCATTTTCCCGGATCAGCCAGTTTGTTCCGTATTCAAAGGGCGAAGTTGCGCAGCCGCTGAACAGCAGAGCTGCAGTAAAAGTAATCAGACAGTAAAAGATTTTTTTCATTTTCTCCTCCATGATCTGCTAAGGAATACTCTTGTGATAAATAATGGATTGCCAATAATATAACGCTTGAATAACCGTGCCGGTTCACAATAGAGCCGGAAGCACCATTCCATATTCAATTTTCTCATCCACAATGGTGCACGGGGGATTCGTTCCGATACAAAATCGAGTAATCCGCCAACCCCGATCGCTGTACATGCCGGGAGTCGGGAAAGATTGGCGTTGATCCACATTTCCTGTTTCGGGACACCCATTGCAACCAATACAATATCCGGCTTCAAATCCGCAAGTTCCGCAAATAATTCTTCTTCACTCTTCTCCTGGAAGAAGCCGTCCGTACTGCCCACAAATTCTGCTTTGCCGCCGATTGCGCGGGCTTTTTCCAGCGCAGCCTTTGCTACTGCCGGTGAGCCGCCGAATAAATAAATGCGGTACGGTTTTTGTGCCAGCAAGGGGAACATATCCGTTCCGTTCACGTTTTCTTCCACCTTGTACCCCAGCATGGCGGCACCGATTTTTGCTCCGATGCCGTCGGCAAAAACGACCGGACATTCTTTTAATACCTGTTTGTAAG
The DNA here is from genome assembly GCA_045639325.1 of Victivallales bacterium. Lineage (GTDB taxonomy): Bacteria > Verrucomicrobiota > Lentisphaeria > Victivallales > UBA1829 > RGIG8244. Next base: position 2,865 of record JAZUCU010000030.1, read on the forward strand.
CGGCATCCTTATATGCCAGGTTGAGGCAGTGGGCATTGATGAATGCAACATGATGTGTTTTCTTGCTTTTGACCAGATCATCCAGTTTCTGCAAGGCTTCTTCCATGGTGCCGGAGAAAAACGGTACATCGAATATCGTCGCCGTCCGGTTGCGATAAACTTCCAACAAGCCGTCTGCCGTATTTTTCCAGCTGAAACGGGCGGCTTTTTCTTTGCCCTGGCGGGATAAGGTTTGCTGATAAGTTACATCGGAAAGAATTTTTTTCATGCTTTCTGCAATGGCTTCCGGCGATTCCGGATCAAAGAGTTCCGCCGCATCCTTGCCCAATTCTCCGAGAGACGAATTATTGGAACAGGCACAGGGGAGTCCGGCGTGCATCGCTTCCAGCAGAGAGAGTCCGAAACCTTCAAAACGGGATGGGAAGATATACATGGCACTTTCCCCATAATATTCCGGCAATTTTGCAAAGTCGATAAATCCGGGGAATTGGAAATGCCCGGCGCAGGGCGAATTTTTTGCGTATTCAAACACGGCATCCGCACCGTTCCAGGCGGCACCCGGCATGACAAGATGGTATGTGCTGCGCAATTCTTCCGGCAGCAACTCAAAGGCTTTCAACAGGTTCAAATGATTCTTGCCCGGATGTTCAATGCGGGAAATGTAAAGAATCTGTTTTTTCTTTTCCGTCTTGACTTCAGCCGGAGGGGTAAAGCCGTTATAAACAACGGTGATTTTTTCTTCCGGAACGTGCCAGTACTTGATCAAATCGCATTTCGTCGATTCGCTGATGGCGACGATACTCTGGGCTTTGCGGACATAATGCGGCAGTACTTTTTTGATGTACAACATCCGGAATTTATCGTATTTTACCGGGACGTGATACTGGGAAAGATCGTGCACCACGGCAATGGTGAAAATGGGATAACGGCAGAAGACGCGTCGATTTGCTGCAAGCAGAATGCAGAGATCAAACTTTTTCCAATTGATTCGCAACGGCAGAATGAACAGACTGTAAAGCATGGAAAAGAGAGCATTACGCTTTTTGATTTTGATTTGTTCAAAACGCGCAAATTCTTCTATTCCGTCATCTTCCACAATCAGGGTCAATTCGTGGCCGGCACTTTCCAATGCCTTGACGACTTCCCGGATATACACGGCAATACCCGATTTCCCATTATCAAAAGGGATTGCAGAGAGCAGAATTTTCATTTCAGCACCTCCGCAAGATTTCTGAATTCTTTCACAAAATTTTCCTCTGAGAATTTTTCTTTTGCAATGCTGAAACAGTTTTTCCGCCATGCCGGAAGCAGAATTTTATGTTGCTGACTGATTACCCGGAATGCATCATTCAAATCCAGTTTTTTCGGTACCAGACAGCCGGTTTTTACATCAACCAGCCATTCCCGGACTCCGCCAAGATCAATGGCAACTACCGGAATTCCGTGCGCAATTGCTTCCAAACCAACCAGTCCGAACGGTTCCTGCCAGCGGATGGGGAAACAGAATACATCGCATGCATCCCACAACGTTTCCGGATCGCTGACAAAGCCGGTAAAGTGAACTTTCTCCTGCAGCTTGTAATCCATGACCATTTTTTCCAACATTGCCCGGTCGTTGCCATCTCCGGCGATGGTGCAATGGAAAGGTACATCCAGTTTTGCCAACGATTTCAGCATCAAATCTGCACCTTTGCCCCGGATGAGCTGGCCAAGGAACAGGATCCGCAGAATACCATCCGGCATAAAGGTATGTTCTTTTTCGACCACTTTGGTAAATGCCGGCAGTTTGATTACTTTTTCAAATCCGTTTTTACGCAAGTTTTCCGCCATGAAGTCGGAGAGTACCAAAGCGGGCAGTTTGCGGTATTCTTTCAGCGGCGGAGCGGCATTGCGTCCGAGGGAACAGAGTGCGCACAAAAGCGGATTGCGTTTGCGACTGCAATTGGTTCTGCCGATGGGCGTATAATAGTGGTGCCGCTGACAATAAATGTTATGATCGTGTGCGAAAAAGAATGTCTTTTCAACGGGCAGCAACTTCAACAATTCCGGCGGGATGATGTTGTGGATAATAATCATATCTGCCGTTGTCATCAGGTCATTCGCGGGGGAAAACTCTGCGATGGAATCAAAAGCTGCGGCAAACTGTTCCTGATCTTTTCCGCCGTTTTCGGTGTAAAGATAATGAACGGTAAAGCCGTTATTCCGCAACAGCTCCGCACTTTTCTGCATGTACCGTTCGATGCCGCCGATAATGCCGTTGTATTTGCCCAGGTAAACGATTTTTTTCATAACAGCCCCCGGTAAATCGCACTCAAGTTTGCGGCAATCGTCTTCCAGTTGTATTGATTCGCCGTTTCTTTGCCGCCATCTACGATTACGGAACGGAGTGTATCCAGTTTCCCGTATGCGGCAAGCAGTGATGTAACATTATTATCTTCAAAAAGCAGCGCGTTTTTCTCATCAACAAGAAAATCACGCAGTCCGCCGACTGCTGACGCAATCAGCGGCACCTGGGCATCCAATGCTTCCAATGCGGCGATTCCGAATGGTTCGTGGCGGGACGGCAACACAAAGCAGTGGGCGGTTTTCAACGCCTGAAGTAATTCCAGGCTGTCCGGCGGCAAACCGGGGATGACAGTCAGGCGTTCGCGGATACCAGCCTGTGCCGCTTCGTTCTGCAATTCCTCCAGATACCATTGTGCGGTAATCGGGCCGATGAGCAGCAAATGGGTATCGGCATGATTCCGGATGATTTCCAGCATGATTTTCTGATTTTTCTGATAATCGATACGGGAAATGCAGAGAATGATTTTCTTGTCTTCCGGGAGGTTATGTTTTTTGCAGAAGTCCCCGGCATCCGGAAGTTCCCGGTGCAAAATGCCGTTGGGGAAAAGTTCCACACGCTGTCCGGGAAAGCGTTCCTGCAGTTTTGCGACTTCTTCTTTGCTCAATGCAAGCAGCAGCTCCGCCTGACTTTCCGGGATTTTGCGCAGTCCGCACAGCCGGTCGATAATGCCGCCGTAACTGAATTTATGTTTCAGCGGTTTGAGCATCAATTCCATTTCCTGCGCGGGGATGGCACAGGATCCGCCGTGCAGACTCATGATGCAGGGGATGGAACATTTTCTGCCCAGTTTCATTGTGGCATTTGCCAAACGGGCTCCGGCGTGAATGTGAAAAATATCATATTTTCCGTTTCGTAACGCTTTCATCAACTTGGGAGAAAAGGGATTGCCGCCCTTTTTATCCAACGCCAGTTTGTCATTGGCAGGCATGGGGAAATAAGGGTAGAAATAGGGGAAACGGCGGATGGTGATGCCATCCACACATTCGGTTCCGATTTTATCCAGCGCGGCAGTGCAAAGAATTTCCGGCAGAAGACCTTGTGCTTTCTGCTGTTTTGCAATATTCCATACGACACTTTCCGTGCCGCCCCATTCATCAAAACTGAAGCGACGAACAATGTGAGCGATTTTCATTGTTTTGCTCCCCGGTAATAACTTATTTTCTGTACCAGACGGTAAATGGGCGGATAAAACAGTTCCAACAGTTTGCCGTGCCGGATCAGATAGATATAGTCCCGCAACATTTCCACAGCCATATTTCCTAATGCATGAGTCAGGGTAATGGGCTTTTTGCCCATTTGCGTATCCGCGACCCCTTCATTGAAGAAACGTTTTTTGACTTCCGCAAGGGTATAATTGTGGGAGTGTTCCACAATGGAATCGGGTACATAAACGATATTCGCTTGATTCCGGTGCACCCATTCGGAGTCTTCGGAATATTGAAATTGCTCATTGAATGGCTTTGCCAGCAAATCTTCTTTGCGGAAGCCGGAGGAGACCAGAGAGAAAAAACGCCCCCAGGTCCGGGCGATTCTGCCATCGCCGAATGCCCGTTCATAATCCTTGCGGATAATGGCGTAGGCATCTTTACGGGCAATCTGATTGGCAAACACGCAATCCACACTCTTGTCTTTCAGCGGCGCAACAAGCGTCTGTAAGTATTCTTTGTGCTGAGGAATGGCATCGCCGTTATTGAAAATGATGTATTCTCCGTTTGCCTGACTGATCATATAATTCAGCGTTTTTCCGGGAACATATTTGCCTTCCGGGGGCATAATACACCGGATTTGCGGGACGGATGCCAGATATTCTGCAGTGCCGTCCGTGGAGTGGTCGTCGCAGGAAATAATTTCTACTGTGTCATCCACCTGTTGCTGCAGGAGCATATCCACCGTCTGGCGGATGTAGGCGATATCGTTATGAGAGCGCATCAAAACAGAAATCATTTATTTTCTCCCTTGAAACTCTGTACCGCTTCTTCAATGGTCGGGTAAATATCAAACACCCGGTAAACTTTGGTGATGTCCAGAACGATCTGCATATCGGCACTGACTCTTGCCAGTTTGATAACGGATTTATTTTCTATGGCCTTCTGTGCAACCGCAAGGAGCGCATCGAGACCGAAATTATCAATATTGACCAGCTTTTCCAGGTCAAGCACGACCATTTCACCTTCTTTCATCCGTTCGCTCAAAACATATTTGAAGTTTTCCGCGCCCACCTGATCGAGAAACATCTGAACGTGAGCCACCAGTACATCATCGATGTGTTCAAAACGCATTTCCATAGATTATGCCCTCCGCAGTTTGCCGGTGAATTTGCCGATAAGATTATGAACCCGCATCTTTTCCGCATGGTCAAACATCATGTAATAAAGTGCCGGGAAGTAAATCAATACGCCGGATATGCCCGCCAATGCCAACAGGAAAAATTCGTGCAGTTGACCGCGCAGCAGGTAGTATTGCCAATAACAGACCATACCCGTTGCCAATGCCAAAAGGGCAGGTTCAAAAAGCGCATACAGAACAAAATGACGTAATCTCATCTTTGTCCGGCGGATCAGATGGGGAACCACAAAGCCCAGTGTGCCGATGAGTTTTGTCAGAATCATCGCGCCGACAACGATCAGTTCGTGGGGCTTAATCAAGAGTCCGACTACGGAAAGCACAATGAAAAAGATACTTTCAAAACTCTGCACTTTTGCCAGGAATTTATGCTCTTCCGCCATGGTGAGGAATTTTTCCGGAATGCTCCGGCAGACCAGCAGGAAGTAAACAAAGAGAACCATCAGACGGCAGATGAATGCTGCTTCCGCATCTTCCACATTAAAGAGCAGCAGAATAATACGCGGTGCATAGATCATGACCATGACCGTTGCCCCAGCAGCAAAAAAGTTCACCCAGCGGATGGCACGCATCAGAATCTGTGCCAGGTGCATAGTGCGGTTGCGGCTGTGAAGCAATGCCGAAATCGGGGAAATGTTTTCCACATAGGGCAGTGAAATCTGTTGAATGAGGAACGGAATACGGCTCCCCAACTGGAAAATACCGACCGGCGCAAGACCGCAGAACATACTGATCAGCAGGAACATTCCGCGTTCCCAGATCATACGTCCGATGGAGATGATATACACCGCACTGCTGAAACGGAAGATGCCTTTGAAAATTTCTTTGTTAAACGCAAAACGGATACGGAATCCGGGAATACATTTCCATGCCGAAATGAACATGGCAAGCTGAGTCAGACCCATGATCGCCATCACAAAGAACAGCAGTTTGAACAAACCCCAGCCCATCGCAAAAATAACAATCACCCCGGCAAGTTCCACCACTTTTGAAACAATGATAATGTAATTACGCAAATACAATTTCTGCAAACCAACCAGAATTTCCGGGAATACTCCAAGCGGGAATACAATCGTCGCCGCAAGTCCGCTCAACAGCAAGGCTTCCCGGCAGAAGTAAATATATTCCGCCGTTGCATCCGCTTTCAAGTGAAACAGTTCGCGGACGTAATACATGCCGATAAAGGTCAGCGGAAGAATCAATAACGCCATACTCACGTGACTGAAAAAGATACTGGAAATCGTGTGATTGAACTTTTCAATATCTTTTTTGTACAGTTCCGTCGCCGTGACCTTTTGCGCCGCAACACCGAACCCCAGGTCCAGCAGAAGAGCATAACTGAAGAAACTCCACAACATGACCCACAATCCGTATTGTGCTTGTCCCAGGTGACTGATCAGCCAGCGGGTAACAAGGATACCTTGAACCAGGCGGACGAACATGGAAAAGTAATTGGTAACTGTGTTCTTAAAAAATGGGATCTTCATAATACTTCTGCTCTTTCTGTCATTAAACTGAAATAATCTGCTACGTTCTCTGTTTCATGCGGTAATGATGTGTTGGAAAGGATTGCCGCATACGAGTGTATATCTTCCGGTGAAAAACCGTGCATCCCGTTCAACGGACTGCCGCCCATGTCAGACGGGACAATCTGGAGTCCCGCTTCCAACAGGAATATGCCGTCACCGAATGCCCGGTCTTCACGATAAATACCATATTTTATTTCTTCCTCTTTGGTTATAAAGCGACCCGGAAATTCCTTCATCAGGTTCGTGATGACCGGTTCCGCTTTTTCGCTCAGATAATAAAATCTTGCCATGGTGGAGTCGTAACAGGCTCCATAATCTTTGCCGAAGACCAGACCGCAATTTTCCATCTTGCTCATAATGTCAACCGTGCCGGTGAGCGGCGTCATGCCGTGGTCGGAAATGATTGTAAAATGAACTTCTTCCGCGTATTCTTCTGCCTTGTGATAAAGAGAATTGACTTCTTTTTCGATTTCAGAGAGTTTCGCGGCAACCGCCTGGGGATCTCCGACTTTATCATGCAGAAGTCCATCCAGACTTGCGGTGTAAACAAACAGAAAATTCCTGCCGTTTTCGATGGCTTTTTCTGCTGCAAGATAATTTTCATGATCGCTCAAATGCCAGTCGGAAATATGGAAGTTTTTGCCTTTCGCGCTTAAAACATCATGGAGATTGGCAATGGGCGCCATGCCATTCGCAATAAAAAGATTCTTCTTCTCGCAATAATCCACATACTTGAGTTTCCATAACGGCATCCGGTAAAGCTGGAAGTAACCGGTGAAACCATAAAACTTTTTCAGCAGTTTGGAGAGATGATGCCGCACCCGTCCCCGATTCCAGAAGCCGGCAGGTTTGAACAGCCATGCCAGACAGGACAGCATCTTGAACGGTGATTCCGCCGGTGCAAAACGGAACAAGCCCAAGTGCCCATGTTCCGCCGGCGTTTTCCCGGAAAGAATGGTGGGAATGGCACTGCTGGAATAGCCGAACTGCATCCCGATCTTTCTGCGGTGGGGCAGAAGGGTGGTCAGGAACTGGTGATCGTTGACGATCTTCCAGCCCAGCGCATCGATAAATAAAAATATTTCAATGGTTTTATGTTTCATGGCAACCTCATGGTAATGCCCGGTAGCCGGGCAGTTTCCGGAAATCTCCGGCAGGTTTACGGTTTTTTAATTCTATGGCGGGCAGGGACGGTTTTTCAATCAGATAACCGCTGACTGCCGCTGCCGGGCCGATGGTTTCCCAGACACTGTATTCGCTGGAAGGTACACTCAAAAATTCCAGATTGATATACCGGCGGAAAATCGGGAGAGCATCCGCATTTTCGCCATATACCATCTTAACTGCATTGCGATCCATGCCAAATGTGTTGCCGTATGGCGTGATGCCCGGTACAAATTCACGGAAGTTTCCATGATAACTGATCAAATCCAGAAATACAACCGGGTAAATTCTGCCAAGTCCGGATGTCATACTGCGTCCCAACGGGTTCGCTCCGTTGTGGAAGTCATTGGCAAGATAGGCGCCCGTTAAATACTTTTCCTCGCCGGAAAGTTGATGGGCTGCAATCAGCGTCATTGCCCGACGCAGGGGATGATAATTGCCCCAGGACATGGCGTGGACCCAACCGGCATCAGCGGCATGCCACAACGTGCGGTAGGGGTAGGCATTTTCCTGATCCTTCAGCATGGCATCGGCATTGCGCAACAGAACTTTACGGTATTCCGCCTGAAGTTTTGCCAATTCTTTGACGGGATACTGTTCGAGCGTCATCCATGTCAAAGGCGACCACTTCCAGAATTCTTTGTTGAAGTTTTCCTGAATGTTCTGCAAGCTGTTCAAAATGGGGGTGAGATATTCTTTGTCGCCGGTCAAAGCGTAAAGATTGACACCCGTCTTCAGCAGGTTTTCGCCATACAGCTGATGATGTTCCATATAAGTGATCATTTTACCGTTCAGCTGATACCACGTGACCAGTTGATTCTTTTTCTCAAGGGCAAAATTCCATGCTTTAATGGCGGACTTGCGATATTTTTCTGCTTCTTTCGGTGCATTGGCTTTCTGCATGGCAAGAGCAAGTGTGCTTGCCGCTGCCGCATATTCCAACGTGCCGTTGCGGGATGGTGTGGAAACATAATAGGTGCGTTTTTCCTGATGGGGTAAGCCTTCACCGGGGCCGGGATGGCCTGTCGTTTCGAACCAGGTGCCGACTCCGCCGTTTTCCTGCTGGACGGCAAGAAGATGTTTCAAGCCCCAGGCGGCTTCATCCAGAATGTCGGGAATGCCGTTGCCGCTTTCGGGAATGTTGAGTTGTCCATCGATGAAATTACCGGACTTCATGAGATAAACGGCTGCCAGATCGCAGACTATCCGCAAATGATAAGGCCGCCGGTCATAATCTGCCGCATCGTGCCATCCACCGGGTGCGGTATATGTTTTTGCGTGGGAGGGTGGCAGAATGTTGTTCTTAATCAAATCAAAATGTTTGACTTTGATATAATTGCCTTTGCGGTCGGTGAAGCCCTGGGAGACTTTACCCGTTTTCAGCCGGTAATCTTCTGCATTTTCCGGGAATTTGCCTTTGTAAACGGTTGGATGACAGGCGGGACTTTCCCAATGAGTGTAGGGCAGAGCTTTGGCTATTCCGCACCGTTTGTGATACAATCCTCTGGCGTGAATGTAAAATGCTTCATCCAGCGCACCGGAGCTGATGACAAAATCCATACTGCGTCCGATGGTTTTGACATGGAGATAATATTTACCCGGCTGACTGAATTTTGAAAAATCCAGTTCCAATACTTCTTCGCCGGTGAACGGTGTTTTGCCCTGATAAAGCGGATCATTCCGGCGGAGAGTCAGGGTGTTTTTGTAAACACATTTGCCATCCGATGAGCGACGGAGTTCAAATTCTTTTCCCGCAAGATGTTTCAACGGCAACGCGCCGGATTGACCAAGCCATGCGCCCATATAGGCAAACTTTTTCTTCTGCTTGATGCCGTATCCCACTTGATTGAGCTTGAAAATGCTGCTCGGTTTTGCCGGATCATACTGCACGGATATCGTTCCGATCGTCCGTTTTTCTCCGGCGGTAAACGGTTTATCCAGAACAAAATATTGATAATTGGTGATATCCGGCTTGCGGAGAATGTTGCCTTTTTTGTCCCGCAGCAAACCGTTTTCCTTTGCCCAGCTTTGCGCATCGTTTTTTGTCGCACTTTTGATTACGACCACATGAGGAGCAAGGAATTCGTATTCGGCTTCAAACGCATTGCTTTCCTGACCGCACCCGGTCAATGCCAGCAGCAATGTCAGCAATATAAAGTTTCTCATATTGTCGCCTCCACTTTGCCGGAAATCAGTTCTTTACGGTATTTGTAGAGGATACTCAATGTGGCAAAAAGCATCATCATCTGAATAAAATTCACCTGCTGCTTCATGACCCATTCCAGAGTCGATTGCAAATAGATCGCCGTCAAACCGCCGACGATCCCCACCGGGATAAAGAAGAAATGAGTCCGGCGCATCTGCAGAACCAGTTTGAAGGCACAAACGTAATAATATCCCAGCCACGTCAGGAATGCGCCCAGTGCGAGGAAGCCACATTCGGAACCAACGAGCAGATAACTTGTTTCCACAATACCTTCCTTGAAATCTTTTGCAATGCGTTTATTGCCATAACGGTATTCGCAATAGGGGTAGGGCGGATTGATCTTGATACCCCAGTTGTTCAGACCGACACCGGCAAAAGGTTTGTCTTTCATCATATTCCATGCGGATGCGGCGAGATATTGACGGGTCATGAGCGATTCTTTCGGCGCATTCTCAAAACGTTTGATAATGTTGGGCAGCAGCAGCAGGGCACCGACAACGCAAATCAGGAAAATCGGCATCAGAATCTGAATCTTTCTGATGTGGAACTGATAGCGCAATGAAAGCAGCGCAGTGATCATACATCCAAACGGCAGACATACCATTGCCCCGCGGGAATACGTACGCATACATGCCGCCGACGCAACCAGAAAGAATCCGGCAAAAAGGTATCGCTTCCACCCTTTGTTGCGGTTGAAGTAATAAGCGAAAAAGATCGGCGCAATCAAACTCATATACATCCCCATACTGTTCTGATGGGGGAACAATCCGTTCGCCTGATGGATCCCCTTGAGGTGCTGCTTGACCACCGTAAGAAACGTAACCGTTGCCACAATACCGAATGCGATAATGATACTGTTGAAATCCTGGTAGTTATACAGATAATAATAAACTGTGAGGAAAACGATATACATCATAATCATCTTCCATAATTCAAACCAGCTGTAAAGCATGTTATCGGCATTGATGAGAGAGGGAATGCACAACAGAAAATAGACCAGATAGATTTTACTGCCTGCATCCGGAAACAATTTTTTTCTTCCGTGCAGAATACACATGCCGATCAGCATGGCAATCGCAATCAGATAAACCAGAGAGACTTCCATTCCGCGGGAGGTTCCACGGTACGTTTCGTGGGAGAAAAAGTTGATGGATACCTGATTGAACATCATCACAGGCAGGGAGACTGCAAAAATAGCATAGCGCATGAACTTACGGTTCAACGTAAGCACATACCCCAGCGGCAGTATGCCCATAAATGCAATGAAGAATATCAGATATTTCATGCAGAAAACCTTATTGTATGAAATTCAACGCAGGGAACGTAAACGTACTCAGGAATTGTGCCGTCGGCAAAATCTTGCGGACAAATACGTTGTATTCGGAAATGTCGTCATGCGGAATGTAGACCACATCCCCCGGCTGCAGACGGACATTGGCACAACGGCCCTGCATGATGCCGTCCACATCAAACCGGTAGAAACGGGGGTTTTCCATACCGCCGCGGATAATCACGCCATACTGCCAATACTGTTCTTTCAGCCCCAGACCGGAAGAAATCAGCTCCAGAATACCAAGGTTCTGGTCCCACAATCTCTTGTGCGGACGGTTGATGCTGCCGATAATACTGACCATGGCTTCCGAACGGACCGCAATGTAAATGTAGTCGCCCTTCTTCAACTTGACATTGTGCCAGCGGTCACCGCGTTCAATGGCAAGGGAGAAGTTGACCGGCAGGATTTTGCCGTTGCGGACAAGGATACTGTTCTGATAATCCGCCGCATCCAACATCTGGTCGTCAAAGTCACGCACCGCGGAACCCCCGGCTTTTGCAAACAGGTCGGCCAGTCTCATGCCGTTGGAAATGACGAACATACCGGGATTGTTCACGGCTCCGGCAATGGTGGCGGTCTGACTTCTCACGTCAATGGCAAATACGCCGAGTTCGGGGTTTTTGATGTATTGGGCATAGACTTTCTTGATCATCTGACTGGCTTCTTCCAATGTCAGACCAGCCACTTGCACCTGACCGGCAAACATGACCCCGATTGCACCATCGGGCGTGACCAGGGATTCCATAATCAGGTCCGGGTGATTATAGACGCGGATACTGATTTTATCCCCGGCGTTGATCCGGTATACCGGTTCTTTCTGTGCATCGAGCTGCTTGAGAAATTCCAGCTGACGGCGTTTATCTTCATCGGTGAGCCCCGCCTGGTCGACAACGCCGCTGGGCAGATTGTGGATGTCCGGATACTGATCAAAGTTCCCCGTGAAACGGTTGTAACATCCGCAAAGCAGAAAAAGGGCGGAAAACAAAAGAGAGAAAGATAAAATATGTTTCATCAGATATAGTCTCCTGAAATAATTTTTTCAACGTCGGTCACACCGGTAAGAACTGCATACACTTTGTGCTGATCATCATGCAATTTCAGAATACGCCGCAAGATACTGCGCGGAGTCTGTTTTTTGCCGATATAAAGCAGCGTCGCATCACAAATATCGTGGAGCTGACGAACGAGAATACAAGAGGCATTAAAGGGTTTTTCACGGGAAACACGGACAAGCTGATAATGGTTTTTCAGCTCACCGATCACATTATACAATGAACTGATTTCGTCCGGTTCCAAAACGGAAAGACTCCGTACCGGGAAGAAGGCGAAACCGTAACCATAGCCGTAACCTTTGCCGTCACCGGAAGAGAAGCCGTGCAGATATTCCACATCGTGTTCAATGTTTTTTTCTTCAAAGTTGACCCCGACGTTTCCATTATCGGAATAATAGAAGTCGCCGATTTTCTGCATATTGCCGCAGATTTTTTCCACATCGCTTTCCAGAATCAGACGAACCAGAATGGTATTGCGTTTTGCTTTTGTGAACTGTTCGTCGAAAAGCACGGAACTCAAAAATGACCCGTCGAGTGAGCAGGAGAAGATCGTTCTGGTATCTTTCAAACGCAGAATGAAACGATAGAACATTTCGTTGTTGATGATCTTGCGCTGTTCAAGGGTGAATCTGGAATTTTCATGAGGAATGACCCCGACAGTATCGAAGAAGGGTTTATGATAACAGGCTTCCTCGATCCCGCTGAATGTTCCTTTCAGAATATCATAGACCACAACCACGATGGCATAAAAGCCGGCAAGGAAGACTGCGCCAATGACAATGATTGCCAAAATTTTAACCGGGAATGCAGAGAATTTTTTGGTGTTGATCAACCGTTCATTGATTACAATATCGTTGGGCACGTGGGCGATGTTGCCCCGTACACGGGTGAGTTCTTCCACCAGCAGGGAAATATTTTTGCCAACGGTTTTCATGAGCTGTTCAATGCGCTCATGTTCCGGAATCATCTGCTGCAGCTTCTTTTCTTTGTCTTTGATCAGCTGCATTTCCGCCTGCAGGGATTTCATGCTCAATTCGTATTGATTGAGCAGGACTTCCGCTTCCTGATAACGGTTGATGTTGCCGTCGATATCCAACAGCATGTTTTCTTCAAAATTGGTGATCTGATGTTGTTTCTTGAATGCCTCAAATTCATTGCTGATTGTTTCATATGCGCTTTTTGCTTCGACAAAACGGGGATTCCGTTCTGCAAACATCAGCTTGGCTTTTTCGTATTCCCGGGAGAATTTACGCACTTCCAGAATGTAATTGCGCAATTCACCGCGATGTTTGATCACTTTCGGCGGAAGCACTTTATAGTTTTTCTCCGCTCTCGCAAAACGGTTTCGCGCATCGGCAAGTTTTACATTCAATTCCGCAAGCGTGGCATTTTGTTCCCCCTGGATTTTCTTTATCGTTTCCATTTCTTCGTTGGGGTGAATAATGCCGTATTTGCGGTGCAAGCCGTGCGTCGCTTCAATCTGCGTATTCTGAAATTCCTGCAATTCCTGCAGACGCCGTTCACGGGTCACCAGAAAGTTCCGCAGTTCCGCCGTTCGGAATTCTTCATAGTTGCGGATCCCGACGGCGACAAAGGTATTGACCAGCAGTTTCACATATTCATCGCTTTCCCCGATCCCTGTGATCACAAACATATCGTTATGGTCACGAAGCAATTTCACTTCAATACTCTGCTTGAGTGTGGCGCGCTGCGATTCGTTCAAATGCAGTTCATCAATTACCTGTTTGAAAATCTGCTGACGGGAGAATACGCCGAGAACGTGATTCAAACTCAAAGGTTTGACTTCTTCACTGGCACGCGGCGTATAGAACAGGGTAACACTGCCTTCGTGTTTATGCGGTGATTTCTTGAATTGTACAGCGCGGCAGATTACGCCGGTAATCAGGGTCACAACAAAAACAAGCAGAATACTCCATTTGTATTTGAACAAGGTAAAAAGAGCCAGTTTCTGATACATCTGCAGTTTTTGCATCTGTCTGGTTTCTTCCTGCACACTAAAATCTTTATCCAGTGTATCCATAGTCTCCTCTCAATTGAAAATCAGCCAATGCCGATAAAGTTTGCCTTGCTTATTGAGTTCTGCCGGAAGCTGATCAAGCGCTGCATACAATTCGGGCAGAATACCTGCAACCGGCGGAATGGTATACATTTTCCAATCCGTCAGCGGCAGTACGCGGGTTTTTATACAATATTTCATATAATTCTTCAGCGAACGTTCTCCGCTGCATTTTTCATAGATTCCACGAATCATATCACCGGACTGTTCAACACCCGTACAATAACGCATGGCGAATCGGAAGAAATCCCGTACACCATTCCAATATTGCACCATATCCGGCTTCTGATTCCGGTTCGGAGAACGTTTGAAATTCACCGCTTCCCGATAATATGCTTTCCACTCATCCGTCAGAATTTCCATTTTTTCGATCAACGCCAACCGTTCATCCAGTTTCCAGCGGTAAAGTCCGTTTGTAATCAGTATGGCATCCCCGGCACCGAGAATGGCCTTGCAATGATTCCGCAGAATAAAATCGGTATCATCTGAGTTGCCGGATATCTTTTCTCCCGCAAGCAGCAAACCCATACCACGGTTCAGCAAAAGACGGCACGCTTCGGAATAGGGTAAACGGTCCGACGGCAATTCCGGGAGATATTCCGCAAGAAGATCTTCCCCGCATACCAGATGATAACCCCGTTTCAATTCCTGCATCATCAACCGCGATGCATTATTTTTGATATCCTGCACGGACATGATCCGGCTGAAGTCGACATCCACTTTCAGCTCATGTTCATATTGTTTTGCAACTGCTTTCAAGATGGCTTCCGCCCCGTCTGATTTGTTCCGGGCAAAGACGAAGAAATCCAGATCGTTGTAAAGGATTCCATTTTCCTTATCAAGCCGCACGCCGCCATCACCTCTGCCATAACTGCCGCCCAGAAGTACACAAAGACCCATACCGGAAAGAGAGTCTTTCATTTCCAGAAGGACTCTTGCCAGCAATTTTTCTGCGTCGCAATCCCCGCAGGCTGTGAATTGTTTAGGAGGAACGTTTACGGTCGGCATAAGTTGCAAATCCTCTCTTACCCAGACTGCGCAGAACAACTTGCAGTACCAGGAAGCATGAGCAATGATAATGATAATAATAATCGTAAATGCGCCGTTGTTCCGGCGTATTCTGCAAACCGTAGATTTCACCCATCTGGAACACATAGTTTTCGTTGGCAGGGTGACTCTTGATCAATTCCCGGCGGAAGAACAGCACGCCCCAGTAGCCGGGGTAACGGTCCATGGAAAGTTTCCAGCACCAATGGGAATCCTTATGTGTAAGATAAAACGGCAGAATCAGCAGATAGGGAATCAAACCGATGATGGCAAGAATCAATGCAATAAAGTGTTCCCACAAACGCAGGATCCATGCCGACCGGTTCTGAATCGGCGAGAAGGCATAACTGAAACTGTTCCGTTCCAGCACGCCGCCTGTATAGGGATCGATGATCCGGCCGGGTGTGACAATTTTATTTTTGATTTCCAGCTTTCCGGCAACGTAGGTGCGGTCGAACACAATGGAATGTTCCACAACACTTTCTTTATCAATCAGTGAACGTTCACCGAGAATGGCGTTGGAAATGCTGCTTTTGCTTTCAATGAATGTGTTGTCGCCAAGTACCAGCGGGCCTGCAAGATTGCAGTCGTTTTTCATTACAACGTTGGTGCCGGTGTGGATGTTATCCATCATGGAATAGCCGGGCAGGTTGTAAAAGTCATCATTCAGGACCTGGAAGTTTACTTCAAAGTAACTTTGCAGAGAGTTGATGAGGTAAAATTCAATCTTGCTTTTCAGCAGAACACCATCCTTGTAATAATAAATCCCGTCCGCCGTTCCATCATCTTCGCAGGGGACGAATGAATTCATCAATTCCTCCCGTGTATAGGTTTTGGGCATCAGCATGCCGTGAAGAATCAGACAGTCATCACCACATTCTTCCTTATACTTTTCCAGCAAATGACGCACGGAAAAATGTCCGCCGCCTTTACGGTAATCCAGTTGCAATGCCCCATGCTGATATTTGTAAAGCAGTTCAGCAAGATGTTCATTGTAAGCCGGTCCAAGCAACAGCATGGATTCCGCTTCGCAGCGCAGCGCCAGGTCGATAAAATATTCCGCGGCACAGCGTCCGCCTACAAGCATCATACCCAGACTGCGGTCCGGAAAATATTCCTTGCACCATTCCTGTTGTTGAGAATAGGGATTGATCAGCAGATGTTTCATCTTACCATGCCCCCCTTCCGGTCAGAATGGCAGGAATGGTTTTCAGCAGAATCAGAAAATCCTTCCATGCGCTGCGGCTGGCTATGTATTCCTTGTCAAGCGCAATCTGTTTGGAGAACGGCAGTTCACTGCGTCCGGATACCTGCCAGAGACAGGTGATGCCCGGCGTGATATTCAACCGTTTCCGTTCTTCCAGGGTGTAAGTCCGCACTTCCGCCGGCAGAGGAGGGCGGGGGCCGACCAGACTCATATCGCCAAGCAGCACATTGAACAGTTGCGGCAATTCATCAATACTGAATTTACGGATGAAACGGCCGATGGGGGTAATGCGGGGATCCCGTTTCATTTTGAAAATCACGCCGTCGCCGGATTCATTGAGTTTCAGCAGTTCCGCTTTCCGTGCTTCGGCATCCACATACATGCTGCGGAATTTGTAGAACTTGAAATGTCTGCCGTATTTACCCACACGCACCTGCCAGAAAATAATCGGGCCGGGACTGGTCAATTTCACAATCAGTCCGGTAAGCAGAAACACCGGGCTGCCCAAAATGATGGCAATGATGGCCAGAATAATATCCATCAGACGTTTGAATGCCTGAGAGGTCCCGATTGTGATATGCCACATCAGCATACGCATCTGAATGTGATTGTGATGAAATACGGTAGGTTTCTTCAATTCCTGCCGCAATGCAATAATTTCTTCGTAACGGTTCATTGTTTGTTCTCCATGACGGCTGTATTATCCTGTTGTTTCAATATCTGAGTGAATTTACGCAATTCCATACGGCTCGTTTCCACATCTTTGCGGATACGGGTCGAAATCTGATACGTATAGTGTTTGCCTCCACTGCGGAAGTGACGGCGGAAGCCGAGAAATCCGGGTGTGGAAAAACGGTCTGTACTGTACCATACCCACAGCAGAAAACGGCGTCCACCTTTTTCTGCATCGATTTCAGTGACCGCAAAGTTGTCCTGCAGGTACAGGATTTTTTCTGAATTGACCGTCCAGAAACTCGTCCGCAGACAATGACTTGCCGGGTGAATTTCATGAATGTCACTGCCACATTTGACTGCCAGAACGGAAATATCAACATTTTCTCTGGAGTAACGGTACTGTTTGACAATACTGGAAACAAAGAAACGTTTTGTGTTTTCGTCCGGTTCAATGTTTCTGCCCCAGTAATCCCCGGGGTGACTGGAGAAGTCCGGTACAAAACTTCTGCCTTCAAAATAAATTTCTCTGGAATGAAGCAGCAGTAAACAACTGCAGAGCAAGGCCGCCGCAAAACTTAATGTACCTTTTTTCAATTCCAGATCAAAACGTTTGTTGCAGAAAATCCAACCGAAACAGCAGACTCCCAACAGAAATTTGATCAGCCATGCCGCCCATACCGGACACATCAGCAAAAGCGAAACTCCATAACTGGAACTCGGTGTGCCAAGCAGTAATAACACCGTCACCGGCAATACACGATAAGCATAACGCCAGGATCCGATCAGCCAGATCGCTGCAAACATGAAGACCACCGAACTGGCTGTCGCAAGTGCATTGATGTGATGGATCTTTGTTGTCAGAGAAAGGGCAAGCGCCGGAAGCAGCAGAACCAATGCCCACCAATCGCAACGATCCGTTTTTTCCTTCCTGACCGCCCACACAATTGCCGGAATCGCCGCAAGATAAAACAGCCAATCCCATTGGTCAAGACGGGAATTGCGCCATGCGGAATGTAGGTAAGGCATCTGCAGACACAAGGGGAGAATGGAACAGCACATGAGAATCAACTTTTTCATGATCTTTCCTCCAGTGTTTTTCGCTCTGCACGACAGAAAATCCAGCCCACTGCAAAAAAGAGCAGCAAGGCGAAAATAATCTGACTGAACCCCAGAACCGTATGCCAGGTGTTTTCAAATACGACTTCTCCGAAAACTCGGTACAACAGCACCGTCAGCACAATGCGCATACTGTTGCCAATGATGATCATAGGAACGATGAACGCAAAATGCAAATATTTCCACAGACTCTTTTTATGCAGTAATTGCACCGCTACAAATGCAATGAGAATAAACGCATCCAGCTGATTGATCCCGCTGCAGGCATCCGTAATCGCAATATCAACTCCCGGCAAGGTCAGGGATGTGCCGGAATGAATAACGTTGATTCCGCAGAGATGGAGCATTGTCGAACTCAAAACGGTCGCTGTCAGACGCAAGGGAAAACTCAGCAGCAGCATAATTTCTTCGTGATACGGCATGAAAACGCAGCACCACAATGCCGGAACAATGCAGCGCATTGCCAACCGTGTTCCGCTGAAGTAAAGAACAAATGCACAAATCAACAATGAAAACGAAAATGCCGTACTGATGCTCCCTGCAATATTTTGTGTCGGGAGTAACGCAATAACGTTCGCCAGAATTAATATTGTCCATGCCGTAATTCGTTCCGGCAAAGCAGGTTGCTTGCGACAGAATGAGATAACCGTTTCCAGCATCAGCATAATCAGAATGCCCGCCATTGCCAGATCGACAAGTGCCGCATCCCACATGCCCGAAGTGAACATCGGAATGGATGCGGATAAAGCAACAAACCCCAGCAGCGTTCCGTATAACGCTCCCAGGGGATGTTTTGCAATTCTTTTCAGATAGATTTTTGTACTCATCATTGCGGCATCTTATTCAGTGTTTTCATGCACTCAAGTGCGATATTATCCGTTGGTATCACCGAGAGTAACTGCCTGCACAATTCGCGGGCCTTTTCTCGCTGGGTGGTGATATCACATTCCTTAATCCGCTGTCTCATGCCTGCAACCCATAAGGTTTCCATCCGTCTCCGGTTGGCTGAGGCTGATTTTTTCAGTCGAATCACATCCGGAATTTTGCTCAATTCTCCATTCCGGTAAAGTTTATCTGCATAACAAAGCTGTGTTTCCGGCAGATCCGGGGCAAGCCGGTATGCTTCTCCAGCTAAATCCGCCGCACGTGCCGGATTCCCCAACTCGATAAAAATTTCTGCCGAATTCAGCAGAATATCCAACCGGTATGGGGATTTGTCCGGAATCTGTGCATAGCGATCCAGCGCAGCCTGATTCCGTCCGTTTTCCGCCAATGTTCTGGCTGCGAAGAATTGAAGTGCCGCAATTCCATTGGCATCAGCTTTTTCCAGAAGGTCACATGCCGCTTTTTTATCGCCTTTTTTGAGCAGAAGCAATGCCTGACAGAAAGGCGCATACGTTTTTTCTTTGCTCAGGAAAAGCAGGTCATCATCCCGCATGGTCGTACTGGCAAAGTTCCAGTATTCCGGGAGAATGGCGGGGGAGAAGTTTTTCCGGAACAACGCAGATACTGCATTGAAATCATTTTTTCTAACGGCAAGAATGAGCTCATAACGGAACATGTCCGCTGCTTTCTGCGGGAAATTCTTTTTGTAATAAGCTATCAGCCGTTCATATTCGGCATTGTCTTTGACCGCATAATATTCAATTGCAAGCTTAATCAATCCCTGATCCTGAGGAAATCTCTGCAAGGCATCATGCAAAAGTGTTGCATTTACGGACCGCATTTTCTGCTGGTGCAGCAGAATCAGTTTCGCTGTGAATACATCTTTTTTGCGGGCATAAAGAAGATTTGCCAATGCAAGCAGCTGTTCTTCCCTGCCGCGGAAACTGGTGAAGTTGTCTTTCAGGAAATCCGTTAACAGGAGATCCGCTTTGTTTTGCAGATCCATGTAGCTGCGGCGGGATGTCAAATCCATGTACGTTTCGCGAATCGCGGCAAGATTCTTCTCCTGCAGATCCGCACAGAAAAACAGGAACAGTGCAAGCGGTGTTTTGATATTTTTTCGCAACGGGATCACCAGATCTTTCAATGCGGCAAAATCATCTTTGCTGTATGCAATCAAAGCATCGAAGTAATAACAGAGCATCATCGCCTGACTGCCTGTGTCGGATTGATATTGTTTGCGGAGTTTCTGCAGGTTTGCAGTTTTTTTCAACATGCAGTAAATTTCCGCCGTCTGCAGCGCAATGACCGGGTCATGGTAGGTCGAAAGGTGTCTTTCAAAGACAGGCAACGCACTGCCGAGAGAACGGAAAGTAGCATAAAATCTGCCCAAAGCCGGAGTGAATGCATAAGGGTTGAGCTTGCACGCATCCGATAATGCTTTTTCCGCATTGGTAATATTGCCGGTTTCCAGATAATATTCCGCTTTTGCTGCAAGAATTTCCTGCTCCGTGAAAGCGTCGCCCTTCATCTTTTCCAATGCGGCAATTTTTTCTCCGATGGATAAATCTTTCTGCTTGAAAAGCAAAAATGTCAATTCTCCAATGGATTTATCAGTGGCAATGCGGTTGAAGGGATATTTGTACTTGTTGATGTTGCCGTTGCGTCCGGCAGAATAAAAAAGCAGTTTTCTTTCCTGATCGGAAAGGTCGCTTTGCTGAGAAAGGAAGTTTTCCAACCGGTCAAAATAACGGGCGAACCACAAACTTTTGATGTATTGCTTTTTGTTTTCTTCGCTCAACGGATTGAGCCGGTGCGCCATGTAACAGTAATAAACCTGTTCGGGGAAAAATTTCCGTTTTTCTGCGATGGCGCCGAGGGTAATATACGCTGCTTCATGATCGTTGTCATTACGGGTCAACTGCAGCAATTGCGCCTCGGCGAGGATCAGGGATTCCATATCCCCGCGCAGAAAATTATTTTGTGCCTGTTTGAAGAGTTTGACGTTGCGGTAATTTGAAAAAAGCAGAAGCGCCGTAATACCGATTGTTCCAGCGAGAATCAGTACAGATAATGCAATGAGCACCCAATGTGATTTCTTCAAATTTTTCATTACTCTTCAAATTCGGCACAAACATGAAAGTTTTACTTGGATTCGTAAAGTTTTTTACGCTTTTTCAGGTAGACCAATGTACCGCCGCCGAGAACCAGTGTGGCAATAATGCCGGGCAGAGGCTGACCGGAGGGGGCTTTGTTGTTGGTATTGGCGGTGTTCACTTTGAACACGTAGTATTCATGAGAACCGTTAGAACCTTTGTTGCCGCCGTAGAGAGCGATGGAGCCATCGACTTCATTGGATTTACCCCAGATAACATCATCGCCCAGTTCCGGTTCGCCGCCGGCTTTGGTGGACTTGAAAACCTGACCTTTATCGTCTTTAACATACAAACCGATACGGTCACTTTCGCTGAATGTTGCAGATGCGCCATTGAGGAAGGAGCCGGTTTCTTTTGTGTCAAGATTGTACCAGCCGTAATCGGCAATACCTTCGCCGCGGTCGATGAAGTTTTCGTGATCATTTGTTTTGCCGCTGCGTGATACATCAAAAGCAACGGTCGTGGAGGAATCGAATGTCAACCACAACTGATTACCTTTTGTGTTGTACTGGTAAGCTGCCATGAGGGATATGCTGCCGGAAAGCAGAAACAAAAGCAAGAGGATTTTTTTCATTTTTTTTTTGTACACTTTCTTGTTTTCTTCTTGTTTTAATTTTTTTTCTGTTGCGATGAGGAGCGGAACAGCTCCCGATAAAATTTCTCTAATAATATATATCTAAAATTTAAAAAGTCAAGAAAAAATTAGCCTGTTTAATATTTATTTTTTAAAATTTTTGCGCGTGCGCTGTTTTGCCCCCTGAATATTCCCGATCGGTAAGATTTGATTTAAAACAATTTCCCATCATTGTCCACTAAATGCAGGTCTTTGCCGGAGATGCCGAAGGCTTGCGGAATGGTTGCGTTTTGAAAAACGGCAAGATATTGTTTCATGTTCGGCGCAAGAGGACCGGCAAGCATTTCATCCAGCGTCATCCATTTGACTCTGCCTTCGACAGAATCTTTTAATTCTCCAGTGAATGTGCTGGTTTTGAACAGAAATACAAAATATTGCGATTGCTTTTTCTCATTATACCACTGGATATAACCGCAATTCTCTAATTTAGAGATGGTTAATCCCGTTTCTTCCTGTACTTCCCGGATGACCGATGCCACAACCGTTTCCCCCGGTTCCACATGTCCGCCGGGAAAGGTCAGACCCGACCACGGATTCGTTGGTTTCGGCAGTCGTTCCTGTACCAGAACGCGGCCATCAGTATCCATGATCATACACATATTGCAAAGTTCCGTTTCCATTATTTAATTCCTTGAGATCATAATTATTTCTGAAACCAATCCCGGAGGGAACAGACGCGGTAATTTTCTTCTTTCAGGATGTTCATGTATTCGCGGAAAAGTGACAGGTCTAAATCGACCCACGGGTGCACATATTCCGGGACGCCATGGAATACCAAAATCACCGGATTTTCATCGTCGGCCTGGGCAATGGCGTTCCGGAAGAAATCGGGATCGTTGCCGCAGATGGAAAAGGCGGGCAGATTCATGCAGTCATCTTTCGCCGGATGGTAGGCTTCGTTTCTGACGGATCGGGCACAGAGAAAATTGTGACGTTTCAAGACTTCGACGGCATTTTTTGCGAACGGTCCGCCGGGGTAGGCAAAGGAGACCGGAGCAGGAATTCCGTTCTCTGTAAAATACTGATTCATAAGGATTATTTCCTGTTCGATCACATCCTCGGAGCAATCGGTCAACAGGATGTGATTCCAGGTATGATTGGCGATTTCGAAGCCATCGCGATCAAGCTGCCGGAGCTGGTCGGGAGTCATAAGATATTGTTCATTTTTTGCACGCCATTCATCATCGAAACGGCAGATGAAAAATGTTGCGCCGAAGCCCAGTTCTTTAAGGAGCGGAGCCACATTTTCGTATTGACTGATCACGGCATCATCAAAAGTAAGAATAGCTGTTCGCACGATAGCACCTTTCTGTAACGATATTCTGAAATTTGTTTTGTCGAAAATTAATATATATCGCGGCAGATGAATTGTCAAACGGAACAGATGTTTTTCTTTTTTTTAAGATAAAATTTTTATGGCACTTGACAGCAGACCGTTTACGATATATATTTAGTAAAAAACATTATAATTTCTTATAATAGAGGATAAGCTATGATGAAGAACAGAAAGTGGATGGCAGTTTCGCTCACAGCTGCAATGGCTGTCAGCGCGTATGCTCAGAACTTAGTCGAGAACAGCAGTTTTGAATCGGGTATTTCTCAGTGGAAATCATCCAGTTTCAAACGCGGAGACAGCAGAGTATGGCTGGATCCGGTATTGGATAAAACCAATTCTCAGGGGGCAGGTGGTGCTGCATCCTTGCGCTTGAACTGGACCAAGAAGCATATTTGCAATGTGGAATATTACAAGCCTTTTGATATCAAAGGTCTGAAAGAAGTTGAGCTTGCTTTCTGGGCAAAGTGTGCGGAATATGACAGTACCAACGTTACCGAGATCCTGTTGGAATTCCCGGAAATCAAAGACCGGAAACAGAAATATATTAATGTCGCAAACAAATGGAACCGTCCCCCCACAGAATGGACTTATTTCAGCAAGAAAATCAAAGTTCCGGAAGGTGCCGCAACTGCAAAGCTGACCATCCGTATTCATGGCTTCAAGAGCACAAAGGGTATCAGCTGGATCGATAATGTTTATTTCGGTGCTGCAAGAGCAGAAGTGAAAGAACCGAAATTGGATAAAGTCATTACATTGAAACGCGGATTTCCCTCCGAAGTTCACGGCGGCGTGTATTATCCCGGCGAAAAGATGGTTTACACTTTTGAATTCAAAGAAAGCAAGGTCGCAGGTAAGAAACTGGATCTTGTCTGGCAGATTCTTGACTTTGATAATCAACCTGTGGCGGATGGCAAACAGGCAGTAACACTCCCCGGAAAAGCAGAAGGTTCTTTCAAAATTCAGATTCCTGCTTTGAAAGACTTCCGTGGCTGGTTTGCTCTGAAAGGCCGCTTGATGGATAACGGACGTCCCGTTGCTGAAGTGACAAGTTCCGGTATGGTTGTGGATCGACAGAAAGGCAAACGTGACCCATTCTTCTCTGCCAAAACTCCGGGCACGATTGAAAAACAGATTCGTATGGGTAACGGTTCCAGCAACTTTATTGCCCAGCGCAGACACATGCAGAATAGTCCCACAACATTCTATCCCAAAGAAATGAAACGTCTGAAAGACTGGCTTGCCATGTGCGATAAATATGGTTTCGAACCTTATTTTATCTTCCATTCTTCCCAGAACTCCACTGCGAATAATCAGCAGCAGCCGCTTTATATGCGGAAGGAAATCAACGATAAACTCGCAAAAGGCATCAATCCTTACGATGAAGCCTATTTCCAGACCTGGAAAAACTTCTTCTCTCTGCTCGCTGAAACCGCAAACGGCAGAGTGCGTGACTGGTGTCTCGGCGATGAAATTTACAATACATTCCACCGTTCCAAATGGGAATTACCCCACTTTATCGGTATCCACAAAGCCCTGTACGAAGCCATCAAGCTGAAAGATCCGACTATGATGATCAGTGGCGGCGGCTGTTTTATGGACCGTCACCAGATCGGCAAAAAAGTCTGGCCGAAAGTGAAAGATTATGTGGACGGTCTGTCCTGCAGTCTTTATCTCGGTAAATGTACCATTACCAAAGGTTTGGTGATGGATGGTCCGGAATCCGGCAAGTTGCTCTGGCGGTTTGAAAATACCCGTGCTGTCATCGGTGATAAAAAATTCGTCACCGGTACGGAAAGCGGTTACAACTTTATGGACTTTCCGGTTCTCGATTCCGATATGGTCAAGGATGCCGGAAAAATCAATGCCAGAAACCTGGTCGTCCTGAAAGCTATGGGTGTCCGCAAATGGACATTCTTCACATTTGACAACAACATTTCTTATGAAAAACGCGGCGGTCGAATCGACTACGGTATGTGGAACAAGGCGACCGGTTCTCCGAAACCTCATGCCACCACCTGGGCAGTTGCCGCAAGAGCTTTGGCATTTGCAACCGATGCAGTGAATGCATCACCCTGTCCGGACGTTTATTGCTTTGTCTTCCGCAAAGGCAACAAGACTCTGGCTGCCTTCTGGGCATACACCAAGAATGACATTGATGCAAAAATTACGATGCCAGCTGACTGGAGCGGCGTAGACTTCCTCGGCAGACCGCTGAAAGGCAAAGCCGGATTGCAGAATTTCAAGCTCAACGACCGTGTGCTTTATCTGGAATTTGATGCCCCGCAGGATGTCGTTGCAAAAGCCTTCCGCAGCGGGAAATATGTTATGCCGGAAATTTACCCGGCAGTTCACCGTATCGACAACGGAAAAGTCAGCGTAACCATTCAGAATAAGACCGTAACTGACTTGAATGTGGAAGTTCTTCTGAACAAGTTCCCTGCAAGAAAAGTTACCGTCAAACGTGGTGCTGTGACCGATGTTATTTTTGACTGCCCGCCGGGAGCCGGCAAACTTTCCGTCACTGCAACAGTCAATGGTGTCAAATACTTTGCCGAAAGAGAAGATGAATGGTACAAAATTACCGAACTTGCTTCTGCGCCTTCCATTGTGAATGGTGCATTGAAAGGTTTCGAAAAGGTTCAGCCGCTTGTGATGGATTCCATTAAGCATGTGAAACCGCTGGAAGCCGATGTTGCGGGTTACTGGACTGGCAAGAATGACTTGTCTGCAAACGTTTATCTCGGCTATGACAAAAATTATTTCTATGTTGCGGCGGAAGTTACTGACGATGTCGCAGTTTCCCGCAGATTCGGTGCACATTCCTGGAATCAGGACTCCATCCAATGTGCATTCGATATGAAAAACGATGCCTTTGATGCGGTTCTCTCCTCCGGCGGTTTCAGCGCTGATGACAGAGAATTCACTATTGCCGCCACTCCGCGCGGACCTGAAATTTTCTGTAATACCGGCAGTGCCGATATTGCGCTGAAAGTCGTCGGCAAACCGCAGATCGTCCGCACCGGCAGCAAGAGTGTTTATTTGATCCGCTTCCCGTGGTCACAGCTTGGAGTCAAGAAGCCCTCCAAAGGAAAAGTTATCGGATTTAACATTGTCGTATTTGACTTTGACGCAATGGATGCTAAAGTATCTACGCATTTGGAATTTTCTCCGGGTATCACTTACGGAAAAATGCCTGCCCATTTCAGACGTTTTATTTTTGACTAATATAAGGAGATTCTCATGAACGTACAGAAAAAGAGTTTTACCCTGATCGAATTGCTGGTTGTAATCGCAATTATCGCCATTCTTGCTGCAATGCTGCTGCCCGCATTGGGTAAAGTGAAACAGTCCGGTGCCCGTGCAAGCTGTCAGAACAACCTGAAAGAATGGGGAATTGCCATCCGTCAGTATGCACATGATTACAATGATATTATTCTTCCATGCAATGTTGGCACAAAACCGGAAGAAAGCCGCGGAATGATTTTTACCAGTACCAGCACCAGAACTTGGAATATGTATGCTGCACCGTATGCCGGAATGAATATTGATGCTGCTATTGCGCCGACGGATACCGGTAGCAAAGGTGTGCCTCCGCAGTGGCAGAAAAGTATCATGAAATGTCCTGCAAACCCCACTCCTGTTGCAACGTTCATGTATGTTCAATATGGTATGAATCAATCCAATGTCGGTGGGGTTCCTTATACTTCGCTTCCGGCGATTGTAAAATTTGCACAGGCAAAACGTCCCGCTCAAATGTCATATCTTATGGATTCCACCAATGTGGCAACAACGCTTGAGACGGTTGATACATCTGCTGTTGAAGCCCATGGGCGTGCCTCTACGAATTTAGGATCCTATACCAACCGCACCCGTCATGGTGCATATTGTAACATTTTATTCCTGGATGGACACGTGGAAGGTATGCCTGAAAAAGTGTTGATGCAGAAAAAGACCGGATCCACTTATGCTGAACGTAAGGTAGACGTTTTCTTCGGTTACGCCGGAAATTATTAAGTTTAATACGGTAAGCAACAGACTGAGTTTTTTTCAGCAGAGGTATCATAATGAGTTTGATCAGTTACGCATCTGCGCCGCTGAAAGCGTTGTCCGTGCCCGCCAATGGTGAGTATGTTCATGCAGATGATTTTACAAAATTTCATGGTGGTGAACCCGGGGCGAAAACAGAAATAAAATTCACCCGTTCCAGAACAGAACTTTTTATGGAAGTCATTTGCCATGAACCTGTAGAAGTCCGCAGGGGCAGTGCAGAAGATGACTGGCGTATTTTTGATTCCGGCGACCGTCTGGAAATCTTTTTCGGATCGTTGACCGTCAACCCCTGGCTGATGCAGTGTGCCATCGGGGCTGGGGGCGGGCATGCCGATAACACCGGTCGAACCGACGAATGGCGTACAACGGTGGAAGTCGGAGCGGATTACTGGAAAGCCAATGCCGTTTTCCCGATATCCATGTTCATAACGAACAATCATTATACCTGGTTCAACATCTGCCGTTATTCTGAAGCCCGGAAGGAATACGTTACCTGGATGGATTTGGATACCAAATTCCATGAAGTGGAAAACTATGGCATGCTGTTGTTCGATGATTATTCCCGAGTTTACTTTGCTGAAACCGGCGTTTATCCCGAAAAGGAATTTACCCGCAGTGAATTTGAAGTCGCGATAGATAAGTTGCGGATTCCGGCGCATGCGATTCAGCATGGCCCGTGGGTATCCAACGCTTCCGATTGTGGAATGACGGTTGCATTCGGCAGTGCCGGAAATTGCGGCGCATTCCTCGAATATCGTCCGGCGGGGACAGAAGCGTGGATTCGCCTGCCTTTTGAACGTCGGGACGGGATTCTGATCCGGAATCGTTTGATTCATGTTCTGCATCTTCAGGGCTTGCAGCCTGCCGCAACCTACGAATATCGGGTTATTACATTGCATCCTGTAACGCTGAAAGAAAAGGTCGGCAATATTTACACCTTCAAAACGCTGGATCCGGCACGGAATGAATTCCGCTTTACGGCATTTTCCGACCTTCACGGCAGTGCCAAACGGATCAGCAATCTTTTACAGCAGGATGCGTTGAAGGAAAGTGATTTCCTGATCAATATCGGCGACCTTCTTTCCTGTGCCTGCGGATTGGAATCTTATTACAAAGGATTCCTTGATCTGGAGTCGAAATGGTGTCAGGATACCGGCAAATCTCTGTACTTTGTCCGCGGCAATCATGAACAGATTGGTACTTTTGCCGGACTTTATCAGGATTTGCTGCCCCATCCGGCGGGGAAATCCTATTACACGTTCCGTCAGGGGGATACGCTTTTTATTGCCCTGGATGCCGGTAACGACAAGCCGGATGGTGACTCCGGTTTATTCCGTAACGATGATATGATCCGGGAACAGCAGGAATGGCTGAAAGAACTTACCCGGTCCGCAGAATATCGCAATGCAAGATGGCGTATTGCCTTGATTCACATGCCGGTTTATAAACGTCGGTATGATTCCGATGCGGCATTTTCTCTGCTCCGGCTGATTCCGGAAACAGATTTGATTCTCTCCGGACATCTTCACCGGTATTTTACAGTTGAACCGGAAACCGGTGTTTGTTTCTTCAAACGGGAAAATCTGACAATGGTTTCTCCGGATACGCTGAATGCATTGACCATTGCCAATGATATCGATACGCTTCTGCAAGTGGATGTGACGGAAGATCATCTCATGGTGAACGTAATCGAACAATATGGTAATGTGATCGATACCCTCCGGATCGACCCGAAGAAATAAAATAAAAATTTTCAAATAAGGATATAGAAACATGGCAGACGAAAAAAAAGAAAGTCACTCTCTTGATGGTTTTCTTCCTCAGGCAGATATGCAGTTTATCGACCAGATCCGCAGTCGGGAATTGCAGAAATACAAAGAGCTGTTGTTCGATGCAGAACGTGACGGTTTTATTACGCAGCTGGAATATATCGGCGATATGCCTTTCCGCGGCAGCCGGGATGTAAAAAAATCCCGCCTCGGTATCGGTTTTGAAGTGCTGGATCACCGGGAAGCCTATGACTTTGACCAGACGATCAACATCATTCAACATTCCGGTGTCAAATGGGCACGTCTTCAGGCAGGCTGGCAGCGTGCGGAAAAAGAACCCGGCGTTTACAATTTCCAGTGGCTGGATCACATTGTGGATTCTCTGCGTGCGGCGGGGATCGAACCTTGGATCAGTTTGAGCTTCGGGAATGGTCTTTATATGGATTGTCCGCCCTGCCGTGGCAGTTATTTCTATTCTCCCACCGTTTTCGGTGAAAAGGCAGTGACCGGCTGGGTGAATTACTGTCAGGCAATGGCACGTCATTTCCAGGGCCGTGTTTCTTACTACGAAGTATGGAACGAACCCAATGCCGGATTCCTTCAGAAGCCGGGCAGCGAATTGAATGGTAAAATCGAAGCTGAACCGCCGCACGTCTATGCGGAACTGGTGAAAGTTACAGCGAAAGCCGTCCGTGAAATCTTGAAAGACGATGCAAAAATCATCGGCGGCTCCATTTCCGGCTGCTCCCTTTGCAACGAATATATTCAAGGCTTGTTTGATGCCGGAATCGCAGAAGATATCGACATCTTCTCCTATCATCCCTACGAAGAAATTCCGGAACTTTACTGGCCCGCCCGTCTGCAGTTTATCCGTGACCGGATCGAAGAAAGTGGCAAGAAAATCGAAATCTGGCAGGGTGAAAACGGATTGCCCGCTGATATCAGCGAAGTTTATCAGGCACGCTTCCTGACCCGCCGGTATCTTACTGACCTGCGTCTGGGCGTTGATATGACATCCTACTTTACGGCTTGCGATTTCGGTAACGGATACAACGGCAATCAGCTGTTCCGTTTCGGCGTTGTCGATGCATCCGATCCTGCCAATTATAAAGCGAAACTGGCATTGCGTGCCATGCAGAGTTTCACCTGGCTGTTTGATGACGACACAAAATCAGCGAACGTTTCTTTTGAAGTTCACCCCTATGAAACTCCGTGGTCTTTCACTACCCGCCCGGTGGATGATATTTACCCGGTTGTCTGCGGTTTCCGCAAAGGTGATGTGCCGATTTACGCCTATTATCATCCCTCCCACCTCCGGTCAAATTACGATGTCCATGCGGTGAACATTCAGATGTACCCGGAACGTTGGAGCACCTTTGACAGACCCGTCCTGATCGACCCGATCACGGCGAAAATCTACCGGATCAAAAACGAAATGAATTGCAGTGACGGCAACTACGGACGTTTCAGACAATTCCACCGTATGCCGCTGCTGGATTATCCGTTGTTCGTGACGGATGCATCGATTTTCCGTGATGGGCTGGTGAATTTCAAAGGTGCAGCCCGTAACAGCTGACGATTCTTTGAGCAATAAAATTACATTTTTCCCGATTCAGGAGAAGAATTCCTGAATCGGGTATTTTTTTTACATTGTTCTATTCTGTGGTTTCTGTAAAAATATATTGAATCAGAGGCTGAATGAGGTGAAACAGTTTTATTCATCATTGAATTCAAGAATGATAGATAGTTTTGTCGTTTGGCGTGTTTTATATGTGGAATGTTTGAAAATTGGCGGATAATTCTATTTTTTTAATATTTTGTACTAGCAAAAAATGCAATTATGCATTATAGTATCAGCATGTTAAAGTGTATATGTAACAAACAGGATGGAAAATCATTATGAACTGTAAAATTCTTTCTGTAATAACATTTGCTGCCGTAACAAGTTTGTTCGGTAATGTTATGTCCGATGCAACAATTTTGCGTATGCCGGCTATGCCGAAAGCACCCGTTATCGATGGTAAAATCAGTGCCGATGAATGGAAATATGCGTCCTCCACATACGGTGGAATTTCTACAAAAACCGGTCTTATGACCCGCCGTCAGAATGACTTCCGTCTCGGCTATGATGCGAAAAATCTTTATGTCGCCATCACCAGTGAGACACCGGTTGCACCGCAGCCCTTGACTGGCGACGACCGCGTTGAGTTCCGTTTCCTGCCGCCCGGAAAAAAAGTTCCCGTGATTATTGAGTTTGACAGTACCGGAAAAGGCAAAGTTCCTGCCGGTGTGATCGTGAAAAACGGCTTCGGCGTATCGATCATGAACTGCGAACAGGGCGAGTGCTGGACGGCGGAAGCTGCGATCCCGCTTTCTGTTTTGGGCGTAAAAACAATTGAGAACGGCAAAGAATGGAAGTTCCAGATGATGCGTCACTGGTCCAGCCAAAAAGAGACAGGTTACTTCCATCGTCCGAAAAATGAAAACGATATGGCAACATTTATCCCGGATAACAAAGCAATGGCTGTCAGCTTTGACGGCTTCGGCACAGACTTGTATCCGGTGTCCGGTCATTACAACTGGACATACCGTATCGAAAATCCTCATAACAACAAAGCGTATGTTTATTCCAAATGTTTCCGTACCGGTTTGGATGGTGCGCCGACGCTTGACATCAACAACCCGGACTTGTTCGGTAAAGAAAAGAAAGTGCCCATTGGTAACCGCGCATTGGTTCAGCCCGGCATCTCCAGCTTTTTCCAACTGTACATGATGGCGCAGTTCCCGGGTAAGCCCCGTTGTCTTTATTCCGAAGTACTTGCTCAAGACAAAAAGACAGTTCTTTATCAGCGAGTCATGTTCTGGGACCTCCATATTTCCCAGAGAGCAGCGGTTTATAAGAATACGGTCGGCTATCCCTATCTGAGCTGCGGATATTATCCGTCTTTCGGTGGAAGATTGCGTGTTGCGGGGACTTTTGACAAAAAACTTCCGGTTGGTTATGCCGAAATCAATGTCCGTGATTCCAAAGGAAAAGTTCTCCATACGTTCAAGAAAACCAACTTTGGCAAGCCGCTGGAAAGTTTCCATGATGAAACAGTTCTGAAAGATCTCCCCCTTGGGGACTATACCGTGACCATGGATTCTGTTGCTTTGGACGGCAGAAAGTTCTCCCATAAGAGAACGTTTTCCATCCGTAAATTTGCCTGGCAGGGATTGAACCTCGGCAAAGATCGTGTGATTATCCCGCCGTTCAAACCCCTCAAGCATAATAAGGCAGCGAAAGAAGTTCATGCTCTCATGACCGGTTACAAAATCGGCGGCGGTGTCTGGAATGCGATTTATGCGGAAGGGGAAAATATCCTTGCGGCTCCCATTCAGCTTTTCCTTGATGGAAAACCGGTCAAAGCCGGAGCCGTCAAACTGATTTCCTCTGAACAAGACCGTGTGGTGTACGAAATGACATCTCAGGCAGGAAAAGTCAAATTTGTTCTGAATCAGGATTATGATTACGACGGCTTCTGCAAACTTTCAGTGGATGTGATTCCGCAGGGTAAAGTCAAAGTGAAATCTTTTGAACTCCGTATTCCGGTGAAAAATAAATATGCAAAATATTTCACCACGCTCCACTCCAACCGTCATCGTGCGCAAGGCAAGCCGGATTTTTCTGTTCCGGCAGGGCAGGGCGAGCTGGATATGAGTGCTGGACGTCTTGAAAAAGGCAGAGTTCTGAATTATGTGTGGATTGGGGAAGAATATAAAGGTATCAGCTGGATTATTGACTCGCAGAAGGGTTTCTCTGTGAATAAAAAGAGTTATCCGCACAAGTTGATCCGCAAAGGCGATGTTGTGACTTACGTTCAGCAGATGGTGAACGTCCCCACCGAATGGAGCAAGCCCTGGCGTTTTGTAATGGGGTTCTCTCCGACACCTGTGAAACCGCAGGCGAAAGGCTTCCGCAGTATTTCCCAGCACATGTATAACTATCCCACAGCGAAAGGTTCTATTGCTGCCGGTATGATGAATATCATGCAGTGGCCGCTGGGCTTTTATTATCCCATTAATGCATTCCCCAACGGTGATGCATCATATTACACGAAAACACTTGCAACCAGAGGGAATAAAGGTGTGACTGCGGAACAGCGCAAGCAGTTTGCAGAAGAATATCTTGCACGCCATAAGGAGTGGATCCGGAAAAATGCGCCGCTGGCAAGTCTTGCGTTGATCAAACGGAAATTGCTTGACCGCCGTGCTTACGGTGAAGATTACTTCCTGATGTATCACAACCCGGCATTCTATTCCTGCCGCTGGGAAGAAGCAGAGATGTATAAAGCCGAATGGCTCCCCTATGATTATCCAATTGATGATGCTCATAACGAATATACTGCCTGTCAGACTACCCAGTACATTGATAAAATGCTGTGGGAAATGCGGGAACATATCCGTTTTGGATTCGACGGCATGAACTTTGACTGTTTCCCCCTGGGTGGCGGATACAATACGGTCGCAGCAGGAGGATATCGTGAAAAGCCGGGTGCGGCTGCGATTATCAGTAATGTAAACATGCTCCAGGTTGCCCCTGCCGGTGTGCAGAGAGCGACGAATCTCTTTGGATGGCGCGAACTCACGAAGCGGACGGCACATCTGTTGTATGCAGAAAAACGTCTTGTTTTCGGTGTGCCCTGGGTGGAAGTGCATGCAACCAATTCCATTGTACCTGCGGTTGCCGCATTCTGTTCCACAGTCATTACAACGGAATGTGCATCCAAAGGCGGCGATTACTTTGACCGGTTCCCGAACGGTTACACGCTTGCCGATTTGACCGGTACTCAGTCCGGCGTCATTCCGCGTACTATTTTCTCCACGGTGTCCTCTAAAATCCCGGTGAAAGACCAGATTTCCTCCATGATTTCTTTCTCTTTTGCTTACGGTTTGATGAACCATTGCGATCAGGGCGTTAAACGCGGCTATAAGGATTATCTTACTGCTCGTGACGAAATCTTCTCTTTCGGTTACGGCAGACCGCAGAACAAGACCATTCCGTTCTATGACAAGGAAAAACAGCCCATTACCTGCAATGCAAAAGACATCCGCACAACTCAGGTCATCCGCCCGGATGGAAAAGCCTTGTTGATGGTTGGCAATCTTGGCGGAAATGTCCGTGCAAAATTTGATCTTTCCGGTTTGAATTACAAGAAGTATAAAATTACGGATGTGTTTTCCGGAAAAGAACTCTCTTCCGCAGAAATTGATGTGCCGCGTCTGGGGTATGCTCTGCTGAAGATCGAAAAAGTGAATTAATAAGGAAAGGTTTACGAATATGAACAAAACATTGTTGACTGCGTTCGCCGCAGTAATCGGATCAACTTTAAGCGGACAGGCAATGTCCGATGCAACCCTGTTGCGTTTTGCACCCATGCCGAAAGCACCCGTCATTGATGGTAAAATCAGTACCGATGAATGGCGGTATGCTTCCACCTCATTCGGTGGAATTTCCACAAAAACCGGTCTCATGACCCGCCGCCAGAACGATTTCCGTTTCGGCTATGATGCAAAAAATCTTTATGTTGCCATTACCAGTGAAACACCTCTTGCACCTCAGCCGTTGACGGAAGAGGATCGCGTGGAATTCCGTTTTCTTCCTCCCGGAAAAAAGACACCTGTGATTATTGATTTTGACAGCACCGGAAAAGGTAAAATCCCTGCCGGAGTGATTGTGAAAAACGGTATCGCCTTGTCTTCCATGAACTCCGAACAGGGAGAGTGTTGGACGGCTGAAGTGGCGATTCCGCTTTCTACATTGGGCGTGAAATCCATTGAAGACGGAAAAGAATGGAAATTCCAGATGATGCGTCACTGGTCAAGCCAGAAAGAAACCGGCTTCTTCCATCGTCCGAAAAATGAAAATGACATGGCAACTTTTATTCCCGATAAAAAAGCAATGATTGTCAGCTTCGATGGTTTCGGCCCGCACATGTATCCGGCAACTGGGAACTATAACTGGACATATCGTATTGAAAATCCGCATAACTACAAAGCGTATGTTCATTCCAACAGCTTCCGTTCCGGTTTGGATGGCGCGCCGACACTTGACATCAACAATCCCGACCTGTTCGGTAAAGAAAAGAAAGTCAGAATCGGTTACAGCGCATTGGTCAAGCCCGGCATTTCCAGCTATTTCAATCTGTATATGATGGCGCAGTTCCCGGGTAAGCCCCGCTGTTTGTATTCCCAGGTGGTTACTCATGACAGAAAGACCGTTCTTTATCAGCGTGTGATGTTCTGGGATACCGCTATTTCCCAGAGAGCGGCGGTTTATAAAGATACGGTCGGTTATCCCTATCTGAGCAGCGGATATTATCCGTCTTTCGGTGAAAGATTGCGTGTTGCCGGAACATTTAATAAGAATCTGCCGATTGGTTATGCGGAAATCAATGTTCGTGATTCCAAAGGTAAAGTTCTTCACACCTTCAAGAAAACCAACTTTGGAAAGCCGCTGGAAAGTTTCCATGATGAAACGGTTCTGAAAAATCTTCCTCTTGGCGACTATACTGTAACCATGGATTCCGTTGCATTGGATGGCAGAAAATTTTCTCACAAGAGAACGTTCTCCATCCGTAAATTTGCATGGCAGGGATTGAATCTCGGTAAAGAACGCGTGATTGTCCCGCCGTTCAAACCGCTCAAACACAACAAAGCAGCGAAAGAAGTTCATGCCCTCATGACCGGTTACAAAATCGGCAGCGGTATCTGGAATGCAATTTATGCGGAAGGGGAAAATATTCTTGCAGCACCGATTCAGCTTTTCCTTGATGGAAAACCGGTCAAAGCCGGAGCCGTCAAGTTGATTTCTTCGGAAAAAGACCGTGTGGTTTATGAAATGACATCTCAGGCAGGGAAAGTCAAATTTGTTCTGAATCAGGATTATGATTACGACGGCTTCTGCAAACTCTCGGTGAAAGTGATTCCGCAGGGTAAAGTCAATGTGAAATCTTTTGAACTTCGTGTCCCTGTGAAAGATAAATATGCCAAATATTTCACCACACTCTATTCCAGCCGTAAACGCGGTCAGGGTAAACCGGACTGGACAGTTCCGGCAGGGCAGGGCGAGCTGAATATGAGTGCCGGCCGTCTGACCAAAGGACGGGTTCTGAATTACATGTGGATCGGGGAAGAATATAAAGGTATCAGCTGGATTATTGACTCCCAGAGAGGGTTTGCTGTTGATACAAAGAGCTATCCATACAAACTGATCCGTAAAGGCGATACGGTTACTTATATTCAGCAGATGGTGAACGTTCCCACGGAATGGGACAAACCCTGGGAATTTGTCATGGGCTTCTCCCCGACACCGGTGAAACCGCAGGCAAAAGGCTATCGCAGCATTTCCCAGCCCATGTATGATTATCCCACAGCCAAAGGTTCTGTTGCTGCCGGTATTATGAATATCACCCAGTGGCCTCTGGGGTATTTCTATCCCATCAATGAATTCCCTAATGGCGATGATTCCTATTATCGCTACATCCTCTCCACCAGAGGGAACAAAAACGTTACGGAAGCCCAGCGGAAGAAGTTTGCGGACGAATATATGGCACGCAATCAGGACTGGATTCTGAAAAATGCGCCGCTTGCAAGCCTTAATGTAATCAAGCGGAAACTGATGGATCGCCGTTCCTACGGCGAAGATTACTTCCTGATGTATCATAACCCGGCGTTCTATTCTTGCCGCTGGGAAGAAGCAGAAATGTATAAAGCGGAATGGCTCCCCTGGGATTATCCGGTGGATGATGCTCACAATGAATACATTGCCTGTCAGACACCTCAGTACATTGACAAAATGCTGTGGGAAATGCGCACGCAGATCCGTTACGGTCTCGATGGTATGAATTTTGACTGTTTCCCCCTTGGCGGCGGATTCAATACGGTTTCCATGGGCGCATATCGTAACAATCCGGGTGCGGCACCGATTATCAACAATACCAATATGCTTCAGATTGCCTCTGCCGGTATTCAAGGTTCCACAAATCTGTTCGGCTGGCGTGAAATCATGAAGCGGACTGCCCATTTGTTGTATACGGAAAAACGTCTTGTCTTTGGCGTCCCCTGGGTGGAAGTCCACTCAACCAACGCCATTGTACCTGCTGTTG
Organism: Victivallales bacterium; assembly: GCA_045639325.1. Lineage (GTDB taxonomy): Bacteria > Verrucomicrobiota > Lentisphaeria > Victivallales > UBA1829 > RGIG8244. The sequence goes on from JAZUCU010000030.1 coordinate 39,938, forward strand.
CAGCGTTCTGCTCTACTGTCATTACAACGGAATGTGCATCACTGGGCAGTGATTACTTTGACCGTTTTCCGAACAGTTACACACTTGCCGATTTGACCGGTTCCCAGTCCGGCGTCATTCCGCGCCCGATTTTCTCCACCGTTTCTACTAAAATCCCGGTAAAAGATCAGATTTCCTCCATGATTGCATTCTCATTTGCTTACGGCATGATGAATCATTGCGACCAGGGGGTCGCGCGCAATTACAAGGAATATCTGACCGCGCGTGATGAAGTTTTCACTTTCGGTTACGGCAGACCGGAGAACAAGACGATTGCGTTCTACGACAAAGAAAAACAGCCCATCACCTGCAATGCAAAAGATATCCGCACAACTCAGGTGATCCGCCCCGATGGAAAAGCCTTGTTGATGGTTGGTAATCTTGGTGGAAAAGTCCGTGCAAAATTCGATCTTTCCGGCTTGAATTACAAGAAGTATAAAATTACTGATGTATTTTCCGGTAAAGAACTTTCTTCCGCTGAAATTGAAGTTCCGCGTCTGGGCTATGCTCTGCTGAAAATCGAAAAAGTGAATTAACAAGGAAAGGTTTACGAATATGAACAAAACATTATTGACCGTGTTTGCTGCCGCAATCGGAGCAACGGTATCCGGCGAATCGATATCCGGAGAAACTCTGCTGCGGTTTGCACCCATGCCGAAAGCTCCCATCATTGATGGGAAAATTGAGTACAACGAATGGAAATATGCTTCCACCACTTTTGGCGGCATTTCTCCGAAAACAAAATTGATGACCCGCCGTCAGAATGACTTCCGGATCGGTTATGATGCAAAAAATGTTTATTTTGCCATCACCAGTGAAATCCCGCTGCCGCCCCAGGCTCTTTCTGCGGATGATTGTGTGGAATTCCAGTTGCTTCCTCCGGGAAAAAGCAAGCCGGTTGTAATCAAGTTCGATCATACAGGCAAAGGCAAAATTCCCGCCGGAGTCATCGTGAAAAATACCATCGGTTATGCTGTGATGAATGCAGAACAGGGTAAATGCTGGACAACGGAAATTGCCGTTCCGTATTCTGTTCTTGGCGTAACTGGATTCAAAAACGGCGAAAAGTGGGGTCTTCAGATGATCCGTCACTGGTCCAGCCAGAAAGAAAGCGGCTATTTCCATCTTCCTGCGAAAGCCGGAGAAATGGCAACGTTTATTCCCGATACCAAAGCGCCGATCATCAGTTTTGATGGCTTCGGTTTGCTGATGTATCAGGCAACGGGTAATTACAACTGGACTTATCGTATTGAAAATACCCAGAAACAGAAGATCGGTATCAAGTCATACAGCTATCGTTCCGGTGTCAGTGGTGCTGCAACTTTGGACATCAACAATCCGGACCTGTTCGGCAAGGAAGACAAGAAACCTATCGGCAGCAGTCAGACGATCGCTCCCGGAAAGACCGGTTTGTTCCAGCTGCACATGATGGCGCAGTTCCCCGGCAAGGCACGTTTGCTTTTTTCTCATCTGCAAGGCTATAACAATGTAGACTATTATAAACGTGCGATGTTCTGGGATGTATTGCTTTCTCAGCGTGCCGCCGTTTACAAAGATGAGCGTGGATTGCCTTACCTCAACGCCGGATATTATCCCTCCTACGGGGAAAAACTCCGCGTTGCTGCATCTTTCAATAAAAAACTTCCCATTGCGGCAGTCACGATTACGGTAAAAGACCCCAATGGAAAAGTTCTCCATACCTTTGCTAAATCCGGCTTCGGTCGTCCTGTGAAAGATTTTGAAGATCAGGTTATTCTGAAAAATCTTCCCATCGGCAATTATTCCGTTGTTATGGAATCCATGGATATGAACGGCAAAAAGTACTATCATACCCGTACATTTTCCATTGCCAAGTTTGCATGGCAGGGATTGAATCTGGGGAAAGAACGGATTATTATTCCGCCCTTCAAACCGTTGACCGTTGATCAGAAAAAACAGGAAGTTCATGGCTTGCTGACCGGTTACAAAATCGGTGGCGGCGTCTGGAGTGCGGTTTATGCGGAAGGTGTCAACATTCTTGCTGCGCCGATTCAGTTTGTGCTTGACGGCAAACCGATTCCTGCAGGTAAACTGAAATTGATCGAAGCCGCAAAGGACCGTGTCATTTACGAATCCACCACCGCATCCGGCAAAGTCCGTTTTGTCATGAATCAGGAATATGATTATGACAGCTTCTGCAAACTGAATGTGAAAGTCATCCCGCAGGGTGCTGTAAAAGTGAAATCTTTTGAATTGCATATCCCCATGAAAGATGAATATGCAAAATACTACGCAACTTTGCGCGGAAACCGCCCCCGTGCTCAAGGAAAAGCTGATTCTTTCATTCCGGAAGGGCAGGGGCTTCTTGACCTTAAAGGTGTCACTCCCAACAAGGGAAGAATTTTGAATTATTTCTGGTTCGGCACCGTTTATAAAGGTTTCAGCTGGATTATCGACACCCAGAAAGGCTTCTCTCTGGATGCGAATAAATTGACTTATAAAATGGAACGCAAAGGTAAAGTTGTAACCATTGTCCAGCAGCTCGTCAACAAACAGACAATCTGGGATAAGCCGTGGGAATTCACCTTCGGTTTCTCCCCCACGCCGGTCAAACCGATCAACAAAAATTACCGCAGTCTTTCCACCTGGATGTACGACTACAAGCCGGCAAAAGGTTCTGACAAAGCCAATATGCAGATTCAGCAGTTGCCGCTTGGTGAATATTACGATATTCAGGCAACACCTCCGGGCGGAGAAAGCTATTACCTCGATATTGTCAAAAATCGCGGTCGTTTCATTCCTCCTGCGGAACGGAAGAAAATGGCAAATGATTACATTGCAAAACACACGGAATGGATTCTGAAAAATGCGCCTCTTGCAGATTTCAGCCTGATCCGGAAAATGTTTACCGATCAGCGTGCCTGGGGCGACCATTACTTCCTTGTTTACAATGACCCTGCGTATTATTCCTACCGTTGGAAGGAAGCGGAAATGTATAAGGCGGAATGGCTGCCTTTCGATTATCCCGTGGATGATGCATTGAATGAATATATCGCCTGCAAAACATCGGAATATATTGATAAAATGCTCTTTGAAATGCGCCGCTATGCCCGTTGGGGTATCGAAGGTATGAACTTTGACTGCTTCCCCCTGGGCGGTGGCAGAAATACAGTCGCAAAAGGTGCATTCCGTGATAAACCGGGTCCGGTGCCTCTGATGCACAATCATAACATGCTTCAGATCGTACCTTACGGAATTGTTCCCTGTACGGATCTTTTCGGTTGGCGCGAACTTACCAAACGTACGGCACACATGTTGTATACCGAAGGCAAACTGGTGCATGGCGTACCCTGGGTGGAATTGCACTCCACCGATGCCGCCGTACCTGCTGTTACTGCATTCTGCTCTACCGTGATTACAACCGAATGTGCTTCCAAAGGCGGTGATTATTTCGACCGTTTCCCGGAAAGCTATGTTCTCGGTGACCTGGTTGGAACGCAGGCTGGCGTTATGCCCCGTCCCATTGTTTCCACTCATTCTGACAAAATGCCCCGTGAAGAACAGGTCAAATCTCTGATCACCTGGTCTTTTGCATACGGTCTTATGACACATTGCGACCAGGGTGTGTTGAAAAAGCAGAAAGATTTCCAGGTCATGCGTGATGAAATCTTCTCCTTTGGTTTCGGCAGACCGCAGAACAAGACCATTGCGTTCTATGACAAGGAAAAGCAGCCCATCTCCTGCAATGCGGCGAAAGTTCGTACTACACAGGTGATCCGCCCCGACGGCAAAGCATTGTTGATGATTGGTAATACCGGCGACAAGGTCAAAGTGAAATTTGATCTTTCCGGATTGAATTACGGCAAGTATAAAATTACCGACGTCTTTACCGGTAAAACGGTCGAAAGCACAGAGCTTGAAATGCCCCGTCACGGCTATGCTCTCTGGAAAATTGAAAAACTTTAATATAAGAGTATATAAAGAAAGGAACAGAACATGAAAAAAACATTTTTGATTGCTGTTGCTGCTTGTACAGCAAGTTTTGCAGGCGCTGCAGAATATCTTTTTGATACTGCAGATGATTGTATGCTTCAGGCCAATAAATACAAACTCGAATGTAAAGACGGGGTTCATACCATAAAAGGTGTATGCCACTTTTGGACTACCAAAATGTTCAAACATGATCCCTCCAAGAAATATACTATTTCTGCCGAAATCATGACGGATTGCAAAGAAAAAGTTCCCGGAATGACATTCGGCCTTGTTTATTTTGATGACAAGGGAAGATTCATTCAGTCCCGTGAATATATGACTGATCCCAAAGGTTTTACCGAACTTGCAAAGCCGCTGTCTCCCATGGATACCACAATTGTCATCAAAACGCCTGCCGGATTCAAGAAACATCCGGGTTGGCCTTATGTTCTCGCGTTCGAAGCAAAAGAAGATAACTCTGATCTGCCGAACGCAAAAGTCACAACCAAAATCAAGAAAATGGATATCAAAGCCGATACCATTACTTTGACAGTGGAAAAACCGACGTATGCGTCTTATCCTGCCGGTACAAAAGTCAGACTTCACTATGCACTTTCTTTCTATCATCCGGTAAACATGGCAAAATTCTATGATCACCCGACTGCTCAGTGGAAGAAAATCGGCGGCACGATGAACATTCCCCACGGCGTAAAGAATTTCAAACCGGCGGTGATTTATTACGACTGGACAAAGAAGACCAAAAAATATTTCTATCTCCGCAATTTCAAACTTATTGAGGAGTAATTTTTACTATGAAAAAGATTCAAACTGCTGTTTATTATTTCCCGAACTATCATGTCGATCCGCGTAACGAAGCCGTCCATGGGAAAGGTTGGACCGAATGGGAACTCATGAAATTGTCCCGTCCCCGTTTTGAAGGTCACGATCAGCCGAAAGTGCCTCTCTGGGGCTATGAAGACGAAGCCGATCCCGCTGTAATGGCAAAGAAAATTGATGCCGCTGTTGATCATGGCATCGATGCATTCGTTTTCGACTGGTACTGGTACGAAGGTCCGTATCTGGAACGCTGTCTGAAGGAAGGCTTCCTCGGCGCACCCAACAATGACAAAATGAAATTTGCTTTGATGTGGGCAAATCATGACTGGAAGAATTTCCATCCCGGCAACCGTGATACCAAAAATTATCACATTGACATGCCCTGGAGCACCCGCCGGGAAACCGTCGGTTTTGTCTGGGATTATGTGATTGAAAACTTTATGACCAAGCCCAATTACTGGAGAGTCGGCGGCTTGCCTTATTTCTCCATCTATGCTGTGAACCGCTTTATCGGTCAGATGGGCGGCGTCAATGCAGCGGCTGACGTTCTTGCTGAATTCAGAGAAAAAGCGGTGAAAGCGGGCTTGCCCGGTATCCATATCGGCGGTATCTGGTTCGACGTGCTGGACAGTCACCCGGTTTATTCGGAATGTCCCCAGGCAGACTGGGCGAAGAAACTCGGTTTCTCCAGCTACACCAGTTACAACAACTGCTGTACATCCGATGTATGGTTCAATAATTTCCCGCACGTGGATTACGATAAAGCGGCGGGTGAATATTATCAGATTGCAAGAAAAGCCATGACGACTCTGCCGGCACCTTATCACCCGGTTGTGACTGCCGGTTGGGACTCCACGCCCCGCTGTACTCAGTCTGAAATTTATGATTCCAAACCCGGTTATCCTTATCTTGGCGTAATGGAGCCGACCCCTGAAAAATTCGGTAATGCGGTTGCAGAAACGGTAAAGATTCTGAAAGAACATGCGGCAGATGATCCCATTTTCTTCATCAACGCATGGAATGAATGGACCGAAGGCAGTTATCTGGAACCGGATACCCGTTTCGGAATGGCAGTATTGGAAGCACTGAAAAAAGAACTTTCCCTCTCATAAAAAAACAAGGAGAAATTTATGAAGAAGAAGTCATTTACTCTAATTGAATTGTTGGTCGTGATCGCTATTATTGCAATTCTTGCCGGTATGCTTTTGCCGGCATTGGGCAAAGCCAAAGAATCCGGACGTAAGATTACCTGCACAAGCAATCTCAATACGATCGGTAAAGCTCAGGTTCTCTATTCCTCCGACAATAATGATTGGATCATTCCCGCCCGTGTACGCAATTATGAAGACTCTCAGGATCAATGGTATATGATCCTTTCCGGAGTCGATATGAGTGGCGTTAAGAGTAAAAGATATTCCGGCTATGGTGCAGCATATTATGGTAGAAATGTCAAGAAAGGTACATTCTATTGCCCGTCCACCCCTCCGGATATTTTTTACGGTTGTATGTCATACGGTATTAACCGTCATTTGTGTGGAAATCCGACAAGTGGAACCAATTATGCCCGTAAGACAACGGCTGTAACCACATCTTCCGTTACTGTATTTGCCACGGATATGGTTCATACCAGTACCTATGTCCTTCACGATACCGGCAGTTTTGCTTTCCGTCATGGCGGGAAGCATGATCCCGGTGATGGAGTTCGAGGCACCGGAACAGGTTATGCCCTCAAAACCGGCGGCGTTGGTTATACTCCCACCGGATCAACGAATGTTCTTTTCTTTGATGGACACGTGAAAGCGATGACCCTCAGAGATATCGTTCCTCTTGACGGGGGAGCCAATAAGCGTAATTTCCTTGAAACCGGCTATAAACTGGATCAGCACAGCGAACTGTGGCCGAATAAAGGATAACGTTTTTCATTTTCGTTACGTGTAATCATTGCTCCGGGGCAGTCTTTTGCGCCGGAGCTGTTTTGCATTTTTATCAGAACCCGCAAAAATGGATTTTATTCAATGAGAGATGAGCGTGTAACCGATTATATCGCACCGGTCCGGATCGTTGCTTCCCGCAATTGTTCCGGATGTGAAAAACTTTTGCATGAGAGTTGCGGTCAGGCAACAACTGCGTTGCGACCGGAGTGTATTCTTGAACCCGGCGGTTGGGTTGTTCTTGATTTCGGTCGGGAATATTACGGCGGAATCGAATTGACCGTCGGGGCATTTTCCGAACCGGAACGGAAAATGCTTGTCACATTCGGCGAATCGGTTGCAGAGACATTTTCTCACCCGAAACATGGTCATACGGCGCAGGAAACAGAACTGCATCTGATTCCGTGGAGTGTTTTGAATTGCGGAAAACTGGGGTTCCGTTTTGTGAAATTGGAGAATCCGGAATCGTTTGCCATTGGATTTCAGGCGATCCGGGCTGCATTTCAGCATCGTGAATTTCCGCTTCAAGGTTCGTTCCGCTGTTCGGATCCGCTGTTGAATCAAATCTGGGATACTTCCGCCTGGACTCTGAAACTTTGTATGCAGGATCATCTTTGGGATGGCGTAAAACGGGATCAGCTGGTATGGATGGGTGACCTGCTACCGGAGCTGATCGCCTGTACCTCTATTTTCGGCTATCAGAAAGCGGTCGAAAAAAGTCTTGATTTTCTGCGGGATGAAACTCCGCTCCCCAATATGATGAACGGTTGCGGAACCTACTCTTTCTGGTGGATCATCGGACAGCATTACTGGTATCGCCGTTTTGGTTCTCTGGAATATCTTAAAGCACAGCATGGTTATCTGAAAGAGCTGGTGACTTACCTTTCCGGCATGATTGCGGAGGATGGTACGCTGCATTTCAAAGGCGGTTATCAGTTGATGGATTGGGCTACCGGGATCCGGAAGGAGGATGCCCCTGCAATTTTGGCCGGAAGTCATGCGGTTTTACGGATGGCGTATCTTGCCGCGTCGTCACTTTGCCGGGTGTTGGATGATGAAGAAACAGCCACGCTTTGTGATGCAGCTGCGGAAAAATTATTACGGAAAGAGCTTCCATTGACGCACAGCACAGCAGCCAATGCATTTCAGGTTCTTGCCGGTTTCCGTGAGGCGAAAGATGTATATGAACAGTGTTTCAAAGGAAAACTCCCCAAAGGACTTTCCACATTCCTGGGATGTTTTGTGCTCGATGCTTGTGCACAAGCCGGACACCGGGAAGAAGCATTGGACTATATGCGGGAATATTGGGGTGGCATGTTATCCGTCGGCGCGACCACGTTCTGGGAACATTTTGATCTGGAATGGCTGAAGGGTGCAGGGCGGATTGATGAACTTGTCCCGGATGGTATGCATGATATTCACGGCGAATACGGTGAAGGGTGCTTCAAGAGTTACCGGAACAGTTTTTGTCACGGTTGGGGCTCCATGCCTGCAGATTGGCTGATCCGTCATGTGTGCGGAGTGGATTTTATTGATTCCAAAACCATTACATTTAATCCGGATCTTTGCGGATTGGAATGGGCAGAAGCTGAAATTCCTGTTGTCGGCGGCATGATCCGTGTCCGAGTCACCCATGGTCAGAGAGAGATTTCTCTTCCCGACGGCTTTACGGTAAAGGAATGAGTTTTTCTTTGAAGAAATTTTGATTTGATAAAGTGCATTCTCGGCATAAAAATGATGATTTTTTATCAAAATATGCAAAGATGTTCTTGTATTTAAGGATTTTGCAAGTATAGTATCAGGATAATGTTTTTTAGGAGAAAAATAATGAATAAATCTTTTTTGGTTGTTGCTGCATTATGTGCTGCAAGCGTTGTTTCTGCGGCGGAATATTTGTTTGACTCGCAGGAGTCCTGCGAATTGGAACGGTCAAAAAATAAAATTGAATTCAAAAACGGCTGTCATGTGCTGAAAGGCATGTGTCATTTCTGGTCAGCGAAAATGTTTGAATTCAATCCTGCAAAAAAGTACACCCTCTCCGCAGAATATATGACCGATTGCAAAGAAAAAGTAAATAGTTTTACAATCGGATTCGTTTATTTTGATGCGAATAAAAAGAGAATTCAGACTCATGAATATCTTACTGATCCGAAAGGTTTTACCGAACTTGCAAAGCCTTTGGCTCCGACTGATACCACAATCGTAATCAAAACACCTGCCGGATTCAAAAAACATTCCCATTGGCCCTATGTTCTTGCGTTCGAAGCAAAAGAAGATAACTCCGATCTGCCCAATCCGAAAGTGACAACCAGAGTCAAGAAAATGGACATCAAGGCGGATACAATTACTTTGACCATCGACAAGCCCACCTTTGCTTCCTATCCCGCCGGTACAAAGGTCAGACTTCATTATTCGCTTTCTTTCTACCATCCGGTCAATCTCAACAAGTATTATTGTCACCCGACTGCAAAATGGCAGAAGGTGAGCGGCACCATCAATATTCCGAAAGGTGTCAAATACTTCAAGCCTGCAGTGATTTATTACGACAGCAAAAAAGGATCAAAACGTTATTTCTATCTTCGCAATTTCAAACTCATAGAAGAATAATCCGCAACATAAATTTTGGAGTAAATTATGAAAAAACAGACGTTCACCCTTATTGAATTGCTGATTGTGATTGCTATTATTGCAATTCTTGCCAGTATGCTTTTTCCCGCTTTGGGCAAAGTGAAAGATGCCGGTTATAAAACATCCTGCACGAACAACCTGAACACCATCGGAAAAGCGCAGGTGATGTATTCGGCGGATAATAACGATTGGATTCTGCCCAGTTATATGCCGGATTATGAAGCCTCACAGGATCAATGGTATATGGTGCTTTCCGGTGTTGCTATGGATGGAACGAAAAGCAAGAGATATTCCGGTTATGGTGCAGCATATTATGGTAAAAATGTCAAGAAAGGCACATTTTTCTGCGCTTCAGCCAATCCCAATGTGGATTATACGGTTACAACATACGGTCATAACAACCATCTTATGGGGGCACCGAGCGGTACGGAACACTATGCCCGGAAAGCGACTGCTGTAACTTCTGCATCCTTAACTATATTTGCCGGGGATAATGCTCTTGCAACCCTTGCTACGCTTCATGATATCGGCGGTTTTGCTTACCGTCACGGCGGAAAAGACCCGGGCGATGGTTCGAGAAGTAAAGGTTCTGGCTTCAGTCTTAAAAATTACAGATTGAGCTATACGGCTACCGGATTTGCAAATGTGCTTTACTTTGATGGCCATGTCTCTCCCATGAATCTTTCCGCTATGACAAAAGCCGACGGTGGTCTTGCCAATTTGAACCTGGCTCTTAAATCCGGTTATAAGCTTGATCAGCACAGTGCTCTCTGGTAATTGATTTTACCGTATGATGTCAAGTAATTGCTCCGGTGCAGATTTATAATATGTTCCGGAGCTGTTTTTTACAGTCGGTTCAATATGAAGCAATATTTATCCAGTAAAATGTTTTCTTCGCCGGATTTTCCGGTATCGGTAACGCGACTCCTTCAGCGGTCGCAGATGACGCCCCACACTCATGATTTTATTGAATTTGTGCTGGTTGCGGAGGGGCATACCATTCATCGCGTCGGCGAAGAAGGTGACTTGCTTTCTTACGGTTTGATTCAGGGTGATTGCTTTACGATTCTGCCCGGCGAAGTGCATGCCTATTCGGAAAGTAAAAATTTGGTGCTTTACAATGTGGCTTTCAAAGAAGAATTGCTGCAAAGCGAACTTGCGGAATTGAAACAGCTGCCTATGTGGTCACGTTTATTCGAATCGGGAAGTTCTCCTTTGAGTAAACGTTTCCATCTGCCGCCGCATGAACGGATCCGGGCGGAAAGTTTTCTGCGGAAAATGATGCTGGAATTCTCCTATCGGCGTCCGGGCTATCAATTCCGGGTGAAACTGGCGTTGATGGAAATGTTGTGTGCGGTGGATGATGCCAACATTGTGGAGTGGCAGCCTTATGATGTGGAACCTTACAGCGGGTTGTTGAAGACACTGGATTATCTGGAAAAAGTGGAAAGTGAACCGTTCAACCTCTCCGAACTTGCACGTATGGCAGGGATGAGCGTTTCTTCTTATACCAAAAAATTCCGGGAAATGATTGGCGACTCGCCTTGTGAATATTTCCTTGGAATCAAACTGGAAAAGATCCGGAGTGAATTGCTCCGTTCTGATATTTCCGTCTCGGAACTCGCATTCAAATATGGCTTTTGCGATACTTCCTACATGATAAAATTATTCCGGCGCAGACATGGTTTGACACCCACCCGCTACCGGAATATTATTACTTCAAAAACTCAATAAGTCTGCGATTCTTATTTCTTTTTCTGTAAGAACTTTCTGCAGATCATGCCACGCAAGTTTCGGCTTCCGGTATTCATCTACCAAACCTTTGTTGTTATAGCCGCGCGGACGCATCATGATTCTTGCATTGTCATCCACCTGGGAGTTACAGAACTGCCAGAAAAGCACGCCGCTGTATCTGGGATCCTGACGGATCAGTTCCAATGTGGCAAGAATCAGCTGACTCTGATATTCTTCCGACCAGCGTCTTCCGCTGTGATCCCCGGGCAGGGCGGCTGCACCGATTTCACTGATGATCATCGGTTTGTCTGCCAGTTCCGGAGTGCTCTTGCTGAATTCCGCAAGCCGGTTGAGTTCCGCTTTGACGATATCTTCTTCAAAGAACGTGTAAGTTCCGCTGTACCAGCCCGGATAGGTATTGAATGCAACAACATCGACAAGATCCAGACATTTATCCCGGTTGGACATCATCGTAGCAAAGGTGACGAGTCGGGAGGAATCTTCTTCTTTTACGGTTGCAGTGAGTTCAGCAACACATCTGCGTGCGCTTTCATCATCGGTAATCGCTTCGTTCAGGAAGCCCCAGAAAACAATGGAAGGATGATTGACGCTGTTGCGGATCATCCGTCTCAAGCCGGATTTCTGACGGCGGATGAATTCATCATTGGTCAGGGAATCGAGGGGATTTTCCCAGCCAAGGGCTTCATCCCAAACAAGGAGACCCAGTTCGTCAGCCAGATCAAGCATCTGTGTTGATTGAGGATAATGGGAGCCGCGGACAAAGTTCATGCCTGCCGCTTTGATCATCTGCATATCTTTTTTGAGCTGCTCATAAGGCATGGCTGCACCGGTGAGGGGGTAGACGTCATGACGGTTCACGCCGACCAGATTCAGTTCTTTTCCGTTGAGATAAAGTTTTGCATTTTTTGATTCAATGGAACGCAAACCGAACCGGGTGGAATAGGTGTCAGTGCCGCAAGTCAATTCCAAAGTGTAAAGATTGGGTTCTTCCGGTGACCACAGTTTCGGTTCTTTCACGGTAAATTCAAAATTGCCGGAGCCGGAGAATTCCATACAGGAGCCGTCGGAAAGTTTAGCCGTAACCGGTTTTTCAGGACCATCCAGTTCAATATGGAGTTGCACTTTTCCGGCGAAGGGATCGGCCGGGATGATTTTTACATAAGCAAAACTGGTTTCCGGCAATTCTCTGAGTGTGACATCCCGGTAAATCCCGCCGAATCCATAAAAGTCATAAAATCTGCGGAATTCGGATTCCGGCGTTTCCTCAATGGTGTTATCACAAACAATTTTGAGGGTGTGAACACCTTTCTTTCCGGCATCGAAACGAATGGAGAGAGGAGTGTATGCAGTCAGTTCTTCGCCGATTTTCGTATCATCCCAAAAGATTTCTGCGCGGAGCCCGAGACCTTCCAGATGGAGTTCGGAGTAACCGCCACATTCGACTTCTCGCCAATAAGCAGCCTTGCCGCGTTTGGAGAAATATTCGCCGGCGGCATCAAAGCAGCTGGGGACAGGCATCTTAATTGTTTTTTCATTTTCAAAAGAGAAATTCCAAAGTCCGTTCAAAAGCATTCTTCTGTTCCTTATGTTCTGGTGGTTGTAATTTCCGCTAATATATCATGTTCCATGCAATATTTCAAACTCAGAATTTATTTATGTTTGAAATTAACGGAAACGGGGGTATATTATTCAGAAAATTAATCAGCATTTTATGGAGATGATGTTATGAGAAAATTTCTGTTCCTGTTTGTCGTAATCGGAATGGTTTTTCCGGTTAAAGCTGCGACTGGAAAAAGTCTGGATTACAGTCACCCTTCCAATTGGGTGATTTGTGAAAAAACGATCCGGAAAAATTGTGAAGTCGATGTCTTCTACGTGCTCCCGACCATCTATTCGGATAAGAACAATGCCTATATGCTTTGGCACGATAATAAAGCCATTCAGAAAAAATCGGAGTTGTTTGCAAAACAGCATACGGATATCTTTTCCGGTTACAGCCGGGTGTTTGCGCCCTATTACCGGCAGGCAGAGTTCCGCAGAGTCATGACAGAGATCCATTTGCCGGTGGAAAAACAGACGTTTATCCAAATTGGAATTGATGACGTCAGAAATGCGTTCCGGTATTACATGAAACATTTGAATAAAGGCCGTCCTTTTATTTTGCTGGGCTTCAGTCAGGGCTCCATGGTATTGCTTGAAATCATGAAAACGGAACTTGCCGACCCGAAAGTCAATGCCAAACTGGTGGCCGCATACCTGATCGGTTATCCCAATATGCCGAAAACGTTCCCCAAGTATCCGCATCTGCGTACGGCGCAACGTGCGGATGATACGGGGGTGATCATCAACTACAATTCCCAGGCTCCGGGCAAAGTGAAGTCCCATTTTACCGGAACAAGTGACATCTATTGCATCAATCCCATCAATTGGCGCACGGACGATAAAGTGGCAGAATTTGCCGATCATCAGGGCAGTCGTTTCTTTGATTTCAAGAGTGGTAAAGCGACGGATAAGAAAGCATTTGTGTCTGCGAAGATCGATCCGGCAAGCGGCGGGCTTATTGTACAAACTGCTACTCCGGGCAAATATGACAGCCGTGTTTTAGGTCCCGGCGTTTATCACATGTTCGACTTGAACCTGTTTTATTATGACCTGCGTGCGAATGGCAAACAGCGCATTCAAGCATTTTGGAAGTAAACAGTTTTGTATTTTTTCTTTTATGCGATTATTTCCGTGCATAAAGTTGAAAAATCAAGAAAATATGCTATATTACAAGCAAGCTTGAACTTGCGCATACAATAGTAAGTATTTGAGCGTTTTAATATGTGGCAGGTTTTTATTTATTTTATTCAATAACGTCCGGTAATCGTCATCGGACAACAACAGGAGAAAAACATGAAAGTGCATGGTAATGAACAGTATTTTTTGCTGAAAAAGAAGAATTCTGAGTCGTTGTTTGCGGCACCTGCCCATGGGCAGGTGAAGCGGAATCGCTTCACCTTAATAGAATTACTCGTTGTAATTGCAATCATCGCAGTATTGGCAGGTATGCTTCTGCCCGCATTGAGCAGTTCCAGAGAAATCAGCCGTTCTGCAAGCTGTGTCAATAATCTGAAAAGCATGGCTCAGTTTGATAATCTGTATTCCAATGACTTCAATGACTGGATGACTCCGGCGGTTTCAAGCAAAGATACTACTTTGCATTTTACCAGTGTAATCTATCAGTATTATATTTCCAAAACAAGCAGCAAACTCTCCATTAACAAAAGTGGTATGAAAGTAGCTCCTGTTTTTGCATGTCCTTCTGAAGTCACTCCCTGGGGACATTACAACGACAAAGAATTTGCCTATACTCACTATTCCAGAAACTACAGAACCGGGGTGTGGAATACTGATACGATCGCTGCTGATAAAGTCGGGATAAAACGTTCTAAAATTGCCCGTCCGGTATTGTTCAAAGTTGTTTTCGATTCAGCAAGACTTGGTTCTGCTGTTGCAGACTACCTCCAATGGGCTTATGGTGGTGCCCGTCATAAAGGTGGCGTTGTTATCAGTCACACTACATCCGAGAAACAGTACCGCAACGGTATCTCCAACATTGGTTGTGCAGACGGCCATGTGGAATCCATTAAAAAGCCGCACGTTGTATTGGCTAAGTACAACTTCAGCGAAGGTATGTTCAAAGAATGAAAAAGTTTTTGTTACTTTCCCTTTGCGCAATTGCTTTTGCCATTCATGCCAATACTATTCCGGAAACACTGTACCCGACTCCGGCGAAACGCTCGATGGATCAGACGGTTATCGACCGGGCAAAGCCGTATTTGAAACATTCTCCCGAAAAGTATGAATCTCTTGTTCCGCAGGAATCACCGGCACCGGTTTTGACCGAAGCCTCTTCTTTCGGATCCAGTTACAATGGCGCGATCTGCCCGTTCTGCGGTAAGACCGGACAATGGTTCAAGTATGATTTGATCAATGATCCCGACCGGATCTATTGTGCTTATACAGGGAAAGAATTCAGCACGTTCCCGACTCCCCATACGGAGGAATTGACGGATTACCGCGGAAAGAAATATATCCGCAAATATTTCATTACCAAACATGTCAAGAATAGAGGCAATCCGAATCAGCCGGTAAAGGTTTACCCGGAAAATTATTTTGCCCGGGAACGCATCAAAGCCTTGATGGGTACTTGGAGTGGTGGTGCATTGCCCACTCTTGCCAACGCTTATTATGCAACCGGTGATGAAGAATATGCCAAACGTGCGATTGCGATCATGTACGGTTTTGCCAAAGCCTTGCCCGGTTATCCCTGGACGGCTCATTCCAAAGTAAAACCGCTGCCGAAATCAGAACTTCTGGCAAAAGCAAAGGTTCATGATGCCGGTTATCACGGCTGGCTGGGACCCGCCCGTATTGCTGCTGCGGAATCCAATTTCCGTAATCCCATGGAATCGGTGTATTTTACCAACTTCAGCAAAGCCTGGATGCAGCTCGCGGATTCAAAATCCTGGGCAGGCAGAAAAGAATTCATCCGGAAGAATCTGTTCGAAGAAGGCAAGATCCATTTTTATGCTTACGGCGCAAAACAGTGTGTCGGCAACGGGATCGGCATGTATGCGCCCGGTCTGGTACACCTTGGTATCGTGCTGAAAGACCAGTATCTTTACGACGGATTCATCAAAATCATGCTGGATTTTCTTTACAACGAAAATTATTACGACGGCATGAGTACCGAAGGAAGTCCTGCCTATACTGGCATGGTTGGCGGCATGTGGAACCTCTTCCGTGTTTCCGGTTTGGTTGATGATAAAGCATTTATGGCAAAGCATCCGATTATTGCGCTGATGGGAAAATCCACCGCCCGTGTTTCTCTGCATCGCGGCGGTAATGCCCCTTACGGCGACGATCACCCGTCCCAATACTGGATCAACAAGCCGACGCCGAAAACGGTGACTCCCGGTGAAGAATTGGGCGGGTTCGGTATTTCCATTCTCCGAGGCGGTTCTGCGGATAAACGTATGGAATTGTTCTTCCATCATGACCGTGCGGAAGGACATTCTCACGACGACATGCTCGGTATTCAGCTTTTCTACCGCGGCATTCCCATGCTGGAGCATTTCGGCGATACCCGGGATACAAAAGATCTCAATGCACAGATTCCGGAAGCTGAATTTTTCAAGAAGCTGAAATATCCTTATCCCATCGTGACCAAAGACACCCGCAAACGCGGTTTTGCTTTGCAGGATATGACGACAGCATTGACGAAAAATGTGGTCATGATCAACGAATACTGGTCTCACAACGGCAGCTACACTGCTTATCGCGGAGGCTATCCCGACCAGCGTGCGCCTTATGGTAATTTGATGGCACGTACCGGACGTGTGCCGGAAAACGTCTTCCAGTTTGTGGAAGCGGATGGTCAGGACAGTTTCTCCAAGAATTTCCAGGGAATTGCCCTTTACCGTCGTGCCCTCGCAATGGTGACCCGTCCTGACGGCACACCTTATGTGGTTGATTTCTTTGCAGTCAACGGCGGACAGCGTCATTTGTTCCTGCTTCATTCCCGTGGTAAAGAGATCAAGAGTACTCTTTCCCGCGGCAAGAAATACGATCATCTGGAATCCATTCCGGATGGCGACATTGCTGCCGATTTGCAGATGAAAGCCGGCAGCGTATTCCTCCCCGGCAGAGTTCTGAACAATGTAGAGCTCGGTGGAACGATCAAAGATTCCTGGAATCATGCATGGCTGTTCGATTATACCGCATGGGCTCCCAAAACGACCCGTCTTGCGGATGTTTTGAAAGTGGATCCCCATGTGTTTGCTGTGTATGGTCTTGTGAACGGTAAAGGCGGAAACATCCGGGCAATCCGTGCGGATGGACATTATCCTGTCACGATCCGGGAAACGGTCAACGGCAAAAAGAAAAGTTACCGTTTCCAGTTTGAAAATGCGGTGCATTATGCGGGTCTCCGTGCAGAAAGAAGAGAGTCTCTCGCAAAATGTTATATCCAATGCTACAGTAGTTATTCCACGAAGGAAAAACCGCTGATTGCAGCCGTCAACAAGCTGGAATGTGATACAAAGAACAAGACATTCAAGAGTGCGGTGGAAATCAATTTCCCCGATGGCTCCAAAGATATCGTTGTCTGGCAGCCTTTCTCTGAAATGACATCCTGGGATGGCGAACTCTTTAAAACCGATGCCCGTGCTGCTTTGATCCGTATTAATGAACGCGGAAAAGTCAAGTACGTTTCCATGTCCGGCGGCACAAAATTGATCTGGCTGGGCAGAACATTCATCAACGATGGCAAGGGAACGCTTTCCGCCCGTCTCAAACGGATCATCGGTGATATTTCCGGCGACTACGGGAAATCCATTCTTGTGTTGAATAATGCAGCTGACTGGCCTGCCGGTACGGCTTTGAAAGGACAGACTATCATTGCCGGGTTCTGCAGAGGTGACCGCCGTGAAGCGTATACGATTGACAAGATTGAGCACAAGGGTAATGAAACCTGGGTGTATCTGGAAAATTATCCGTTCTTCATTGATCATCGCGGCGAAGTGACTCATAAACTGTCTGACCCCGGCAATTGTTTCCTGGGCAGTGGAACAGGAAAGGGTGGTATGGCGACCCGTTATCTTTCCGGTTCAAAAGTGGTGTTCCCTGACCTGAAAAAATACTTTACACTGGATCGTCCTTATGGCTACAACAGCGGTTCCAATAACTGGATGCTGAAAGAAAAGGTCAATCTTGCGGTGGAAGGTGTTAAAGTTGGAACCCGTTTTGAAATACACCCTGACTATCAGGATGCAATCGTAGAAGTTATGACAATTACAAATAAGGAACTCTGATTATGAAAAAAGTATGGATGACATTGGCTGCTGCAGCGGTTGCGGCAACTCTTTCTGCTGAAATCGTGAAAAATCCGGATTCCAACACTTTGTGGATCGAAAACGGAAAAAATATCAAAAGCGCCGTCAAACATGGTGATCTGGTCTGGGGTACCGGCGGAAAAATCAAAGTGACAGCGCAGGATAACGGATTTACATTCGGCCCCGGCGGAGCATTGGGGATTTATGTCCCGGTTTCCAAACAGTATCCCTGGCTCTGTGCGAAAGTCAAAACCGTGGAACGCATTGGCAACACATATCATTCACTGGGAATGAATCCGAACCTCAATATCGGTTTGTTCAGCGTTGTTTCCAAGATTCCCCGCGGCACATACTGCATCAATCTGGCAGACTCTCCGAAATTGCAGGATAAAGCGTTTTCCAATTATATGCGTATGGATATTCACAGCGGCAACATCACTTTTGATTACATCGGTATGTTCAAAGAACCGCCCTGTGCGCTTTCTTTTGGTGATGCTCCCGTCAAGAAAGGTACCAATGCCAAAATCACCATCAAGACTGCACAGCCTGCAGAAATGGTTCAGCTGAAGTTCTACAAGGCTTACACCATGCCTGCAATCAACGTGATTCCCAATGCAAAACGTTATCTTGCAAAACCGGTGGAAGGTAAGGACAATAAGGAATGGACTTTTGAATTCCCGTACAACGGCTTCAAGGGTGTTGACGGCAAGATTGGTACCGTTGTCATCGAAGCTCTTGTTGAAACAAAAGAAGATATGGAAAGTTACATCTTCTTCAATCAGGTTCCGTTTGAAAAGTAAGATAAAGTAAGATTGGCAAGCAGATTCACCCTGTTGGGAATCTTTTTGACTTGTAATTCTAGTTCGAAAATAGAAAGGAACAGCAGGATGAAACAGCTTCAGAAACAAATCTCTCAATATGACTTGATTTATAAAAGTCCGGCGCGCCATTGGCTCGATGGCCTTAACATCGGTAACGGGACCATGTGTGCCATGGCGTATGATGCGGAAGGCGCGTATCCCGAATGGCTTGTCAATCATCACACGCTCTGGAATGAAAACTGTAAAGGATTCGTTCGGCATCCGATGAGCCATATCCGGAAGATTGCTGCCGGTGAACTTTCTTTTATCGAGGAAATGTCAAAGGAAAATCCTACGGGCGAACGCATTGTGCCGGAACCGGCATACGGCGCGCAGCTGCGTTTGGAATCCGGACATTCTGCCACCATGGCGCCGCCTCATAAAATCACGCGCCATTTGCATTTGTTTGACGGAATGCTGGAAACACAGTTGTCAAGACACCTTTCTCATCCCGTAATCAACAGTTTTGTCTGCCACGACAAAGACATCATGGTCGTTCAGGTCCGGAATGTTTCCTGTATGACCGCCTATGGTCAGCGGATCCGTTTGTTCCGTGAACGGCAGGCGGAATATGCGGCACCGGAATTTTATCAGGAAGCGGATGCCATTGCATTCCGTCAGCAGATCGGAACTATGAGTTTTACCGCAGCGGTTCTGGTCAAGAGCCGCCCTGATCTGCCGGTTGACTATGCAGATTTGTTTCCCAATTACAGCCATTCGACGAAAGAGTTCGGACCGCAGAAGATTTCCAGTGTCGTGAAGGATGCGGAAAGTCTGGTGATTAATGCGACCGGGAATTATGACGTATTCATGAGCATCAGCCCGGTGGATACTCCGGCGGAACTGATTCAGAAGCTGCGTACTGCGGCGGAAGCAGGCAGTGAATCCATGCAGGAGGAAACGGCTGCATTCTGGCATAAATTCTGGGAAGGGAACGAAGTACATCTTTCTGATCCCGGTTTGGATCAACTCTGGTATTTGAGCAATTATCACATGCGGATTGCGGAAGGTGGTAATCCTGCCTGGGGGCTTTGCGGTCCCTGGTTCGGACGTACCTGCAATCCGTCACAGAGACTCCCCTGGTTCGGCTATTTTACCAATGATTACAACGCACAGGCCCCGGTCATGCCGCTGCCGCTGATCAATCATCCCGAACTGGCAGAAGGTACGTTCCGGATGATTCATGCCCAGTTGAAAAATGCCCAGGAAAATGCAAAACTGTTTGAAATGCCTGGCGCTTATTATCCGTTGAGCTGTGGCCCGGATGGCAAAGAGTGTTCTCACGGCTTGTATCGTCTCTGCATGGGCGGCGGCCCCTACTGGTGTACCATGATCCACCGTCATTTCCGCTATACAAATGATCTTGAGTTTCTGAAAAAATACGGATATGATGTGATTCGGGAAGTCTGCCGTTTCTTTGCTGCGTATCTCGATTGGAATGAAGAAGAACAATGCTATCACCTCCTTTGCAGTCAAAATCCGGAACTGTTTTATATCGACCATCCGGACCCCATTGATACTTTGGCGTTTTTGAAAAGTACCCTGCAGGCCGGTGTGGAATGTTCTGAACTGTTGAATTGTGACGACGATGACCGGAAAAAATGGCAGCATATTCTGGCACATTATCCCCTTTATCCGACTACAAGCAAAGGATTTTCTCCGTTGGTCGGATTGCCGGAAAATCATATCAATCACTCCCGGACTCTGGCGCCGGTTTTCCCTGCGGGTGAACTGGACCCCGAATTGCCCGGCGGTCAGCTGGAAGATGCCAAAAGAGAATTTTTTAATCCGGCATGGAAGGGGTTCATGCACTCGGTCAGCTGTAATGACGGCTTTACGGAAGGCTGGACCGGTAAGGTATTCCATCGCGGTGTCCCCGCATGTCGTCTGGGCGAAAAAGATGTTGCATGGAAATATCTGTGCGACCTGATTACAGGCTGCGTGAAGCCGAACGGTTTGATTGCTCATAACATGGCACAGCTGGTGAATACAGACTTCAGCGAGAAAAATATTGTGAATGCTCCTGATATGCTCTTTTATCATTGCGACGGATATCCCCCGATTTCTATTCGTGAGATTGCCGTCGGGCGTGCGGAGGAAGATGCGACGGATGACCCGGAATGTAAGGAAAAAATGTACCCTGTCATCGAAGGTCCCGCAATCTACCTGCTGCTGGTCGGCGAAATGCTTCTGCAGGGCTATCACGGCCTGATCCGCCTGTTCCCTGCCTTGCCGGATGACCGGGATGCGTCGTTCAAAAATCTTCGCGCGGAAGGCCCTCTGCTTGTTTCTGCCGAGAAGAAAAATGGTGTTGTCCAGTATGTGAAAATCAAGGCTTTGGGCAAACAGACGTTCTCCTTGCTGAATCCGTGGGAAGATGGCAAGACGGTTTACCTGAATGGCGAACCGGTAGTTTTAGCCCATCATCACCCGTTTACACTCAATGATAACGAAGAAATTGTTCTGAGTCTGGAACCGGAATTCGTGGAAACGGAAGCGGTGATCGAAGAAGCCAAACCGCGCCTGATTATGATCGACGGCTGTCGCGGCGCATTCGTCGGCAAGCCCTCACAGGCAGAATATTATGTTGGATTGGAACAGATTCGCAATCGCAGATTTACGGAGAAGTGAGATAAGATGATTTTTACAAGAGAATTTCCGCTGCCGGAACAGCAGCAGGGTGCAATGTTGGGGAACGGTCTGCTTGGAGCACAGCTCTGGGGCGAAGGCAACCTTTTGAACATGAGTATCGGCTGTGCTTCTTTGTGGGATCATCGCGGCGGATTACATTGGACGCCGGAACAGAATTTTGAATTTATTAAGAAGTCCGTTGCCGCAGGTGACCTTGATACCATTAAGCAAGTATTTGCTTCAAAAACCGTTGCAGGCGTCGTGACGCGCCCGTCATTGATTCCTTGCGGCAGAGTGGTGATTCATCTCCCCGAAAATGCAGAACTGCTCCGGTATGAGATTCGTTTGGAATATGGTTTGACGCAAATTGTTTATCAGAATGGAAATACAGAAAAACGTATTTCTTTCTGTGCGGATATGAGCACAAAACACGGTTTTGTCTGTCAGGGCTTGACGGATGAAATGACTTTGGAACTGTTGCCATCTTATGACCTTTACAAGACAGACATTCTGGGCAGACCGGAATCTTTTGCCGGACGCGGTTATGAGGCACCGTTTGTCTTGAACGATGGAGCTCTTCTTGCGTTCTGCCAGAAGATGCCGGCTGATCCTGCGTACTCCCTTGTTTTGAAACGGGATGGGACGGGTTTTGTTCTTGATTTCTTCCGCGGAGAAGAAACACCGGAATCCTTGAAAACAAAGGAACTTCCGTCTTATTGTGATATTCAGAAAAGTTCTAAGGATTGGTGGAATAATTATTTTGCAAAGATTCCCCGCATCCAATTGGATGATAAAGAATTGGAAGAAACTTACTACAGCGGGATGTACAAGTATGGAATCATGACCAATCCTGCCGGGGTAACGCCCGGTTTGCAGGGGCCGTGGATCGAAGATCATACCCTTCCGCCGTGGCAGGGGGATTATCATTTCAACATCAATGTGCAGATGTGCAATTCGCCCGGATTTGCTGCCGGATTGTTTGAGCATCTCATGCCGCTTTTCCGGATGGTGCTTTCCTGGAAGGAATCCTTGCGGTATAACGCAAAATGTTTCGTTGGAATCGATAACGGCTATATGCTCCCTCACGCGACCGATGACCGTGGCGTATGCATGGGCAGTTTCTGGACCGGCAGCATCGATCATGCCTGCGCAGCATGGATCGCCATGATGATGTTTGATTATTGTGATTATTCCGGCGATACGGCATTTCTGAAAGAGGAAGTGTTTGATTTCATGAAAGGTGTGATGAATGTCTTTCAAAAAATGTTGGAAGAAGCCCCGGATGGCTCTCTGGTTCTGCCCATAAGTATCTCTCCGGAATACCGTGGTACTGCGTTGGATGCATGTGGTAAGAATTCCAGTTTTCAACTTGCTGCCATTCATAACCTTGCACGGAATCTGATCAAGTCTGCAAAAATACTGAATGAGGAAGTCGATCCGTTCTGGGAGAAGGTCGAAAAAGATTTGCCGCACTGTTCCATTTATGGGGAAGGCGATAAACAGGAAATCGCTCTCTGGGATGGCCTGCCGTTGGAAGAAAGTCACCGCCATCACTCCCATCTGGGCGGAATCTGCCCCTTTAACACGATTGATGTGATGGACCCGGCATGGGAAAAAATCATCCTCAATTCCAACCGCCGCTGGACCGCAAAAGGCATGGGCGAATGGACGGGCTGGGGAATCACATGGGCATCCCGTCTGCGGAGTCGTCTGGGTAATGCCGAAGCTGCGGTTTTGATGTTAGACCTTTGGAAAAAATGTTTTACGAATAAAGGCGGCGGCACGCTCCATGATGCCGCTTTCCGTGGTTTTTCAACGTTTGCCTCCTGTGATTTTATCATGCAGATGGATGCTACAATGGGTGCGGTGACTGCGATTCAGGATTTGTTTGCCCATGACATCAATGGTGTGCTTTATTTCTTCCGTGGAATCCCGAAGTCCTGGAAACAAAGTACTTTTGATGCTCTTTATCTCCCCGGCGGCTTGATTGCCAGCGGCGAATTCTGCAAAGGTAAAACGGTCAAATTAAGTATGACAGCCACGCGCGACATTACATTCCGTTACAAACTGCCGGATCAGGAACCGATCTTCACCGTTACTCTCAAAAAAGGCGAGACGGTTTCGAAAACATTTTGAATGCAGGAGTTAGCATGGCACAGAAAGATGCAAATTTAATTGATGAAAGTCAGGTGAAAGCGGCTTCGGAACATAAGTTTACCCGTTTTTATGGTGAAGACTTTGCGCTGGATCAGTCTGCCGATGAAAATATGCTTAATTCTTTGCCGGAAGTTTCCTTTTTCGGTGTCAGCCGGGAACATCCCCTGGACGGAAAAAAGATGTTGCCCCAAGCGATTGCATTGGGCGAAATCGGCACGTTAAATTGTGTTGAACTTCAGGCTCAGCCGGGCGAATATCTTGTGTTTCAGGTCGTGGTCTGGAGCAAAGAAAAGGCATTCCGTATTCTTGATTGCAAAATCACGCCGGATGTCCCGGGGCATCTTGCTCATGAATCTTGTTTTTTTGCTCATGAAGGCAGAAATTTTAAAGGGGAAACTTTTAAGCGTCCTGTCCCGGTAGAACGGCAGAAAGCCGGGATTTTCTGGTTTGGATTTCAGGTTCGGGAAGATGATTCGGAAGTCATTGAAAGTACAATGTATTTCAAGACCGATCAGTACGGAGAATTTCATATCCCGCTGACGATTCACGTCGCCGGAGAAGTGCTCAAGGATGGCGGCGAAAAGGATGACAATCGCATGGCGCGTCTCAAATGGCTGAATTCCGCCATCGGCCTGGAAGAGGAAGTCCCCATGCCTTATCAACCTTTGCGCAGAGTGGGGAACACGGTTTATCTTGCCGGACATGCGGTGGAAATCGGCAGCAATGGACTCCCTTGCAGAATCCTCTCCGGTTATGATGCTATGAATACTTGCGCCGCTGTTCCCGTGAAAGATTTGTTGGCTGGGGCGATGACTCTCACTTCCACTGGAGATGAACCGGAGCCGGGCGAAATCGAATTTTATCATGAATCATCCTGTGAAATCTTCTGGCGTGTTGCTAACAGTCAGAATGTGCGTCTGACCGTCAGCGGCAAGATCCGTTTTGACGGGATGATCCGACTTGATTTCACAACGCTCCCCTCTGAAGAAGTCAAATTGAATCTGACCTTTTCCGATGCGCCGTATATGCTTGGTTTGGGGGTGAAACGCCCCTGTATCCCGCCGGAAAATCTGGATTGGCATTGGAATCCAGCCAAATGGGAAGACTCATTCTGGGCGGGAACCCTCAATAACGGGTGCATTGTCCGGCTGACAGATGAAAAGGAATCCGCCCCATTGCTGAACTGTTATTATGACTGGTCGCCATTAAAACCGCCGGCCTGTTGGGATGCCGCGGGGCAGGGCGGAATCAAGTTGAACCGCGAAGGGCAAAAGTTGCATGTCCTGTGTTATTCAAAGGCGCAGAAGCCGCAGACTTACGGTGTGGAATTCCGTTTGACACCATTCCATCCGATTGATTATCAAAAGCATTGGAACTTTCGTTGCTTTCACCCGCACATGCATACCTTTGAGTTGAAAGAAGAGGATTGCTTTACGAATCCGGATTTTGCCGCATTGCGGGCGAAGGGTGTCAACTGCCTGAATGTACATCATGCCATCAGCCTGAATCCGATTATCAATTATCCGTTTTCGGAAAAGTCCCTGCCGCTGTTGCAGAAATTTGTGACAAGAGCGCATGAGGAAGGCTTCAAGGTCCTGTTCTATTACACGATCCGGGAATTAACTGTTCACGCACCGGAATTCAAGGCGCTTTATTCCTTGAAAGGGGAAATCTTTTTCCCGTGGCAGGATAACGGAAAATGGCCTGTCACAACTCCCGCAGAAGGACCCGATCCCTGGTTCAAAGAACATCTGGAATATGGTTTTATTCCGGCATGGACAGAGGTTATCAAGAGCGGACCTCTGCATGGTATTCCCGACCGGTCTCTGATTACGACGCCCCGGAGTCGATTGGAAAACTTTTTCCTGGAAGGCCTGCGTTTCCTTTTGGAACGCTGTCCGATTGACGGCTTGTATCTTGACGACTGCGACCTTTCCGATATCGGCATGATCCGTTTGCAGCGGATTTTCCGGAAATACAGAGGGATTGAACCGATTCTGGATTTCCATGCCTGGGAAAGTTTCAACAGTGCCTACAGTATTCCGTTGCGGGATGCGGAACGTTTCCCCAGTCTCACCCGGCTGTGGCTTGGCGAAGGGGTGAAATATGATCTGGAATCTTACGAAAACTGGCTGATTCGTCTTTCCGGTTTGCCTTTCGGTCTGACTTCTGAAATGCTGGGTAAAGGCAATCCCTGGCTTGGCTTGCTTTTCGGCATGACGAACCGTTACGGATGGATGGGCGATCCCTCCGAATTGTGGAAAGTCTTTGATCAATTCGGAATTTCTGACGCAGAAATGATGCTGGATGCTGTTTCTGACGAAATCGGAACGGATACGCCGGATGTTCATGCAACCATTTGGAGAAAACAGGATGGTTCTGCCATGATTGCAATCGCATCCTGGTCGGAAAAAGAAGAAACTGTCCACTTGAAGCTGCCAGCCGCTCTTTGCGAATCGCCATTGCATCAACCGGCAATCATCGGATTTCAGGATGCTGCGGAATATGCCGCCGGAACATCTTTCCATATCCAGCCGAAACAAGGATTGCTGTTGTTTGCCAAAACGGTTTGATGGGGTGCCGTTTACGCTTGCAATTCGCGTAGCGAGTACTCTCCCCGCTTATATGCAAATGTCTCGCCATCATCATCATAAAGCAGAAAGCTGCCTGGCTTGGAGCCGAATTTCTTAATGATGAGTTTTCCATCCTCTCCCTGAAGCGGAATCACCGCTCCATCCGGAGCATAGAGGGGAAGGGGATCGTTTGCGCTGACTTGTATCTGCAGGACGCCGCCTTGTTCCGTTACGCATTCCCCGCTATGGAAATCGTACCATTTCCCAGGCGGGAAGATTACTAGTCTGCTGTTCGTGCCCGGCTCAACGGGTGCTGCCATCAGGGAATCCCCGACAATGAATTGATCGGTGATATCCTGCTGCATGACTTCCTGATATGGATTGGCTGTATCGTCAAGAGTCCCCTGCGTTTCATGCTGTTGCTCCGTGAAGAAACCGTAATCCATGAAAAGCGGACGATACGGCGGGATACCTTCCAAATGATATTTTGCAAAGGCGGAATAGAGATACGGCATTAATTTCTGTCTCAGCGCAATGACATCCCGGATTGCCTGTTCGGCTTCCGGGAACATCCACGGTGTTGCATCATTTGCCCAGGCATTGAGCAGCAGCATAGGGCTGATTCCCAAAAGCTGAAAACGCCGGAGCCATTCATTCGCAGTCTGAGCTCCACGGACTTCCGGACACCAGAGCACGCCGGTCATGCCGCAGGAACATAAACCTGTCACATATTCTTTGAAATCATAGCGATCATTATAGACAACATAAGGGAATGCAACGCCACCGGCATTGGTGGATCGGGTCAGACCGTAAGTCCGCTGATTTTTCCCGTGAAAGATTTCATACGTGATCCGCTGAAAAAGCAGTCCGCAAAGATTCCGGTATGTCGCACCATCAAGCCCGGATGGAAATTGTGCATGATCGGGCCAAAGCCACTTGTCATATCCGTCACTTTCATCCAACTTGTACCCGCTGACGCCTAAGTCCACGTGATTTTTCTTGTGGTGATGCTGTATCGCTTTTCTGGTTTCTTCCAGACTGTAATCCGGCACAATTCCGCCCCATACCAGATGAGAGCCGGAAAGGAGGTAAAGTTTTTCATATAACGTAGAACGTTCTGAAATATACGGATTTTCCCATAAATTGACACGGATATCCTGCTTTTTCAGATCATCAATCAGCTTTGCCGGATTGGGAAATTGCTCCGTTGCCCAGTCGTAAGTGCATGGATAAGAGTTACTCTGCCAGCCCGGTTCCAAGCCGATTACGGATAACGGGAAGTTGTGATTTTTATAATCCTGTACCACCCGGCGGATATCTTCTTCCTTCATGGAGATATTGGTTCGATGCCACAAACCGAATCCCCATTTGGGCGGGATAAAACCGCTGCCGCAGAAAAGATTGAAACGCACCACACAGTCCTTGAGGTTTTCGCCACGGAAAAATATCAGGTCAAAATCCTTGCTTTGCACTGCAATTTCGAGAAAATAAGGCGCATTGTAGCAACTCCATTCCGGATCCTGTGCGCGATTATGTTCTGTGATAAATTGCTTATCTTCTTTCCGGTTGGCAGTCCGGATATAAAAATCGGTTCGTGCAGGAGTGTTGCAGAAAATCCCGAATCCATTGGAGATGACGGCAAAAGGAACCGGCGCATGGGTACTGCCGTTCTCTGCGCCCGCAAAATGATCGACTTTCAAATGATAGACCTGATGATTGGTAACCACTTGCTTAAAAAGCAGTCCGCCGCCAAGAACATGGTCCTTTTCATCCAGCGCAAGACGGATGATGGTATAATTTCCGGTTTGACTGCATTCGGGGAAATCGGGTTGATCCGTTTCCGGGAGTGTTTTGAGTTTTTCCGCCGGCTGATTTCCTGTGAAATCAGTCAGCCGGACAGGCGATTTGCCGATTTGCAGTTTCCATACTCCGGGAAATTCCTTGATCCAGTTGTCGACCATTATTCTCTCCTCATTCTGTTAAACTCCTGCTAATTTATCACGGAAATATAAAATTGCAAGTATAAAGTATCAAAAAAGTACACCGGCTGCCTTGACTTTTTACATAGAAAGAATATAGTAACAGCAAAGATATTTCATAACTTGTAACACAGGATTTGATTACCATGGAAAATAAAGTCGCTCTCGCTTATCTCTACACTTTTGATCCCAAAGATGAAACACTGTTGGAAAAGCAATTTGCAGAGTTTCAGGCTGCCGGATGTTACGATATTACCATGAATGCGCTTTGCCTGAGTCGAATCCTTGCCGAACCTGTCTTTTTTATCCGCTTGATGATGCTGGCACAAAAGTATAATCTTCGTTTTACAGAAGCCCATGGCGTGTGGGGCCCCACGCTGGGAATGAGTATCGGTGGACGTTTCCCCTCTTTGACTCCCATCATGTTGGAAACGCATCGGAGAGCGATGGCACATTGTGCGGATATCGGATGCCGTACTTATACAGTGCATACCGGTGCGCATGAACATCTGTTCTTCGGCGTTTCAGTGGAAACATGTTCCGAATGGATCAGACGTGCACTTGATGTATTGATTCCGGAAGCGGAAAAGAACGGACTGGTACTTGCATTGGAAAACAATTGTGAAAATCCGGGCAGTGCGGATGCTCTTCTGCCGATTTTCGAATCATACGACAGCAAATGGTTCGGCTGCTGCTATGATATGGGA
Source organism: Victivallales bacterium (assembly GCA_045639325.1). Taxonomy (GTDB): domain Bacteria; phylum Verrucomicrobiota; class Lentisphaeria; order Victivallales; family UBA1829; genus RGIG8244. The sequence goes on from JAZUCU010000030.1 coordinate 68,864, forward strand.
CATGCCCATTATCTTGATCCCATCCCGCCCCGTCCCAACAAGATTTATCCCAATGGCTTGAAGTTGGAATTCTGCTCTGACCCGTTGAAAAAACTGTATCCTTATATCGTGACTGCACACGTCCATGATAACGATCAGACGGGCGACTGGCATAAATTACCCGGACATGGTACGATCGATTGGGATACTGTGATGCCCGAGCTTTTGCGCGCGCCGCGTCTGATTTCGATTCAAGCCGAAGCGGATCCGAAACATGATCCCTTCACAATTGCAGAATTAAAAGCCTGTTTTGACCGTTTAATGACGATGGCTTGATTCCGATTGACGGGATATGACATTCCACTCAAACACTTCTGAATAATAGGATCACGATGTTATAATATCGTGATCGTATAGGTGAAGCGGTAGACTTGACCTTTACTGTAGGTGGTCGGCAATTTTATGGAGATGCCGCTCATGGCTGCTGCTTCTTTCCGGTATTTGAGAACTTGAGTCAGAACCAATGTCTGCTTTTTGCCGAAATCAATTTCCATGCCTTTGCCATTGGCTGAGGTCAGACTGACTTTTTGCGCATGGAACGGAGGGAGTCCGGAATAACCTTGCATATCCTTATAGATTTTCATTACACCTGTGGTTTTGGGGGCAGGGAATTGGAATACTTTACCATCAAATGCAAGTTTGCGTTTTTCAGCAAACAGCGGAATCGTTTCCCACAACTCTTTTAAGACAATATCCTTGGTCGGAGTTAATGTGACCGTGAAAAGAAGTTTATCATCTTTCAATTCCACTGTCCGGAATGTTTTCAAGCCGGTCTGCGGAATTTCACCTTTTACAGTCACAGTGCGTGTCTTTTCGTCAAAGGAACGAACTGCCGGGGCATCCGATTCCAAAACCATTTCCGGATCCTGACATACGGCGCCTTTGGAATATGTGATTTCCGTTTTTGCCCACATGATATTGGAATACATGGCGTTGTGATTGTTACCGAGAAGAACCGGACCGCAATTCGGTACCCAAATCGCAGAAATTGCACCCGGTTTTGCTGCGGCACGCTGCCATGTGCCATAACCGGGAGCCATGAATGATGTGATCTCTTTTGTCGTTCCGGTTGTTTTTGTGATTGCCCACCCTTGCCAGATGGGGAAATTCCAGCCGAGATAAACAATGGCATAGTATTTGCCCGTATTCACAAAGGCATAACGTTTGCCGGGCATGCGGATGAACGGCTTGGTTTCCATTGCCGGCCAGACGCTTTTCTTGTTGGGAATGGTGGGGGTCCAAAGATCGCCATAGGAGATTTTATCCCACAATGCAGAAGATTTATGCGTGTAGAAACGGGTCCGGAAATTGATGTCCGTCGGGCTGACGGTCTGGTCAAAGGGACGCGTTGGCACAGTGTGGTAACGGGGCAATGTCAAATGAGTTTTGAGTTTGTAATAAGTATCCTGATACTTGACGATTTCCGGCATCGGCAGATATTTATAGACCTGCGTGAGATGCAGATCGGTTTCCAGATTATACTCATTATCGTGTCCCAATCCTTCACACATCACGCCGCAGGCGGCCATGCCGGAGTCGGTTTCCAAACCGGAAAGGAAGGTATCTTTATCCGGATTTGCGCGGCCGGTGGCATCGGGAGTACACATGCGGCGCACGTTGAATTCGGCAGAGGCTTTGATCAGCGGGCTTTTTGTAAAATGGTACATGCATGCCAACTGTTCAGAGATTTTACCCCATTGATTGACGCATGTACTCAAATCCATGGTGTAACGGAAGCAAGCCCATTTTTCCATAAGATTCGCAGCATCTGCTTTGACCTGAGCAGGAAGATTTTTGGGATAAGTTTTGAACCAGCCATCGCCGAAATCCCACCAGTTGGAACGCATATCCGGGTTCAAACGTTTTGCGCTGACCGGGGCATCGTGATAGGAGCGGAAGCCGAAACAATGGGAGAAACCGCAAAGACGCCGTAAAAACTCTTTTTCTTCCGGATCGTCTGTTTTGACTTTTTTCAATCTTGTCACGACCGGATCTTCATAATTTGCAAATGCTTTTGCGGCTTCTTCTGTTCCGCAGAGAATCATCGGAGCACCGCGGAAATGGAACATGGTTCCGGGATTTTTTGTTTTTACAGAGAATTTGATCACCTGATTTTTCGGTGCCTGATCCACTTTCAGGAAATTTAAGTAACCTTTACCGGATACCACTTTGCCGAAGGGTGTTTCAATAACCGCGCCGAAAGGCGTAACTTCTTCCGTTGTAACAAAAGAAACCGCCTGCGTGTTTTCGGGCAAGTAGAGATAGGCTCCTTTGGCAAATTGATCCTTATGAATGTAAAGACCGCATTGACCGGGGTGGACACCTTCCAGCATTTTACGGGATGGTGTCACTGTGATAAAGTGGTCATAACAGGAAGAGACGCCCAACCGGTAAACGCCTTTTTTACCATTTGCCGGAACTTTCAGTGTTACGATCTGCGGTTTGATTTTTGCCGGATCATCCAGCTTGGGAGACCGGATTTTGCCCGGCGGCAAACCATTGGGTGAAAATGCCCGGTGATAAGCACGGTAACGCAAATCGAGCCAAATATCGCTCAATCCATCCTTGTAACGGAATTCATTTTTTGTGATGCCGTCATCTTTTACCAACTTTGTATCAATGATTTTTCCATCGGGATCGACCAGGAAAAAATATGCCGGACGTTCCCCTTCCAGATTCAAATTCAGATCGCGGACAGCTACCCGGATATCAAATCCGCCGCCCTGTTGATCGTAAAAGTAAAAAGTCATATTGTCTCTGGGACGGAAGAACTTCTGCGGTCCAAGCATAGAGCTTTCTTCTTTTGGCGAGTCACAGAATAACGCACAACCGGAAAAAGCAAAACCTGCGGCGGCTGCCAGAATAAACGATTTTACGACATGTTTGAATTTCATAATGACCATCTTTCTTATTTCTCAGGTTGAATGGTATAGACAATCCGGACTTCGTCACCCGCTTTGAAGTCTTTGCCCAGCGTAATCTGCAGCGGCGCAACAGTCTGTCCGCTGTTCTTGCAAGGCTGACCGGCTTCGCAATGATATGCTTTATCCAATTTGATCACAATCTTTTTGCCACAGCGTACTGCCGTTGCCATTCCGGGCTGATCGGTCCATTTGCCATTGATCAGATATTCCAGAGAGAAACCGGGCTTATCCACAAGCAGCGGAAGCTGTTCTGCAAACTTTTTGAACTGGATATCTTTTGCGAATTTTGCTGTGACTGTGATACGGATGCCATTCTCCTGACATTCGGTTTGACGGGTGTATGTCACGCCGTCTGCCTGGAACATTCCGCCCTGTTCAATAATTTTATTTCCGCCATCAAGAATGGTTGCTTTATGTTTCCAGTAATCGGGATACGCCAGTTTGCCATCGGGCAGATCGCCGCGCAGAATGTGGGATGTATCGCCATTCCAGTTCATGCCGGTGATCAATGCGCCGTATCCTTCAAACCATAAAATAGAGGTTCCCTGAAGCTGGGTCCACTTGTAAACGGGGAGTTTCGGATTTTTCGCCGTCTTGAAGCGCAGATTTTTGACTCGGGCAGGAGCCGTTCCTTTCAAATATTGGAACATGTAATAGCCGTTTTTCCGGACCGCAAGGAATTCATTGTTGAAGTTTTTGATGTAATTCTTGTTTTTCTCGTGGGGGAATTGCGGATTTTTGATTCTCTCCGCTTTGTAACGGATTGCGTTATTGTACGGACTGAACGAGGCTGTGGCATAGTTGATTGCACTTTTGAGCGCGTTTTTTTTCGGCGAAAGATCCTTCATGATCCGGCTCATATCGGCTTTCCCCGGTGTCCCCGCAAGCACGGCTGCGGATTCAATTTCATGTTTCAACAATGCCCAGCCTGCTGCATATTGGGCATGATTCCAGGTGCCTGCTGTACGATGAGAGAAGTTACTGGAACCGACAACGCGTCCATTGGGTTCTCTGACTACAGTATGAGCCATGAAATCCTGAACCTTGCGACATCCTTCCAACGCTTCTTTATTGTTACTCATCCGGCAATACAAAGCCTGTAAACTCTGACCGAGTCCCTGATAGGTTGCGTCGGGTCCGTATGCTTCCTGCTGATATCCGGTTTTCATGAACGGATTCAAGACCGGATCATTCAACTGGTGGATGTAATCTTCCGCCAATTCTTTGTATTTTTCATTTCCGGAGACGGCATACAACGCATGATAGCAGTATGGGAAATGGCTTGATTGATTTTCGCAGGAAACGCGGAACATGCTGAAACGGTCTGCAAAACGTTTGACTGCATCATACCACAAATCGCGCATCTGTTTGTCTTTAATCGATTTTGCACCTTCAAAAAATGCCGTGACGCGTCCGATATAAATCAGCGCATCGCCGCCGCAATAACTGATATAACTGTCATTGGAGGAGTCCGATTCTTTTTCTTTCAAATAAACCGGCAACGCCGCCATCAGAATCCGGGTATCCAGTTTGCCGGTGTACGGGTTGAACGGCGCTTCCAGACTGTTGACAAGACCCAACGCCGCCACATTGATTGCGCTGCCGAAATTTTTGTCCGCAGGATTCAAATTCTGATTTTTCAGCTGATAGTTGATGTAAGTGAAAATGCCCCATCCGCCCAGGATGCCCCGCAGTTCTTTTTCGGCGATAAATTTATCTTTCAAGGTGCGCAAATCAACCAGATCCACATGCCAGTCGGCAGGTTTCAAACTCTTCAACCACTCATGAATACGTACCTGATACTTGTGTGCGTAAATCGTGCCGTCGGATGCCTTTTCAACACTGCCGCGAATTGCCCGCGCCGTTGCTTCATCCGGACAGAGAATTACCGGAATCCCGCCCAGCCCGAAGGAGTAATAATTATCCGCTTTTGGGGGCTGACAGGAAAGTTTCCAGATTTCGCCCACATTTTTGGATACATCCAGATCACCACGCTTTTTATTTTTGAGAATCTCATTTCCTTTTGCATCGGTGATTTTGCAGTTGACACCGATCAGAAGCCAGTTCAGTTTTCCGGCTCCTTCCGGAATCAGAAAATAAGCATTGTTGAATTGATTTTTATCCGTAAAATAATACAAGCTGCGTGCGGCGTAAACACCATATTTTTTTGTCGGGAATGATTCCGGATCAATGGTATAATTTGCCCCGCTGACACGCATCTGATAAATCCCTGCCGGTGCATTTTTGCCGAAATCGTGAGAAAGTTTTTTTGTGCCCTTGAATTTTACGTAATCAAAAAAGACTTCTTTTTCTTCAGCATCAAGGATTTTGACGACAGCCGCTCCTTTTTTGGCTGAATTCAGATTCGCGCCAATCTTCAACGGTCCGCCATCATGTACAAAATAAAATGCCAGCCCTTGAGCTTTGTAAGGACCACGCGGTGCTGCGTTTACGCACAATATAGATATAAATAACAAAACAATGGAAAACAGTTTGACTTTCATTTTTGTTGATACCTCTGATCAGAATTTTTATTGTTTTTTCATGCCTTCGGAGAGCTTGAACTTTGACATGGTAACATGGGGATTTTTGACCGATTCCACATGTCCGTCAAGACAGCCCATATTACTTGTCCCGCCTTTGTATTCTTTTGTGTAAGTATCATGTATCGTGACTTTGCCGGTTTTATGACGTGCACCGCCGAATGCAAAATCGTTGTAGTCTGCCACCGGAGAGCGAAGACGTCCGGAATCAAAAGTCACTCTGAATTTTGAGGGGTAGGCAATGGATGCCCGTTTTACCGGCGGTCTGTCTGTGTTGGTTGAGTTGTAAACACCGGTTTTGTAATTACGGATATAATGCCCGTAACCAAATAATTTATCCGAATAGCTGCCCCAGGGAGTCGGTTCAGAAGGACATACAAATGTACCAGCCTTTTTCATTCCTGATGCCGTGAATGTCACACCCACGGGATCAATGTAAGCGCGAACAAGAAGTTGGATATAATTATGTGTTGTTGAAGTTGCAATCGCCGGAGTAATATAATCGCCATAATCGTTACCGTACATGATGTCAAATGTCATTTGTGATTTGATGTTATTGACGCAGCTGGATATTTTTCCGGCTTCTTTCACACCGCTCAATGCAGGGAGTAACATGGCCGCGAGAATTGCGATGATGGCGATCACAACTAACAGTTCGATCAAAGTAAATTTTCTTTTCATCCTGTTTTTCCTTTCAATCCTGATTTTTTATGTGTGAAACATGTAAAATGCAACCGATTGTATTTTTGTACTATAATTCACGATATCGAAAAGTCAAGAGAAAAAAATAAAAAAATAAAAAATTTGTAAATAGTACTTGAAAATTCTACAAAACAAGCTATGTTACCAGGATAATGCAATAGATTGTATTATTCGTTATGTAAGGATCAGCTAATGAGTGCTACCATTTATGATATCGCAAAATTAACCGGATACAACCCCGGCACCGTTTCCCGTGCTTTGAACGGTGATCCCAGAGTGAAGCCGAAAACCCGGGAAATCATCCGCAAGGCGGGTGAACTCCTCGGTTATGTTCCGAATCTGGCGGCGAAAAGTCTGATTACCAAAAAAACGGGCGTGATCGCTGTTGTTTCCAAGACTGCAACCAACGGGCCGATGACGGCGTTGATGCTGGGGATGAATAAGTTACTATTCAAGCATGACTATCTGTTGATGAGTTTGATTTACAACTCAAAAGAGCAATTTCAACGTTGTATGGCGCGTTTGAAATGCGGTTTTTGTGATGGTGCGATCCTGTTATCCCCACCGAAAGAATATGTGGATGTCCCTGAATTTGAACTGTTGATCAAAAGCAATTATCCCCTTGTTGTTTTCGACCAGTGGATTCCCGGTTTATCTCTGCCGCTGATCACCAACGATGCGGAGAAAAGTATCGCATTGCTTACTGATGAGCTGAAAAATGCGGGGATGGATGCTGCATTTTTGAATTTCTATTTGGATAATGTTGTGACTGACTGGCGGAAAACGTGCACGGAAAAATTGCTCCGGAAAGCGCGGATTCCCTATACATCCAATCCGGAAAAAATCCCCGAATTGTTTCGGAAACACAAAATCCGTAATTTTGCTGTTTATTCCGACAGTATTGATATCCCCCTGCAGGAAGTAGAGCAATATCTGCCGCAGACTGGAGATTTTCAATGTCTCGGCGGAATTTTTGACTCCTGGCACAAGATTTTCCCCCGTTATTTCTCCCGGGTCTTCCTTTGTGTTCAGGATATTGATGGCGAAAGCGAAACGGCATTAAAGATTCTATTCGACATGATGAATGGAAAAACACCATCTATGGAACCGGTTTATTATCCGCCGAAAGAAATATTGACTCTTTGAAATAAACATAAAGGAAAACAGTTATGCACGAAAAAATCTTCCGTCTTTATCAGTGCCGCCTGATATTGCTTACTGAACATAATTTTCAGGATATGTATGCAGATTCCATCGAACTCAATGCCGAATATGCCTGTACGAAAGAGCCGGTCCCGTTCCAATCCCGTCTTGACTTGGAATACAAGCCGATCCAAGAAGGCGTTGTTTGGGGTAAAGCATGGGATAACGGATGGTTCCATTTGACAGGGACTGTTCCGGAACGGTTCGCCGGGAAAGAATTATGTTTGCGCCTTAATGCGGAAAGCGAAATTCTGATTTACGGTTCCGATGGTGTTCCTGTTTGTGGTTTGACCGACCGCAGTGTTTATGATTCAAGATACAGTAAAGAATGTTTTTCTTTGGGAAAAATGAACCCGGGCGACCGTATTGATCTCTGGTTCGAAGCAACAGCAAACCGGATGCTTGGTATCGACCTGCCCCCGGCACAGGAAAGAAATCCCGCGAATCCCCTGGGCAGTTATTCCGCCCGCGTCAAATCGTTGCGTCTTTGTGTATTCGACCGTGACGTCTGGCTTTTTATGCTGGAAATGGAAACGTTGACCGGATTGCTGGAAAAACTGGAACTTTCCGATTACCGGGGAAAACAATTATTGGATAAACTCAATATTGCTGTCGATATTTATAATTATGATCCGGCAAACGCCGCAGAAGCCAGAGCGTTTTTACAAAAAGAAGTTTTTTCCAACAAAGCAGAAGATGGTGCGCTGACTGCTTTTACCATCGGACACGCCCATATTGACGTTGCCTGGCTTTGGAAAGTGCAGGAAAGTACCCGGAAAGCAGCACGGACATTTTCCAGTCAGCTTACCTTGATGAAAAAATATCCGGATTTCAAGTTCGGAGCATCCCAGGCGTATCTGTACAAACAGGTAAAAGAGCATTATCCGGAACTTTTTGCACAGATTCAGGAACGGGTCAAAGAAGGCCGCTGGGAAATTCAGGGCGGTATGTTTGTGGAAGCCGATTGCAATTTGATTTCCGGCGAGTCCATGATCCGTCAATTTCTCCATGGCAAAAATTTCTTCCGCGATGAATTCGGTGTCGATGTCAAAAATCTGTGGCTGCCCGATGTGTTCGGTTATTCCGCTGCCATGCCCCAGATCATCCGGAAAAGCGGATGCGATTCTTTCCTGACACAGAAAATTTCATGGAATCAAATCAATAAATTCCCGTATCATACCTTCCGCTGGTTCGGAGTCGACGGTTCCTGGATATTGACTCATTTTCCGCCGGAAGATACCTACAATTCCGCTGCCAATGCACTGTATCGCATCAAGGCACAAAACCAATTCAACGAAGCCGGTTTCCTGCCCGGATTTATGAGTTTGACCGGAATCGGTGATGGTGGCGGCGGACCAAGCGAAAATCATTTGGAACGGAACCGGATCCTGCAGGATCTCCGGGGCTGCCCAAAAGTAGAATGGAGCTTTGCATCGAACTATTTCGACCGGATTCGTGAATATCAGGCGCGTTTGCCCGAATGGCATGGTGAGTTGTATCTGGAATTGCATCGCGGAACGTTGACGACTCAAGCCCGTACGAAACGCGGCAACCGTCGATGCGAACAGACCTTGATGGCATGGGAAATTCTTGCATCCTGTTTGTCTGCCGCTGATTGGCAGCGCGACGCCATGGATGCCGCATGGAAGACGGTTTTAGTGAATCAGTTCCATGATATTATCCCCGGATCCTCCATCCGCGAAGTTTATGAACAGACGGAAAAAGATCATGCCCAGGTGCTTCAAACTGCCAACGATGGAATCGCTGCCGCCGCAGAAAAACTGTTCCGGAAAAATGCGGACAGCCTCGTGTTGACCAATACATTGTCCCGTACGTGGTCCGGAATTACTGAATTGCCGGAAAACTGGAACGGTGCCAGCGTTGTGACCGATGAGGGCAGGGCGCTTCCAGTGCAGACACACAATGGCAAAACATATGTCACGGTCGAAATGCCCGGAAATTCCTTCCTGACAATCCGTCGGAACGGTGTTGCCGATGCGGTTGAAACGGATACCGGAACTCTGGTGTTGGAAAATGACTTGATCCGTTACGAATTTGATCAGAACGGACACCTGCTCCACGCTTATGATAAAGAACTCAAAAAAGAATTTCTTGCTTCTCCCGGTAATGTCTTTTCTTTGTATCATGACCGGCCCATTACCTGGGATGCGTGGGATGTGGACATCTATTACCGTCAAAACAAAATCATGGATGTGCCTTGTACAAACGTCAAAACGGTTCAAAAAGGCAATGCATTTTCCATTGCGGAATTTGAGTTTAAAACAGATCATTCCACCATCACGCAGCAGGTTGTTCTTGCCAACGGTACAAAACGTCTGGATTTCATTACCCGATGCGATTGGAACGAAAACCGGAAATTGCTCCGTGTTGCATTCCCGCTCACGATTCAATCCGACAACGCATCGTTCGATATCCAATATGCCTACGTCACGCGTCCGACGCATGACAACACCAGTTGGGAACAGGCGAAATTTGAAACCTGCGGACAGCGTTATGCCGATCTTTCCAGTAAAAATTTCGGCGTTGCATTGCTGAACGATTGCAAATATGGCTATTATGTACGGAATTCCACCCTTGACCTGGCATTGCTGCGTTCACCGAAATATCCGGACCGTTTTGCCGATCAGGGCGAACAGATATTTACCTACAGTTTCCTGCCGCACAAAAACGCCTTGCCGGAAAGCGATGTCATGCGGGAAGCCGCAAATCTGAATCGTCCCTTGCTGATGGCTGATGGCTATGAAGCCGGAATTGCGCAAATGCCGTTCCGTTTGGAATCCGATCACATTGTCATGGATGTGGTGAAACGCGGCGAAAAAGATGATTCATTGATCATCCGTCTGATTGAAACTGCCGGAGGATATTCGGAAGGAACCCTTTCTTTCAATCAAGCACCAGCGGCTGTCTTCGAAACGGATTTGATGGAATGGAATACACTCCGCCAATTGGAATCCGCAGACACCACTTTATCCTTGAGTATGACCCCCTTTGAAATCCGGACACTCCGCGTGGAAATGCCGGAATAACAGTTGGAATCAGCAAGTATAAAAAAAAGCGGGATTTCAGATCGTTTTTTGACCGTCTGAAATCCCGCTTTATTTCTGTTATTTTATTTTACACGCAGCATTCAAAGACCTTTGTTTCATAAGGTGCAAAAGTGAGCTCCAGTTTATTGGTTGTCACATTTTCCCCGCTCAAAACTTCCTTGCAGGAAGCAAAGGATGGCAAATTAACCGTACATTTGAGTTCTTTGTCGGAGAAGTTGATGAGGAAACAGACTTTATCCCCATTGGGATCATCATTTTTGCACAAAACGCCGGTTTGCATTTGAGCGTTTTCATCTCCGGTAATTTTCAGATCAGAAACGACCCCTGCACCGGCACATACCATGCGGAAGACTTCCCGGATGGCAGCCAGATCTGCGGTGTTTTTCGCCTGACGGTAAATCTGGAATACCGGGAAGCCCCAGCAGCAGATTTTACCTTTACCGAAGTTGTTACCTGCAAGAGCGGTTCCTCCGCAGGAATACTCTACCAGTGATTTCGCGCTTGTTACATGCAAATGGGCATGGAAGCGGTCTTTCAGAGGAATTGCTTTGTAGTCATCGAATGCAACAACTTCATCACTTTCCGCAAATGTGAAGTCATTGACATAATAGCCGCATGCTTCCTGGAATCCGTGACCGGGGATTGTCTGGAATTGCATGGAATCTTCCCGTTTCTGTGCGAAACGGTAATCGGTTATTAAAGTACCGCCATTTGCAACAAAGTCTTTGATTTCGTTTGCAAATTTTTCGTTGATGAAGATGGTTTCCGGAGCGATAAGGACTTTATAGCGATCCTTTTTCAAGCGGAACATCTGTTCATCCACAAAATCACATTCAATGTGAAGTTCATTGAGAATACGGAATGCGCCGTGGCATGCATCCACATATTCCGGATAACTTTTATCGCATATGCGAGCCAGTTCGGTATCGGGAGCAACCAAAATGGCAGCTTTTGCATGTACACAGGCATTGGAAAGGAGATTGCGCATTTGCATGTATGCCTTGCCGGACTTGGCAAGTTCTTCCGCACGTTCCGTGATACTGCCGTCAAAACCAGCCAGATTGAATTGATCAGTTTGTGTATCTGTATGTCTGCCGCCGAACTTCCAGAACATGAGCATGCGTGCACCATTTGCCATCAGCTGGAAGTTTGCAGCGGTACGCCATCCGCGTTCTGCACGGTCATGGCGATCCGGCAGGTAAGAAATCTGCCCGGCTTCGCCTTCGACTGCCCAGAATCCGTTTGCGGGATCTTTCCCGCCGGAACGGCACCATGCGTTTGCCGCCGCCGTGAGATAGGGAGCTTCTTCCATCTGAGCGAAAAATGTATAAGCGGAGAAACCGGGGATATCGGCATAAGAATTCTGTTCCAGCATGCTCGGGTAATTGTGCTGACTGGCCGTTCTGTATGCGGCTGTGACAACAACGTTGATTCCGATTTTGAGATTGCGGGGATTGTGACGTTCAATGGCATCACGAACCACCTTCAGCCATCCGGCCACGCGGGAACGGTTGAATTTCAGATAATCGACACAGGGGCCGTATCCGCCGCCGGAGAAGGAGACATACACACCCGGTTCAGCTTCATCGAAACTCAAATAATCGATGGGGAATTCCGTGCCCCATTTTTCATTGAGTTTGTTAATGTCATTATCATATTCTTTGCGCAGAAAATCGCGGAATTTACCCATGGTCAGCGGGCAGAAACAGCCATCGCCGTGATAGAATGGCTCATTCCACAGACTCCATGCTGCGAGGGCAGGGTGATTGCAATAACGTTCCGCGCAGAGATCAAGGAAAATCTTTGCCCGTTCCAAAAAGATGGGGTCATCCATGCACAACTTGCGGACCGGACCGAATTGAGGCGGTTCGTAAGGGGTGAGTTTCAATTCCTGCACATCTTTTCTGCGAACCAGATACCGGGGCGGGTACATGGCTGCCCATGACGTCAGAGTGCCGCCGAGGTTAAGCAGAATTTTCATATCATGTTTTGCTGCGAGATCAAAAAGCAGGTCAAGTTTGCTGAAATCGTAAACACCTTCTTCCCGTTCGATTCGATCCCATGCGACGAACGGGCGGATGATGTTCATGCCCAGTTCTTTCATTGTAATGATATCGCGTTCAAAATATTCGGAGGGAATATCGCCACTCTTTGCATAGGGGCAATATGCGGCTCCAAAGTAAATTTCGTTCATGTCTGACATTGTTATTTTCCTTTGCAAATTTGTGATGCAAGTTTAAACCATTGAGGATTATCTGTGAAAAGCTTGCCATAACCTGCTTTTTTGCCAAGAAATACGGCGACACTGCCTTTGCCGCATTCCCATTCCACCAGCATCGGTTTTCCGTCGGCTTCCAGTTTGACAACAGCATTTTTACGGACTTTCAAGTCATGGTAATAACGGACATTGAACGCTTCCGCAGATTTGATCCAATCATAATCTTTATCAAGACTTTTCAATGCGGTCAGTTTTGCAAATTTTCCGGTTGTGTAAGGTGAACCGAGTTCCACAGGCAGGATTTCTTCCAGCGGAGTGCGTTGATATTCACCTTTTTCGAGCGTGAAGAAACCTCCGAAAATGATCAGACGTCCGCCGTTTTTAACAAAATCGACCATGTCTTTCAGAATAAAATCCGGAATAATACCTTTGGGGCCTGCGGGTGCATCGGCAAGAATAATCATTTCTGCATTTTTCAGCCGCTGTTCCCCGGGCATCTTGTTGTACAGAAGCCGGTTTGCAATAATCATGGCATGGCTTGTGGATTCCATGGTATAAAGAGAACAGGTTTCTTTTTTGATGCCGTTTGCAGTGAGTGCCTCAAAAATCTTAAGTTCATCAAATGTCATCCCCTGGAAAATCAGGACGCCCTGCCGTTTTGCAACCGTATTGTTTTCTTCCGGAAGTTCGGTCAGTTTCAGGTTCATCAAACGGGTCGGGTAAGGTCTGGGAGCATAACCCATGCTGCCGATCCGGATTTTGCCGCCGCGATAAAAGTCATGTCCGAAAATGGAGAGGTTGCCGACGATTGCCGCCGGATCACTCATGTCATCCTTGAAAAATTCCACTCTGCCTTTGTTTTCATCAAAAACAATGCGGTAATGAGAGCGGCCTGTGCGGCTGACATTGGCAATCTTCTGATGTCCAACCGGTTCAATACCGAACCCGGCGATACGCTTGGATTCCGGTTCCGGGAAATAATATCTCCAGTCACCGCATCCGTTATGGAAAAAGGTACTGACGTTATAAAAATCCACGAACAGCCCGATACCGCGTGCATCGGCAGGTACCGGGAATTCCACATCGAATTCCAGCATACCGCGTTTGATCAGCGGGATATCACATTCAATATATCCGTCATGGAACGGATTGTGGCGGATATTGACCACAAGGCCTTTGTTATCGGGGGTATAGGTGCTTCTATCCGCAGAGGAACAGTTGCGCCAGCGTTTGTTGAAGGATGCGCTGTCTTTGAAATCTTCCGAGAAAATGACCTTGTTCTGTGCATGGATACTGTATGCCATGCAAAAGGTCATAATACTGAAAAATAAGGTTTTACATTTCATTATCCACCTCATTTCTTGTAACGGAGAACCAGAATCATTGCATCGTCAAGGGCAGGAAGTTTGACCTTGTTACCCGTAACTGCAAGTTTGACGGTATGCATTGTCTGAGGAACTGCTGCAAATGCTTCGACCAGTTTTTCGCCTTTACGCGGGGTAACGGTCAGAGTCAGATTCTTGCGGACGGGGACTTTTTCGTAATACTGTCCGGTTTCATCCCCTGTTGTCGGCAGGTTGACAAAATGGAGTGTTTCTTCGCGGAATCCGTTTTTCTCTCTGGAGCAGATGAACGGGCGGAAGAACACATTATAAGCGGGTGCAAGAGCAAAACGGCTGTTGCGTTCTTTTGCCGGGATCCGCAAGAATTCCGGAGAATAATAATATTCGGAATAGCGGGTCATGAAGTTGTCTCTGACATACTGATCGCGGATGTTCACGATGGAACCGCCGTGTTTTGCACCGGCTGCAAATGTCAGATACTGAATCAGATTGCCGGAAACGGAATCGGACGGGAACAGCAGGGCGAATGCAACAGTCGGCTGACCACCCTGTGTTCTGGCGCGCTGAACGTCATCGGCAAGAGCGGAGCTCCAGGATTTGAATGTATGCAGCGGTTTATTGTTCAAGCCGAGCATATATTCATAAATGAGCAATGCTTTACGGGAAGCGGCTTTGAGATAGCCGGGATTGCGTTTTGCACTCTTGGCGTTTGCATGAATGTTGGTCGCATAGATAAAGTCAGGGTCGTTTTTCTCCATGATGGAGCGATAACGATTCAGAAGTTCCACGGCGGTTTTATCCGGCTCCGGATAATATTCTTTACCGGTCTTGCCGTACATATCGCGCCAATCGGGACTCGGTGTATTCAGATACAGCGGGTCGTTGGGAGCATCGGGAATGAAGTACCAGTCGAAACGGTATCCCTGCCAGCCGAACATTTCGCAGGATTTGATCATATCATTTGCCCAGAAATCGACAAATTCTTTTGTATAGCCGTGGACTTTGAATGTAGCCAGACGGACATTATTGTTATAAATTTTGCCGTTATAAATACTGGGCTGTCCGTTATCGCAGTAAAGAATCTGTTCCGGTTCTTTCAATGCTTCTTTGTAGTTGTAAAGGCCGCTAATGCTGGAAATGACATTCACGCCTTTTGCCTTGCAGAGTTTGACAAATTTCTGAATGAATTTTTTGCGGATGATGTTGTCATAATATCCGGGGGATTCGGTCATCGGGCGCCATGTTTCCTCTTCCGGAGTGATACCGCGGATCGTGGAACGCATCCAGAGATAATATTCGATAATACCGATTTTATTGCGTTTCAGAAAATCACTCCACATATCTTCACTGCCGGGCTGTTTGCAGCTGCCGACGTTGAGGAAGGCAAAACGTACGCTTTCGGGAGCAAAATCGCTGATGGCAAAGGAGTTTATCTGCTTGTTGATCAATTTGCCGTTTTCGCTGAGTTCAAGACGTGCCATCGCACCGCCGCGCATTGCTTGACTGGTCGCAAATTCACAGGTGAAGGGAACGGAACTGCGAGCCGGAATGGTTACGGATGAGTCATGAACTTTTTTGCTGTCAGCCAATTTTGTGTCGATATAAAGTCTGACATTGATCTTTTTGCTTGTTGCGGAAGTGTTGACAAGAGAAGCTGTAACGCTGTTCTTTGTGCCGGGTCTGACCATGAGTTTTCCGGTTTCGAGAGAGGTTGCATAAACTTCGGGAACCGCTTTCAGGGAATGAACCGTTGCAAAAACTTCTTTTTCCGGAAGTTTGCCGGCGATGATGCTGAATGTACATTCTGCAGATTTTTTGCCGATGAGCTTGCGGGGCGGATTCGGGATGACACGGATTACGGTCAGATCATTAAAGCCTTCTTTGCTGCGGTTGAGGTAATATTCCATGCCCTGGCAATTTGCACCGCTTGCAATACCGATCCCGCCTTTGTTGACAACGGAATAAGCGAATTTCCAATTGTTGCCGGGGGTGTAAACCGCCCAGTCATTCGGCACGGAAGGAGCACTTTTTTCCGGCAGGAGATAAGCATTGTTTTCGGTCGCAAAATTCATGAGCCGGATAGTATAGAACCAATCAGACGGGGCTTCTGTGAATTTGACAGCCATGCGGCATTTGATTACCGGTGAATTGTCAAATGTGTAATAAATTTCGGATTTTGTAAAGCCTTTATCCAATTCACAACGGAGTTCGATCTTCTCAGAAGATTTGCTGAGAACTGTGATTTTCTGTTTTGAATTGTTGCCGTTATAAAGGAATCCAACCGACGCCTGCTGGCCGTTATATTTTTTCTTTTCACCGTTTTTACGGAATTCCTGAGAGCCGTAAATGCTGTATTGCTTTTTACCGACGGTAAGAGTTTTCAATGCACCTTTGACATTGTCAATGGTGATGGCGTAATGTTTGTTGGAGATGACTTTTCCTTTCGGCGAGTCTTTCAACTCCACAGCGGTCAGCGGCACGGAAATGGCAGCTGCAGCAAGAATATAAAGTAATTTCATGTTTTCTGTTCCTGTTCAGTTTCAGAATGTAAGTGATTTTTTGAGGATGACAGGGAATTGTTTTTGCAGATGAAGCATTTCCCCCTTGTCGGATGGTCTGCCGCCGGGAATGCCGCTGTAAACGGTAACGGTTCCGGCTCCGCATTTGATCGAACTTAAAAGCGGATAATCTTCCACCTTCAATGTTACTTTCGCACCTTTGACGGCGGGGCATTTGTAATACATGGCAACTGCACCTTTTGCCCCTCTGACTGCAAAATTCTCTTTCTTGTAGGCGATATCCCATGGTGTTTTGATCTGTACCGGGAGAATCCGGTTGAAATCCGCATTTTTATATTCGCCGCGGTTAAGTGTAAACATGCCGCCGAGAATAACGAGTTTTGCACCACCTTTGACTTCTGCAATCAATTCGTTGATATCATTTTCCGTGAGTGTTCCGTTAAACGGAAAATCTGCAAGAATAATCAGTTCCGGTCTGTTCTTTGAAAAAAGCGGACTTTTGGTGAGATAAAAGTCGTTTTTCATAATTACGTTGACTTTTGTTGCAACATCAACATAAATGGGCTTACTTTTGATGCCGAATGTTTTTACAATGCCTTCAAGATCGTAAACATCAAAATTGATCCCGCGCAGAAGTATTGCACCGCTTCTTTTTTTTGCAACTTGTTTTTCCAGTTTTTCCAATCGGACATTGCGGACATGATTGATAATCGTGCCGGAAGTCAAACCGTAATTGCCAAGTTGAAATTTGACCGGTCCGGAAAAAACAACATCTTTTTCCGAAAAAACAGGCGTTACCATGTCATTGAAAAAGTATGAAATTGTTTTTGCTTTGCGGTCAAAATCAACTTTGAAATTCAGCCATTTTCCATCCGGAACAGCTGCAAGACGCCGATTTTTTCCTTGATAATGGTAAAGCCACCAGTCAGGCCGGAGTGAAATTAAACGACCGTTAAAACGAATCATAAGGGAGAGATGATTGTAAGTCTGGACAGGGCCTCCTCCTGCATTGGGAAGAACCTCAAAACGCAATGAGCCTCTTTCAACATCGGGAAGGGCGATTTCGTGCACCGTTCCCGTGTTGACTTTTTTACCGAGAGAGGAACAGACCGCAACAAGAACGCCATTTTCAACTGTAAATGAGTCGTTGGCATTATTGCGGATCTTTTTCCACTCCAGTTCGCCTTGTTTGCTGAAGTCTGCCTGCCAGATTACCCCGGCAGCTGCCAGATCGAAACAGACAGCTGCGAGAATTATCTGGAAGAGTGATTTCATATATTATTCCTTGCCCCACGGGAAGCTGCTGTCAGCATCCCACTGAATGCGTCTGTAATTGACATTTTCCACATGACCGTCGCAGAACAGCATATTCGTTGATTTTTTGCCGCCATGAGCCATTGTCCAGGCAACTTCATCTGTTTTGCTGCGCAGAACACGGTAAGCCATGGTGTGGTTGTCAAATCTGGGAGCATCGGCGAGGAGCATGTGCTGGCCGGGAGAGCCTTTGAGACTTGTCAGCTTTACATAAGTACTGTTCGGGAAAAGAGTTGCATTGCCGGTATAGTTGAACCATCCGGTTGCAGCTTTGTACATTTCATCACATGCCAATTCTCTTTTTCCATTTTGGATCCATTCATAGCTGGAACCGCAGAAGTTTTCTGTGAGTGTATTTGCCCAGCGAAGCATGAACCACCACTGTTTTGCAACGCCGGTTGTTCCGTCATAAATCGGCGGAATTGTGCTGTCGTAACTGTTCTGATACATGGTGTAGCTGAGACCGAGCTGTTTCAGGTTGTTGACGCAGCGGGTAGATCTGGCTGTTTCTTTTACTCTGCCCAAAGCAGGGAGAAGCATTCCTGCAAGAATCGCAATGATTGCAATAACGACTAACAACTCAATTAAGGTAAAATTCTTTTTCATGGTTTTGTCCTTTACATGGAAATTTTGTTTTCAGAGAAAACTTACACCCTGAAATGGCAAAAGTCAATTATTATATTGGTTTTTTTTGTAAAAATCCTTGATTGCTCCGGAAAGATTGAAATTTCCGGCTGTTACGAATTCCAATGGCAATTTCGCAAGTGCCTCCGTCATAAAACGGTCTTTTGCCTTGCTGATGCCGCCGCCGACATAGATTTTTTCCAGTTGTAATTCCGCCTGCCATTCGGTAAGAATCTCGGCAAGTGCATTGCCGAAATCCTGCCAGATGGCATCGGTATCCGTACGTTCGGCTATTTCTTCCACACTTTTTGCATCCGGACATGCTTTCATCAGTGCTGCGGTGGAAAGATAATCTTCTCCAATACCGTCACGGAACTTTTTGTTCCATAAAGGATGGAGTGGTGTTTCCTTGTCATTATTGAGAAACGCACCATCAATCATGACCGCTGCACCGAGGCCGGTGCCAAGTGTGATACCGCCGAATCTGCCTGTTTCATTTTGAACGACGCCGCCGATGAAGGCATTGGCATCATGAAGAAATGTCATAGGCATTTCCGGAAAAAATTCTTTCATGCTTTTTCCTTTGACCGACTGGAATTTATGATCCATCATGAATATCCCGTTACGGAAATCAAAGGGCCCGGGTGTGGATACTGCAATTCCGGATATTTCATTCCCTGCCTGTTCCGCGGCATTTTTATACATGGTTTGAAATGCATGTTTGATTTCTTCAAAACTGCCGTTGGAACAGGTCGGAACCTCAGCAAGAGGCACAGGGCTTCCTTCCGCCGGATACAGGGCGGATTTCAGAAATGTGCCTCCTGCGTCGACCGCAAGAATTACTTGAGCATTGTTTTTGTAACTTTGCACGGTGTCTTACCAAGGTTGAGGATTTCATATTCGCCGAGATCTGCGGGGAGAACAACCATATCCATGTATTTCGCATGATAAGATTTTTTCGGATCTTTGCGGGAATAAATCAGAACTTCATCACCCTGAACGAGGACGAGGACATGGAATTTTTTGCCTTCGGTGCTGTCAGAAACAGAACGGTCAAAGGTGAATCTTCTCAGACTGAAATAGATAAGATCATGTTCACCAACAATTTCTTCTTTCCAGCCTTCGCCTTCACGGACCGTAATCGGTTTCGGGCGCAGAACACCGTCAACAGCAGAACGTCTGCGGTCTGTCACGAGAACGTTTTTGCCATGGATGGAGTGAATCGGGCGGGGCTTGCCGTCCAGGTCGCTTCTCAGATAGTCGTACAGTTTGAATGTGTAACTGCCGATGGTGTAGGAACCGATTTCCAGAACGACCTGATTGCGGCCGGATGCGTGGATCGTACCGCCGGGGAGCAGGAACTGGTCGCCTTCTTCACTCGGGAAGGAGTTGACATATTTGTCATGATCAAAGCCCACATATTCTTTTTCTGCTTTGTCGATGCATTTGTAGAATTCTTCCACATCGCAATCATCGGTCAGACCCAGATAGGTTTTGCTGCCTGCGGTCTTGACGCAGTAGTAACTTTCGTCCTGCTGGAAGGGTTCGCCGAAGTTGTCCTGGTTGTATTTGCAGGGCGGGTGAACCTGAATGGACATGTTGCCGCTGCCGCCGTAGGTATCGTCGTAGTTGAAACGGATGGGGAAGACACAGCCGAAGCGTTCGACGCTTTCTTTACCCATGAGTTTTTCGCTGCAATGACGGAAGAATGTGCTGAACGGAATGTTGAATGTGCAGGGACCGACTTTGACCTGCAGACTGACTTCGTTCGGGATCATATCGAATACCCATGCACAGTTGCGCATGTCTTCCGGAAGATTACGCAGTTTTTTGACAAACTGTCCGCCCCAGACACCTTCGATATAAACCGGTGTACAACGGAAGGGACGCTGCAGCATTTCTGCAAAAACTTTTTCCAGATCCGCGAATGCAATGAGACGCAGGTCATCAATATTGTTGCCGTCGATATAGTAATCAAGTGCATTGTTGTCCATCAGGCACTTACGGTGCAACATCATGATTTCGTAATCATAATAGTAGAGACGGCGGAAGATGTAGGAAAGAACGCGTTTTGATTTATCGCCGAGGGGTTTGACTTTACCGGCGCGGATGCGGACGGTGACAGCCATCGGAGTCATATCGATAAACGCGACTTTGTTTGCAATTTTGCGCAATGTATCGCAAGCGGCACCGCAGCCGTAAACAACGACGAGTGCATTTTCTTTAGCAGCAGCCTGGAGTTTTGCTGCGAGAGCTTCCAGTTTCGCTGCATCAAAGAGGGAATCCAGTTCGCGGTGAATGCTTTTGCCGAAAAGAAGGATAGGGTCGATCACACGGTCTACGGGCAGACTTTCAGCCAGCATGGCATCCAGTTCTTCGGAAGATTTGTAGGCTTCTGCAACGTCAAAAAATTTGACATTTGCATTGGCTTCTTCGATGCGGACGAGCAATTCGGGGAAAGATGTTCCCACATAGCCGTCAACAATAAGAATACCTTTGGTTTCTGCAAGCAATGCACCGATTTTGATGTTGCCCCGGACGACGGATTTTGTCATCTCCGCAGGGAATTCCGGGAAGTTGATTGCGTTGGGGTCCACATAGGGATACGGGTTGAACATAAAACTCATTGTTTCATCTCCTTCTGTTCGTTTAATACTTTATGTGTTTTTGCTAAATTACGTTCTGTTTTTCTGATATCATTCAAGGCCAGCATGACCGAGAGAATATCGACCACCATCAATTGGGAAAGCCGGGAGGTCATGGCACCGATTCGGAAATCATCTTCATTGGAACTCGTCAACAGCAGAATGTCCGCAAGCTGGGAAAGTTCCGATTGGGAATAATTGCAGATTACAGCAACCGGACATTCATTTTCTTTTGCGATTTTTGCATAACGGATCATTTCCGGATTTTCTCCACGGAATGATACAGCAATCATCAAATCATTTTTATCAAGCAGGGTGCAGTGCATCTTGTTGAGAGTCGGCTTGTCATGAAAAAATGCCGGATATCCCATGTGAACCAGTTTCATCTGCAAGTCTTCGGCAACAATTCCGGAGGCGCCAAGACCGCAAATCATTATTTTACGGGCCTTTTTGATTTTATCCACCAAATGCAATACGTCTTTTTCATTGCTGACGGAAAGGGTATCATTGATCGTCTGCGTGTAATCACGGCGGAAATTTTCCAGCAGTGCACCGAACCCGCTTCCCTTGTTGACGCTTTCAATATCCACTTTTGTCTGCAGCGGTATCAAGTCGCGGGAAATCGCCCGTTTCATATCGGAAAAACCTTTGAACCCGAGTTTCTGACTGAAGCGGATGATTTGTGCATTGTCGCAATTACATGCTGCGGCCACATCTGAAACTTTATCACGAATCAGCAAATCCGGATTTTGCAGAATGCAATTTGCTATGCGGATATAATTACCATGAAATGTCGGGTATGCTTCCCTTATTTTCAATAGTGTTTTCGGTGTTGATTCAGTCATAAAATTCTTCCGGGTTGATATAACGGATACTGTATATGCCTTAATCTATCATATTTTTTGACAATTTCAAGATTTAATTGTCATATTTTTTGATTTTTTGCAAGAAAAAAGCACCGGTTCATCTCTTTTTCAGATCTGATGAACCGGTGCAGGTTCTTAATACTTGATATAGCCGGATGCCGCCAGTACTGCTTCGTGTACCGTATAATCATGTTCAAAGGAGTAGGATGAGGAGCCGTTGTTGCGTATCATATCCGCCAACTCCTGCATTTGAACGTCATAACGGTTGAATTGGGGCGGGAATTTGAGAATATGGACGCCTTTCGGGAAAGAACCGGATTTTTCCGGAAGGGTCAGTTCCAATTCCAATGATTTTCCGTCGAACCGTTCCTGCGGCGTAAATTTGATCGTTCCTTTTGTTCCTGCGATTTTCATGGATCTGCCGGGGGTATTGCAGACTTCTTTGCTGCATGCGTAAATTTGTGCGAATGCATGGGGATACTCCAGAATTGCCATGCAATTGTTCTGATATTCATCCGGGTAACCGGGGGCAGAGCGCAAAAAGGAATTGATTTTCTCGGGACGGCCCAGTGCTGCGACGACAAAGTCAATCAGGTGACAACCCAGATTGTACATCAGACCACCCTTGAATTTTGCAATGTAGTCCTGATAAATTTCACCACCGTAACAGTGATTCATATCGGCTTCAATCAGAAATACATCCCCGATCAATTTTTCGCGAATTGCTTCCAGACAGAATTGAAATGCCGGGTTCCCGCGGAACATATAACCAATCTGGAAGGGGATGTTCTTTGCTTTACATCCATCCAGAAGTTTCTTGTAAAGAGCAAGATCCGGTCCTGCAGGTTTATCCATGTGCATTGCCAGTCCACGTTCCATGCATTGAAGGGCAATCGGTACAAGGTCATTATTGGGGACTTCCACCGTTACGGCTTCCAGTCCGGGGTAATTAAGTGCTTCTTCCAGCGTCAATTTTTTTACATCGCTGTAATATTCCGGTTTATTAGGATTGGGCAGGCGCGGAGTATTGCAGAAATCGCGTTCATCCACATAACCGACCAGATCAAAAAGATCGGTCCGCTGTTTCAGTACTTCCATTTTGCCGATTGCATGCTCGTGACACATGCCGATTTGAATCACTTTTATTCTTTCCATTTTCAAATCCTTCCAATATTCTTCAAGTATTCATCCATGCGTATGTTGATATTGTTCTGCATGATGTTGTCGGTAAAGTTTGCCGGACAACGGTCGATTTCATATTTCAAGCCGTCATAAAGTTTCATCAGGCTGCCCTGACTCATTCCCGTTGCTTCCAGTATTTTTGAGTTGTCCATAATGCGGTTTAAGAGACGGTCATAGACCAGCTGCCAGCTGCCCGTGTAGGGGAAACGTTCAAATCCAGTTACGGCGATCTTGAGAAAATCGGTCTGATCGACCCAGATTGCATTCAATTTGCAGATGTCCTTGTAATAATCCGCAATTTCGCCCCAGGTGTGATGCTCGCTTGTCGATGCCGTAAAAATTTCGCCGGTTGCCTTTTCGTTAAAAAGCAGCCGCACAATCATTTCAGCCACATCGCCAGCCCAGCTCATAGTTGCATGAACATTTTTTGCTGTTTCCGGGAGAACAACGGTCTTGCCCAGTTTTGCCCGCCCGACGGTGGCTGCACCTTCCAGGGTTACAAGCTGATACCGCAAAAGCGAATAGGTGATTGCCGGGCGGATGATTGTCCAATTCTTCCGTTTCCAATTTTTGAGGATATCTTCCCCGCGCGCTTTGTAAATACTGTAGTCGTCCGAATTTTTGAGCAGGAAATCTTCGGTATTATCGAAAAGTCTCGGCGAAGTTTCCCGGACCGGTATTTCCGTATCATTGTAAACGCGATAGGAGGAGAGATAAATATAATGATCTGTGGCCTCCAATAATTCAGGGAGATAAAGAACCAGTTCAAGGGTTGGATACGTGAGAAAATCTACAATGCCGTCATATTTATTCTGCAGAAGTTTTGTTCTGAATTCAAAATCCTTTGCCTGTGCCTTGATCAGATTTACTGAACAGCCGAAATCATAATCATCCAACGCAACCGCATCAATCTTATATCCTTGAGCTGCGAGTTTCGGAATAAGATATTTTCCCATCGCACCGGTTGCGCCGAGAACTAAAACTTTTTTCTGACACATCTTTTTCTCCTGAAATACTCTGATTATACAGATGTTTTTATAATATACCATCTTTTATGTTACTTGTTACCTTGTACGACGGCTCGGTTAATATAACATAAATATTGTGCTTTGTCAAATCGTTTAGACGTTTTTATGCGTCTTTAGATCATGAACCGATTGTAATAAAATAGTGGTTTATATCCCGTCGTATCAAAGTGTAAAGATTTTAACATCATTCATTTTTTGATGATATGGCTGATCATTTTTCGTACACACAAAAGGGGAGGGGAATGGAAGGCTGGATTTTACTGCTCGATGAGATATAGGTGTGAGATAAGTAAAACTGCTTTATCGTGTTTTTTTTGAGCTGGATACAGTAGTTATTCTTTTTACAGGTTGATTTTTTTTCGGGGGCTTGTATATTACCATAAAACTGCTTTTATGAATGAAATAAAAAATATACAGCAAGGAGAAACTCTATGCTTCCATATCTGAATCCGAACCTTTCTCCGGAACAGCGAACCGAAGACCTGCTGTCCAGAATGACCATCGAGGAAAAAATCGGACAGCTCATCAAGCTGGATGGTTTCCGTTCCTACAAAATGGAAAATGGTGAAATGATTGTTCTGGATTCCTGGAAGGAGTTCATGGGGCGTTATCCCGCAGGAACCATGTCGGTGCTCCTTCGCGCAGATTGGTGGACGCAGATTAACTGGTCAAATGGAATCACGCCGGAACGGGTACGGGAAGCTGTCATGACATTTCAGCGTTTGACCCTGGAAAAATCCAGACTGGGAATTCCGCTCTATATCATGGAAGAGGCTTCTCACGGTTTGATGGCTCTCGGAACGACCGTGTTTCCTACCGGAATCGGACTCGGTTCCATGTGGGATGCCGACCTTATGAAACGAATCGGGGAAACAGTCGGGCGGGAAACTGCGGCGACCGGTGTTCAAGCCACACACGGACCGGTGTTGGATGTCATTGGCGATGTCCGCTGGTCAAGAGTCGAAGAAAATTATTCCGAAGATCCTTTCCTCACGACGGTTTATGCCGAAAATTATGTGCGGGGACTCCGTTCGGAAAAAACGGAACCGACATTGAAGCATTTCTGCGGACACGGTTCTCCGGAAGGTGGTCACAACAGTGCTCCTGTTCATGCCGGGCCTATCGAAATGTTTAATATGCAGTTGCGTCCATTCCGGGCTGCCATTGCTGCTGGTGCTCATTCTGTGATGAGTTCCTATAACTGTGTCGACGGCATACCGGTAACGGGGAGTCATTATTATCTGACCGAAGTTTTGCGGAACAAATTCAATTTTGATGGATTTGTTGTTTCTGACCGTGGTGCCATTCCGCGGTTGAAATATCAGAGAGTCTGTGTGAATGATACACAATGCTCGGTGCTTGCACTGAAAGCGGGGTGCGATGTCGACAACGGAAGATGGGAATTTCATGCGGAAAACCTGAAGAAGGCAATGGAACAAGGCATACTTTCCATGGAAGCCCTGGATCGTGCTGTGGGACATGTTTTGAAACGAAAATTTCAAATGGGGCTTTTTGAAAATCCATTCCCGGGCGGCAATCCTCTTGAAGTTTATCGTTGTAAGGCACATTGCGAAACGGCTTTGGAAGCCTCAAGAAAGAGTCTTGTTCTTCTGAAAAATAACGGTATTCTGCCATTGAAGCCCGGAAAAAAACTGGCAGTAATCGGTCCCAACGCAGATAATCCGATGAACCAGTTGGGGGATTACTCTGCACCGCAGCGCGAAGGTGATGTGATTACTCCCCTTGCCGGGCTCCGGAATCTTGCCGATAAATGGAATCTTGAAATCGCTTATTCTGCGGGATGCCGAATCCGGAAAACTGATCGTTCGCTTTTTGCCGAAGCTCTGAAAATTGCTGAAGAATCGGATATCATTCTGTTCTTCCCCGGTGGTTCCAGCACAAAATATGGAACCGGCATGACGCGTACCGTTACAGGGGCTGCTATTTCTGAAGTCCTTTCGCCGGAAGAATCAGAAAAAGAGAGCGGAGAAGGAACGGATCGAGCCACATTGAATTATTCCGGCGTGCAGTTGGAATTGTTTGCAGAATTGTTAAAAACCGGCAAGCCCATCGTGGTGGTTCCCATTCAAGGCAGACCGTTGTTAATGAATGAGTTCGCAGAACATGCAGATGCCATTCTGCTTGCCTGGTATCCCGGTATGTTCGGAGGGCAGGCGATTGCAGAAACTCTGCTCGGAGAATATAATCCGTCCGGACGGCTTCCTGTTTCTTTGCCGCGAACAGAAGGACAGTTGCCTGTCAACTACAATGCTCTGGAGAAACGCCCCGATTATGTTGATTTGACCAGTTCTCCGCTGTATCCGTTTGGATTCGGTATGAGTTATACTGAATTCTCTTACGATGATTTCCGCATAGAAGATCAAACTTTGTTTGTAAAAGTCACCAATACGGGCAACGTAACCGGTGAAGATGTGATTCAGTTTTATTTGACAGCCCTTGATGCGCCCATTCAGCGTCCTTATCTTGAACTGATTGGTTTCCAAAGAGTCCTGTTGTCACCTGGAGAATCCCGTACGGTATCGTTAAAATTGACTGAGGACTTATTGGGTTGTTACGACCGGAATGGCGATTTTACATTCTCCGGTGGTCATTATGACTTCCATACGGGAAAGAATTGCGAGCATTTGACAACGCTCTCAACGGTATGGATTCCCAAGGAGATTTGAGAGAGATGAAAAAAAGGGCAACGTTACCGCAGTGTTTCGGTAATCAGAGGATTTTTTTTCAGTTCACGGATCAAAAATGTGGAAAAACGCCAAACACCCAGTTCGTCCGGGTGTATTCCATCGATCGTTCCCTCATAATCAGTTCCCATTGATTTTTTCATATCAATGAGAGTCAGAAGAGGAAACTTTTTCTGTAATTGTTTGACGATCCGTTCTGCCGTTTCTCTTTTTTGGTTATGTGCCACAAGATTTCTCCGGTAAAGCCATGCATTGCGACGATTTGCATCGGTCAGCAGAATAACAGGAATATCCGGTTTTGCCGTACAAAGTTTGCAGAGAAACACCTCAAGCCGCTCTTCCAGCAAGGCCGCATCGGCATTCGGTAAGGGATCGATCAAATAACAGCAGGGATTCAGCTCTGTAAGCAGATCCGCCATGCCTTCTTCCAGTTTTGCGGAACCGGAAAAACCGAGATTGATAACCGGTCGATGGAAGGCACGTCCCAAAATCTGGGTGATACCGTTTCCCGCCCGGGAACCATAGGAGCCATGAATAATACTGCTCCCGTAATAGGCTATGGGAGAAATCGCGCCGGGTGTGCTCCATTCAAAAAAAGCCCCGTCATCAACCAGTACCTCGATATTCCGGAGACAATTCCGGAACGGGAAATAAAGGCGCACCTGCCGTTTTTTCTTTGAAAGTTGAACCAACGCAGGGACTTCGCTGCATTTTGCAGATGCGGTCAGAGTAAGGGCAAAACGCCATTTTTTTCCGACGAGCACATACAAGTCAATACCGCTTTCTGCGCAGATATTGAAGTTCGGCTCTCCACTGATATCATCTTCCACTTCCCAGCGGAGAGTCACGTTTGAAGAATCCGTAACAAACTCTGCATACATACCGGAAGAGTTCCGGCGCATTTTCCAGACTTTTTCCGGCAGGACTTTTTCTGCATGAGATGGGAGCCGCCCGAATGCGGGTTCGGTTTTATCCCAACCACGTCCGAAAACAAGTTCCGGGGTAATTTTGTGCAGCTCCATTTTCTCACCTGTCAATCTGTTACGACTTTTAATCCGGCAGGAATATCCGTTTTGATTTTGCCGGATTTATCTGTTTCAACATGAATCAAGCCGAACTGAGAGGGAACAGTGCCGCGCACAAATTCCAAATCGCCGAGATCCGGCTTGATGCTCACACATCCGGGGGCAGGGAACTGCACGCCCAGAATCCGTTCGGAAAGGAACGGTGCCGGACCGCTGCTCCAGCCGTGACTCAGACTGTGGCGTAACCCCTGATAGCAGTAATTGCCGTAATCACCATGGATATCTTTCTTGCCCGGCACCGGCATGGAGTCGATACCATAAGCATTTTCGGTCCAGTCAAGATCGAAGTCTTCCCAGAAACTGGTCGCTCCGAAATCCATCATTGCTCCCCAGTATTTCCGGATGAGTTCCAGTGCGGGGACGGTCTGTTTTGCCAGAAGCATATAATAGCCGTAGAAAGTGCTGACACCCCGGAACGGATCCTGCTCCAGCACATCGCGGCGGTCGGCAAGTCCTGTAATGGTCAACAGTGCCGCCGGAGCTTTCCGCCCGACAGGATCGGGAATGTGGCTGCGGAGCAGCTGTTGAGCTTTGATTTCTTTCGATGCATCTTCACCAAAATACTTCAGAAGTTTTTCGCCGGATTGCATCATCCACAGCATCAATGCCTGAATTCCTGCATGTTTTGCTTCCGGAGAATCCTCATTGGGCCAGTCAAGGAAACGTCTCGGCGGGACGTCTTCCATACCGTCCTGCCGGACATAGGAACAGAACATGTCAAGCGTTTCCTTGATAAACGGCAGATTTTCCCGGATGAATCCGGAATCGCCCGTGACGCAAAGATAATCCCACAAACTGATAATGAACCAGCAGGAATACGTGTAGTTCATATTGATCGGCTGATTTTTTGGTGTCTGACGGATCAGAAACTCAATGGAGTCACGGATGATGGAGGCATCGGAAAATGCGCAAAGGACTGTTTTTACTTCCGGGTGCATGTCGCCCATCCAGACGACACGGTCTCTTTTGGCACCGTCATAAATATAGTCCTGCATACAGAGATGCACGGTACGGACGGCAGTCGTCCAGATCCGGTTCAGCCGCTCATCCGAAGATTCAAAGGATCCCGTGATATCCAAATCGCGTTCCAGCACGACGCCGATCAGACTCTGTATCCAGACATCCTGATCGGATTCATTGCTGATCCTGACGAATCGGAATACGGTGTTGCCGTATTCAAACTGGCCATAGTTGGGCAATTCCACGAACGCATCTTTCCGTGAACTGTCCTGATTGGAAGCCCCCAGCGTTTCGCTGACGGATTCCCCGAATTTCAGGCGGAGAGAAGCATTTGCTGTATAGGGATTGATACGGATCCCGCCATGGAATGCACTTCCGAAATCCAGGATCATGCTTCCGCCCGGATGCAGAACAACCGGGTCCGGCAGGTAGTGGATCACGTTCTGAAAAACGGTGCTGTTCACCAATATTTCCGCACGTTCCACCTTTTCAGAAAACACAATATTGCGAACCGGACGGTAAAATCTTGTCCGGGGATCTCTTCTGAATGAGCTGTTAAAATTCATACAAACGAACCTTTATTTCTGGGGGATTTCTTTGATCACAAAGTCATCAAAGAAAATTGTTCCTTTTCTGCTGTAACAGGAACCGATCCGGAATTTCAAATAAGTCGGCAGTTTATCCGGTGTTGTGAAGTTGAATGCCATTGTGACCCATTTGCCGGAATTATCTTTGCCGTGAAGGTCGCTGTAATGTACAGCGTTCAAAGACTTCCCATCTTTATCACACCAGTCGGAGGAAATCATGGAGACGAATTCCGGAGCTGCTCCGATACAACGATATTTCACTTCCATGCGGAAGGTACCCGGCCGGGTGATCGGAACGATCTTTTCGATCACAGTACCATTCATTGACGGAAGGAAGCGGAGTTCCAGTGCATTGGAGCCATCAAATCCGGCTTTCGGAACGATGTGCACGCTGCCGCTGTGTTTGATATTGGGAGGAAGCGTCCACTGACCGAGTCCGTTATTGAAGTTATCTTCGAAAAAGACTTTTGTAAATTTCTTGGCATCGATCTTCCGTGCATTGTGATTACGGATCCAGAAATCGCATCTGATTCTGCGTTCTTCGTACGCTGCCCGGAAATATTCTGCGCGGGTCTTACAATCACCTGCCGGGGCAAGTTTGCAGACCATATCAAGGTCTTTTGTGCTTTCATTAAAGAAATCTTTGTCGAGTTCCAGCAGATATTCATGCCAGGTGTTTACGAGATAGGTTCTTGCACAGCGTTTGAACCAGGAGCTGCGGGGCATGTCTTTTGTCCAGAACTTTTCAAGACGTTCAAAATAACGTCTCAGATAAGGTGCTGCTTTGGGACCGACTGCTGTGTTGTACCAGTCATCCAGAATCTTATTTTCATCCTGGAAGGGATCCCAGAGCAGTTTGTGGCAAACGTACGCCATGGGACCTTCTGCCCACATCTTTTCATGGAATCCGAGGGGCGTATGCTGGATAAATGCATGGCGGACATTCAGATTGTAACCTTCTCTGAACTGATTGGCTGCATGATGAATGGTAACGCGGGGGAGGGCATACGTATTGCTGGCAAAATAATCCCACCAGCATACTTCAGAAGAAATGTCAGACCAGCCTTTCTGACGTTTCAAATCCATTGCTTTGCGTTCCGGATCGACCCAGTTGAGACGGTCGTAAGTGATCACCGGAACCAGTGCCGGGTGCAGTTTGATTCCTTTGGGTGCAATTGAGGTATGACCGTATGCAAAGATAGAAAATTTTGCTTCCGGGTATTTCTTTGTAACGGCTTCTGCAATTCTGTTGCAGAACTGTACATAAAGCAAGGATCTGTCTTTGTTGCCCAGAAGATTGGTTTCGTCATTGGGGGGATAGAACTTTTTGCAGCCATCACATTCGCAGTATCCATTGCCGTCGGTCTGACCGAGACTCCATGTACGCAGTTCCGGATTCTTGGCGAAAGCATCGCAGATGATCTGGACCGCTTTTTCAATCACTGCCGGATGGGTCATGCAGGGCTGCCAGTGAACGGTTGTTCTCGGCGGCTTCGGAATATGACGTTTGCCTTCGATAATGGGATAGTATTCCGGATTTGTTTTTCCGTATTTTGCGACCGGGAACATGTGATACAGGTTGTGGCCGATTGCCAGACGGTGAGTGGGAGTTCCACGCAGAAGCGGAAACCAGTCCTGATACAATTTGCGGGACCAATGGAGATTTCCGCTGTCAAGTCTGCGGGTCAGATATTTCGGTGCATCCGAAAATTCTTTCATTGGAATACTCAAATCTTTGAGCCGCGGAACGTGTTCTCCCGCAGGGCCGGGATAGAGGAAACGGACACCGATAAAACGTTCGCAGAAATCCAACGCACCAAATTTGATTCCGTACGGTCCGCCGCCGGTGATTACCATTTTGTTGGCAGAGGGGAAGGAAAAACGGAATCCTTCAATATCGAGTTTTCCTTTTTCAATCTTGAAGAAAATCTGCGGAGCTCCGGCAGCTGCATTAGCATCACTGCCGGTACTTTTCTTGAGATATTTTTCAACGAGCATGGAGGCTTCCAGACATGCCACGTTTTCATCCGGCACAAGCTCAACAATTGTTTTACCGTTTTTGATTACCGGAAATCCACCGGCGTAACAGGTGAATAACAGCGCAAACAGGGCTGTTACAGCAAATATTTTTTTGAAATTAATCATTATTTGACCTCAATAGCGGGTTTTCTCATTTCAATGACAGGGGGTTCTTCACCGGGTTTCATGCTTGTACCGGAAACAATAATCACCTGGAAATATTTTGTTCCGACATCGACACCGGAGAATTTCATGTTGCTGAGAACTTTACCATCCATAACATTACCGGCAAAACGGAATCTTCCGCCCTGAGCATGCTGACGGACACCGGTTCCTGCGGTAAGTGCAACTCCGATGGGCTTTGCAAAAGAAATCTTCCAACCTTCTGCAGTCTGTTCAATGCTCTGCGGAACCTGTTTGATAATGTTTTTATTCGGGAGATCGGACTGATCCGGTTTTGTATTATATGCAATCAGACTGCTCTTGTTCCATTTCAAACCTTTATCGATAATGATGAAATTATCGGTTGCAGCGGCATCCTTTTTCAGGATTGCGTTTGTTGCGGTGTTGGGATGTGATGTGTAATATTCAATCAACTTTTTGTCTTTATCCAGCGGAATGATACCGATACGGAAAATATTTTTTCCGCTGCCGGGGAGCTGACGGTACAAACCTTTGAATGTGTAAGTTTTCGTCGCATCATAAGGGTAAATCTCCTTTGAAACGATGGTAATTCTGCCCTTGGCACGGAGAACACCTTTACCATGGACGGTAAGCGGTGCTCTTTTTTCCCATGCTTCCCGTGCACTCAGGTCATAAACTTCGGCAGCGGAACAGATGACTGCTCCGGCGGCAAAAAATGCGGCGGCGATTGTTTTGAATTTCATTTTTCTTTCTCCTGTTATTGTTATTTTTCAGTCTCAGTTATTTTTCAGAGGGAATTTCGCTGATGCTCAAGTCATCAAACAGAATTTTTCCTTTTGTACTGTTCGATGCGCCGAGGCGGATCTTGAGATAAGCAGGCATTTTTTCCGGTGTTGTAAAGTGCAACGCCGTCTTTGTCCATTTGAAACTGTTTTTTCTCAAAGCCTTGCTGCTGTAAATCGGCTCAAGAATGTTGCCTTTTGCATCACACCAATCTGCAGCAATAAAGAGTTTTGTCCGTGAACCGGTATCAACCATACGGTAACTGATGACCATACGGTAGAAACTTTTTATGCTGACCGGAATGATCCGTTCGACTGAACCGCCTTCCAGAATGGGAGTAAAACGAATTGACAATACATTTGATTTCCCTGCTTCCGGAATTACGGAAACGATATTTTTCTGCTTGAACGCAGGGGGAATCGTCCAGCCGGAAAGACCGTTTTCAAAATTTTCATAGAAAAAGTCTTTTGTAAACAGAGACGGACTGAACCGGCGGACATTTATATCCCGAATCCAGTATTCACATTTTTCACGGCGGTTCTGGAATCCGGCGCGGAAATATTCTGCCCGTTTTTTGCAATCACCTTCCGGCGCAAGTTTACAGACCATATCAAGGTCTTTTGCGCATTTTTCAAAGAATTTCGGTTCAAGTTCAAACAGATAATCATGCCAGGTGCCAACAAGATAAGTTCTCGCACAGCGTTTGAACCAATCGCTCCGCGGCATATCTTTTGTCCAGAACTTCTCAAGCCGTTCAAAGTAACTTCTCAAGTAAGGCGCTGCCTTGGGACCGACTGCTGTCTGATACCAGTCATCCAGAATTTTATTTTCATCCTGGAAAGGATTCCAGAGCAGTTTGTAAGTCAGATATGCCATGGGGCCCTCTGCCCAGATCTGCTCATTGTGGTTGTCGCCGAGTCCAAGCGGGGAGTGCTGGATAAATGCATGGCGGACACGCATTTTATAGCCTTCCCGCAACTGATTTGCTACATGGTGAAGCGTTACACGGGGAAGGGCATAACGGTTACTTGCAAAGTAATCCCACCAGCAAACTTCAGAAGAGATGGAAGACCAACGTTTCTGCCGTTCCATATCCATCGCTTTGCGTTGGGGATCAACCCAGTTCAGACGGTCATATGTAATGACCGGGACCAGTGCCGGGTGAAGTTTGATTCCATCCGGAGCAAACGAAGTGTGATTATAGGCAAACACCGAAAGTTTCGCTTCCGGATATTTCTTTGCCACACCTTCCGCAATCTTATTGCAGAACTGAAGATACAGCAATGAGCGGTCTTTGGAACCGAACCGGTGCGGAACATCGTTGACAGGATAGAACTTCTTGCAGTTTTTACATTCACAGTATCCATCGCCATCGGTTTGACCGAGACTCCATGTCCGCAGATTGGGATCTTTTGCAAATGCATCGCAAATCATCCGGACTGCTTCTTTCACCACAGCGGGATTCGTCATGCAGGGCTGCCAGTGAACGGTTGTTTTCGGCGGTACCGGAATAAAACGTTTGCCCTTGATGATGGGATAATACTCGGGATGTTTTACTGCATATTTTGCAGGTGCAAACATGTGATACAGATTATGACTGATGGCAAGACGTTTCGGTGCATCCCCGCGCAGAAGCGGATACCAGTCAAAATATGTTTTCTTGGTTTCATGCCAGGTGCCGGCATCCAGAATGCGGGTAAAAAACTTCGGCGCATCAGCAAAAGCTTTCATCGGAATCTTGAGATTTTTGTGCTTCGGAACATATTCCCCGTAAGGGCCCGGATACAGAAAACGGGCACCAATAAAACGTTCACAAAATTCAATGACCCCATATTTTACCCCATTGGGGCCGCCGCCGGTAATTTCCATTACATTGGCAGAGGGAAAGGAGAAACGGAACCCTTCCGGATCCAGCTTTTTGCCTTTTTCAATTTTGAAAACGATCTTTGGGCCATTGGTAGAATCCAGCTGCTTCCCGGTGCTTTTGACAAGATACTTTTCAAGGAGCATGGCCGCTTCCAAGCAAGCACCGTCATCATCGTCATCCGGTGTAACCAATTCCACAACCGCTTTCCCGTCTTTTATGACAGGGAAAAGCCGTTCTGCGGCAGAACAGATCAATGTTCCAGTCAGCAGAATCAGTGATAGAAGAAATTTGCAGTTCATTTTTTTACCTTTACTTATTTTTTCGGCGCTTCCCAGATGATTACATCATCATACTGCAATTTACCTTTGGAACTGCCGGTATTGCAAAGTCTGATTCTTAAATATCCCGGCAATTGATAGGGTGTCGTAAAGTTGAATGATGCAGTTGCCCAATCTTCGGAATAAACACCATGAATATCGCTGTAAAAAACGGAATGAAGGATTTCATTTTTGTCATCACACCATTCTGCGGAAATATAGGGGATCACTTTCTCCGTAGTTCCCACACAACGGTACCGCACCTGAATTCGGAAATTCTTCGGATCCGTAATGCGGAATGTCTTTTCAACTCCGCCGGTATGACCCGATCTGCACAAAAGTTCCACTGCGCCACTGTTATTATATCCATCTTTTGCCGTATGGGCGATAAATCTTCCGGGATACAAGCGGTGTTCATACACCCCCCAACCATTCAGTCCTTTGTTGAAATCTTCCTTGAAAAAGACCTTTGTAAAGTCTTCCGCTCTATAAAGGCGGACCTTCTGATTCTGGAGCCAGTATTCACAGCGGTTCCGGCGGTTCTGGAACGCAAAACGGAAATATTCTGCACGGGTCTTGCA
The DNA here is from genome assembly GCA_045639325.1 of Victivallales bacterium. GTDB lineage: Bacteria > Verrucomicrobiota > Lentisphaeria > Victivallales > UBA1829 > RGIG8244. Next base: position 104,130 of record JAZUCU010000030.1, read on the forward strand.
ATCACCTGCCGGAGCAAGTTCACAGACTTTGTCCAAATCCTCTGCGGATTTTTCAAAGAAATCTTTGTCAATGACGGTCAGATAATCGTGCCAGGTCGGGACAAGATAGGTTCTCGCACAACGTGCAAACCAGGCACTTTTCGGCATCTGTTTCAACCAGAAATTTTCCACACGGTCAAAATAACGTTTCAGATAAGGTGCCGCTTTCGGACCAACTGCTGTCTTGTACCAGTCATCCAGAATCTTGTCTTCATCCTGGAAAGGATTCCAAAGCATTTTGAGAACCACGTATGACAACGGTCCTTCCGCCCAAATCTGTTCATTTCCGCCGAATCCGGAAATTCCCAGAGGCAGGTGTTCGATGTAGACATGACGGACGCGGAGTTTGTAACCTTCCCGCAGCTGACGTGCTACATGGTGTGTGGTCACACGGGGAAGGACATACTGGTTGCTGTAGAAATAATCGTACCAGGCAACACTGTCCGCAATCGCAGACCAGCTGCTTTGACGGATCATATCTTTTGCCTTCCGTTCCGGGTCGACCCAGTTGAGACGGTCATACGTAATGACAGGAACCAGAGACGGATGCAGTTTATAGTCTTTCGGAGCAATGGATGTATGGTTATAGGCATAAATTGCGAATTTTGCCTCCGGATACTTCTTGGTCACGCCTTCTGCAATTTTGTTACAGAACTGCAGATACAGCATGGATCTGTCCTTGGAACCAAAACGGTGCCGGACATCCGGATTCGGATAGAATTTTTTGCAATTTTCACATTCACAATAACCATCGCCATCGTTCTGCGCCAAACTCCATGTGCGCAGATCCGGATCTTTCGCAAACGCTTCGCAAATCATCCGGACCGCTTCTTTCACGACAGCCGGATTGGTCATGCAGGGCTGCCAGTGCAAGCCCAGTCTCGGCGGACGCGGAATGTACCGTTTGCCGTCGATAATCGGATAGAAATCCGGGTTTGTTTTCGCATACTTGGAAGGCGGGAACATTTTGTAAAGATTGTGCGTGATCGCGAGACGGTAGGGCATGGCTCCACGATGCAGCGGAAACCAATCCTGATACCGTTTCCGTGACCAATGATTATTTCCGGCTCCCAGAGTACGGGTCGTGAACTTCGGTGCATCGGAAAATTCTTTCATCGGAATACTCAAATCTTTGAGCTTCGGAACATGTTCTCCGGCAGGGCCGGGATAGAGAAAACGAACGCCCATGAACCGTTCGCAGAAATCAAGGGCTGCATATTTGATCCCGTTCGGACCGCCGGCAGAAATCACCATCTTGCCGGGAGCAGGGAAGGAAAAACGGAACCCTTCCAGATCCATTTTGCCTTTTTCGATCTGAAAATAGATTTTTGCATCGCTAACGATGGCGTCTGCACGTTGTCCTGAGCTCTTGTAAATATATTTTTCGATGATCATTGACGCTTCCAGACAGGCTTTATCATCTTTCGGCGTAATGAATTCAACAACTAATTTTCCATCTTTCAGAACAGGAAAGTTTTTTTCTGCAGCATTTACAACCAACATTCCGCACAGAAGAATTATGACAGAAACTAATTTTCCAATTTTTTTCATTCGGACACCTCAATTCTGGGAAATCTCATCTCAAACACAGGGCTTTCTTCCCCAGGCTTGATGCCATTTGCTCCGGAAATCACAACCGGACGAAAATATTTTGTTCGGGGATGCCAATTGGTACAGGTCATATCCCCAAGAACCTGGATATCTGTTCCACTTCCGCAGAAACGGAATCTGCCGGCGGAATTATACTGCCGGACAGCGGTTCCAGCAGGAAGATCGACGTTGATGGGACCGATAAAAGAAATCTTCCAGCCGTCTCCACTCTTTTCAATGGAACGCAGTTTCAGCGTAATATTATCTTTCGGCGAAAGCTGTTTTACAGTTTTCGCATACGCAACGAGAGCGTTTCGTTTCCAGGCGGATGCGTCTTTGACAAAAATCGCAGTATCGGTTGCCGCCGCAGCCTTTACAAGAACAGTATCGGACTTCGGAACGATTCGCCCGGATGCAAATTCCATTTCCCGTTTATTTTTATCGTACTGAACAATACCGATACGGAAAATATTGCTGTCACTTCCAACAAGCTGGCGATACAAACCTTTGAATTTATACGTCTTTTTTGAGTCATAAGGATAAAGTTTGGAAGTTAAGACTACCAGTCTTCCGCGACCGCGCAGAATACCTTGTGCGTACTGGGTAAGGGGTGATCTTTCCTGCCAATCCTCAACCCGTTCGAGATTATAAACTTCCCCCGCAGAACAAAGAAATGCTCCGGCAGTCAGAAGAACCACTGCAAATTTAGCAAAAAACATTGTTTTCCTCTTTCTGTAAATCGTAATATGAACATTAACTTATTTGTAAAGTTCGTCGATTTCAACCATGCGGTGTTCCCGACGGGAGATTTCCGCAGCCTGTCCGATCGCGGTTGACAGTAAACCATGTGCCGCGGTAGAGTTCGGAATCACTTCCCCGCGCAACACTTTGCAGAATGTTTCAACCAGTGACGGGTCAGCTCCGCCGTGACCGCCATCCGCTTCCCCAATCTGATAGGTTACGATTTCACCGCCCCAGCGAGGTGTGATTTTGATGATACGATTGGTCAGGCTGACTTCCGCGATACCACGGTCGCCGACAATCGTATAAAGACGGTCGCCCTTATTACCGATAAAACATTCAAAGTGGCTGGCTTTTATGCCGCCTTCGTATTCAACCAGAGCGATTCCGTTATCATGATTATCCTTGTCGCTGATATAGATACAGCGGTTTTTCAGATAGCCGTCTTCTGCAATCTGTTCCGGTCCCCACAAAGCCAATTCATTCTTGGCAATATCATAACGGTCGCCGCATTTTTCTCTGTAATAGCAGCGTGTACAATCCGGGCCCGGTTCATGTCCATCTTCCAGCTCAAAAGGAATTCCATCCTCATTCAAAACGTTGACGGCCGCGAATGAGGTCACGCGCAACGGTTTCGGGAATCCGAGCAGCCAGTTGAAAATATCAAAGTCATGACTTCCCTTATGGATCCAAAGTCCGCCGGTGTAACAGTAAAGACGGTTCCAACGTCCCATGTAGGTACGCCCGCCGCCGTAAAATTCACGGTTTTCACAAAGAAAGATTTTCCCGAGAACGCCGTCTTCAATGATCTGTTTCAGACGGATCAATACAGGATGATGGCGCAAATTAAAACCGATCATAACGGTTTTACCAGTCTTTTTTGCAGTCTCAATAATATCCTGACCATCTTTGACATTAGTTGCGATCGGTTTGTCAATCAGGACATTCCAACCATAATTCAACGCTTTGACGGCATATTCGTGATGGTAGCAGTCCGGGACGGTGATAATGACACCATCCAATGTTTCCTTGGCTGCCATATCCTCGATGGAGGAATAGATCGCAGGGTTGATCCCGTGCAGATTCGCAGCTGCTTCCGCGCGTTTTCTGTTGGTATCGCAATAAGCCGTAATTTCAACATCGGTGCGCTGATTTAAGAGTTCTGTAAAGCAAGTTGTTCCACGGGAACCGGTTCCAATAATAGCAATCTTCAATTTTTGAGTCATGATTCTTTCTCCATTACTTTGGGAAGATTATGGTATTTATTTTCTTGATATCAATCCAGTTCAGGTACACATTCATCCTGCCAGGTGATGGTGAATGTCCTGTTATCATGGAATTCAACCGGAAGCCAGACATATTGACTGTCAATGAAATTTTTCATGTTCCAGCGGTCAAATACCACGTATTGTTTTCCACCGGAGAAAAATCCGCAAGCACCCTGACAGTTCCAGGTCAATTCCGGTCCTGCATCGGTGGCAAGATCTTCCCCACGACAGGGATTATCAAACTCAAACCACGGACCCCAGATATTTTCTGCCCAGAGACCATGAGCGGCATTGGGGAGAAATCCCGTGCAGCCGGAAGTCAGCATATAATAGATGTTGTTGTGCTTGAAAATAACCGGAGCTTCCTGCCAGCGTCCCTGCGCCATACGGGTATATTTTCCCGTATGATGAAGAAAATCATCGGTCAGTTCTGCAATGTGGATGGTACTGTTATCGCCGGATGTGTAAAAGTGATAGGCTTTCCCATCATCATCCACAAAAAGTGTCTGATCCCGCACGCCCTGACCGCGTTCAAAATCGCGCCCGACAATTGCACTCTGTTCAATCCGGTAACGCCAATCCGGAGTACGATCCTCCCAGGTCGGACACTCGGCGATCCGCTTGGGATCCTGGTCTCTCCGAGTCACATCCATGGGCCAAACGCCTTTTTCGGCACGTTCCGCATACAGAAATTCGAAAGGTCCGATTGGGGTATCGGAAACGGCTACGCCCATATCGGCACGGGAATGATCTTTGTTGGCACTGTGAAAATACATGACGAACTTGCCGGTCTTTTCGCAATAAATAACTTTGGGTCTCTCCACCCGTTCTCCACGGAGAATCGGGCTTTCCGGGTCATCATCCACAAGAGCAAGAGCACAACCATGATCTGTCCAATTTGCCAGATCCGTTGAGGAATACACATGCACTCCATACTTCCATGCGAAACGGCCGTCAAAACCTTCCGTTTTGTGTTCCCCCGTACCAGTACCAGATTCCTTCATGTTTCAGAAAGCATCCACCATGCGCATTGATATGCTGACCGTTCGTATCGTAAAAAAACTGACCGTTTTTCATGAAATATTTCCTTGGTTACAACTTTTATTTTGCTGCGGGAGGATATCCGAACCAGAAGTTATGAATGTCAGCGGCGGCTTTACTTTTACCATCCATACGCGGAATAATGGAAATATAATAACTGAATCTGGTTCTGGTAACGTTTTCAACGTGTCCGTCTGCCATCGAAAAATTAAATGACTTCTTGTGGGGGAAATACAGTTTATCAATGTTTTTGACCGGATCGCTGGCTCCGCCGTCGATACGGTAATGTTCTGCCGGAACGGGAAGACCGCTGTTATAAGCATGAATTTCTCCAAACGCATTAACCTGGGACGCAAACTTGATGGTATCCCATTTTCTGTAATGGAAGAAATACTCTTTCTTGGTAGTCAGGTCTGACTCATCATAGCCATGGCTGTGGGGAACAGAAGAAATGTTTACATGATAGTCCGCACGGTACGGTTTATTATTTTGTACATAAATAGGATAACTCGGATTCTTCGGCATGGAAGGACAAATAAAAAGCTTGATGTTTTTCATATAGTTCTGGTAAAAAAGTCCACGCCAATCGTTTGTTGTCGTTGAATAACTGTTATAATTATTGCAATAGAGCTGATTGGTAACTCCGATTTGTTTCATGTTGCTGACACAGTTACTTCTGCGTCCGGCTTCTCTTGTGCTTTCCAATGCAGGAAGAAGCATTCCTGCAAGAATTGCGATCATCGCAATGACAACCAAAAGTTCAATCAGCGTAAATTTTGAACTTTTACTTTTTTGAATACAATAGGTAAACTGCTCCATTTTCATTGTTCATACACCTTCTATAAGTTGGAATTTACTGTAAAACAGGAGACTACCACACAAAAATACACGATTTGTACTTTTTGTATGCGATTAAATCTTCTTGATATCTTAATATATCATATATTCTTTCTGGCAACAACCATAAAATACTCATTTATGTATCCGAAATGCTCATTCTTGAGTTTTTGCCGGAAAAGGGAATAAAAATCTCTCTTTTAGAAGTAGAAAATGAGTAAATTCGGACTAAAAACGCTCAATGTCTTTTCTTGCCTGAGCAGGAGTTTTGCCCGTAATTTTATGAAACTGACGGCTGAAATAATTTCTATTGCCAAAGCCCAGCTCGGCTGCAATATCATCCATCGTTTTATCTGAAGTGCGCAATAATGTCATCGCTTCGGCAATCCGTAACTGAAGCTGATACTGCCGGGGTGAGGTTCCCGTCGCTACAAGAAAATTCCGCTGAAGAGTTGCTCGCGACATGCCGCCGACCTGGCAGAGTTTTGATAAGGGGCATGACTCTTTGAAATGACGGTTCAGATAGGAGATAACCCCGTTGATATGCAGAAAAACTTGCGGATTCCGCCCCTGTTCATGGGAATAAACCTTTGCCAGTCGGCTCAGCATCATCATAACGGTTCCCAGCATGGAAAAACGGTATCCGGAAGAACGGGTTTGATCATCATGATGAAGTTGTACCGCAAGTTTCTGTATCTCAATAAAATCCTCTTCCGGAAGATGGATAAAGGGACATTTCTCGCAATTCAGATCTTTTCCGTGAAATACGGCATCGAAACCGGGGAGAAGGGGAACATCTATCAACGGAATCGGCAGACGTTCCGGAAGAAATACAATATTCACAATTGCAAAATCTTCCGAACAATCCCGGTACAAGTGGGCTGTCCCCGGCGCAACAACAAGAACATCACCCCGAATGACCGGGTGCGATGTCTTGTTATAATGATGCATCGCCTGTCCCTGCAGGATCAGAACCAGTTCCACATAAGTATGCTGATGTTTCAGCGTATCCTCCTGCGGATCACGCCAGAACACGTGAAGCGGAAAGTTTGTAACAGGTCCGCTGTTGGTAACGGTAAAAGTTTTACATTCCAGCATACTCGTTTCCGTTGTTTATTTTACGATAAAGCCGGTTCTTTCGCAATGGTGCATGTGAGATTTTTTACCATCTTGCGCAGTTCCGGCAGATCCGTAATTCCCAAAATACCGGGCAGCATACAGGAAATCGGCCAGAATGTGACTTCTTTCCGTACCATGGATTCCCAGGATTCCGGTGCATGATGCAATTTGACCGCAACCGGGATATCCGACAGAACCGCTGCCAGCAAGGCGGGAACCGTTCCCTGACCTTCTGCCGTCAGTGTGATATTTTTCACGCCGCGCTCTTTCAGCAGTTCCAGTGCACAAAGGATATCACGCACTTTTCCGCCAAGAATCGGACGGCGGTACATAATGCCGAGAGATGCATAATGATAATCATAATTATACTGTGCAAAGAAATCTCTGCAATGCTGATCGCAACCGGAGGGCATAAGTTCTCCGATCCCGCGGACATCCAGAGCAAAAAGCCGTTCATCCGATTTTGTTTTAATCGACTGTGTTTCGGATTCCGCATCCAGATGAGGGATGTACAGGATCGCCTTTTCACAAGCGGGAATATGGAACAATGCATCCTGACAATGGAGTTTCAGCATACTCATAACCCTGCCGGGTTCTGTTTCCAATGCATAACGGTCGGAAGCAATGCATCTTTCACCGGCATGATAAATCGGGCGCAGAACGCGGTAATAAGGAACTTCGATTTTTCCGATTTGAAGGATCTCTGCCAGTTTTTCCCGCATTTCTTTTTTGCTGAGTTTTTTACGTCCGGCAATCCGCTGATCGGCAAGTTCATTGATAAATGCAAAAAGCGGCTTGTTGACCTTCAGATTTTTTACAATACCGCCAGGAGTCGCCCAGGTATCTTTTTCCTGTAAGGGAGCCAGGGAAGGATCCTCTTTGACCGCTTTCTTTTTACCCTGTCCGTGCAAACAGAAAAATCCATACATTTGTTCGCGGTTTGCTGCATGATATCCGTGGCTGTTCGGGCCGATGAAAACTTTGACATTTTCTTCTGCGCCGAGCAGGGAATAAATTGCTTTTGCATCCTCATACGCTTCCATGGTTCCGCGGGGATCAAAGAAGTCGTTTTTCTGCCCCAGGATAAGAGTCGGACGGGGTGCGCGGGCAATGACAAAATCCGCCATATCCAAACCATATTTGAGCATGTCCGGCGGCATTTGTTCGATATCGGCAGGCAGTTCATTTTCGACTTCATGCTGCCAGGTCGTGATATAACAGCTGGCGGCTGCCATGATCAGACGATCTTCAAGTGCATTGACAAATGTGGTCATCGTTCCGCCGCCGGAGTTCCCTGTGACTCCGATACGGTCCGGGTCGACTTCGGGCAATGTCTGAAGATAATCGATCCCACGGACTGCATCCCAGGCACGCCATGCGCCAAAATATTCCCCGCACAAATGAAGCTGTTTACCCTGGAAATTGTGGGCATTGCAGCAGTGGATGGAATATTTTTTCTTTTGAGCTTCCGTAAATTGATACCGTTCCCCCTGATTGACAGGATCAATCATCAAAACAACAAATCCCTGTTTTGCAAGGGTGATTGCACATGTCTGATAATCACCGGAAGCCTTTCCGTTTTGCGCATGACCGCACAGGAACAATACGCCGGGTGCCTTTTTGGCTTTATCCGGAACAAAAAGCAATCCGGTAACAGGATATTCCGGACGGCTGTAATATACCACATTGCGAATGGTCATCCCGGGCATTTTATGTTCCCCGGTCACAATCGGATCCAGAGGACATTTTTCGCTTGGCAGATCAAATGCCTTTAAGATTTTAGCGCGAACATCCTGCACATACTTTTCGGCATCTTTTTTCGTTTTGATTTTCGCAAGACGGGTTTTTCTTTCCGCATAAATCTTCCGGACTTCATCAACGTAATAATTCTGAACAGCATTACCATATAACATTTTGCAGCTCCTATTCTGGTGACGGCTTGCTTATTGAATTTCAAATTCCGTGAATTCTTTATTTCGTAATAATTTATCACTGAATAATAAAATGTCAAGCAGCAAGCATCGCTTTTTGGAATATATATTTGCGGGTGATAATTGAAAACGTAAACGCACACCCGGAAGCAGCGCACTCTGCAAAAAACAGAAATGCGCTTTTACCTTTACAAATAAAGGGTTCTTCGACGGTTTGTGTTAGAACTGAGCAGAAAATAGAAGAAAATTGAAAGACGGATTTGAAAAAGTCCGATGGCGCACATAAAACTAATCTGTCCGTAAATGCAGAGATAAATCTAAAACCAGTGCCAACGGCACGGCACAGTAAAGCTCCGTCTTCTTTTCATTACGCCGTGATCCGGCTTCATTTCATTACGCCGCGACAAGCAGGGTTCATCGAATTCTTATGAGATATTGCCAAGACCGGCAATGCTGTATCCGGCAATTTTCTTAACGAGAAATATCGAAAAAAGTTAATTTTTTTATTTG
>JAZUCU010000031.1:0-71522 GCA_045639325.1 Victivallales bacterium
CGCTTTTTTGCGTTGGTGTAAAGCAGCAGAACGTTCCGAAATTTCAGAAATGAAAACAATGGCAAGAACGATTCGTGACAAACTGGACGGCATAGTTTCATTTTGGACATTTCGACATATCAGCAATGCGCAAATGGAAGGATTCAATAATAAGATCCGATGGTTGATAAAACAGGCTTATGGCTTGCGAGATTGGGGGTACTTCAAATTGAAAATATATCAATTACCAGAGATATCAAGCACAAAGGAGATTTAGTTTTATGGAACAAACCGTCGATGAGGCATTAATTTTCTGTGTTGACAAAAACAATATAACATGGGTCTTAGGTGTGATCCTCCGTAATTCTCCGTAACCCTCCGTACCTCTCCGTATCAATGACACAAAAAAGGTTTAAAACAAAATTATGAATGTGTTGTGCGTATCAAAAATCGGGGGGATCTGTTGCGAAGGCAAAAAAAATGGTTGCCTGACCTGGATTTGAACCAAGACAAACTGAACCAGAATCAGTTGTGCTACCGTTACACCATCAGGCAAAACCTCTGTTGATGTCATTAATATATACCCGTTTTGAAAAAAATCAAGTGAAAAATCGAAAAAAGATCATATTTTTTTTAGTTTTCGTTTGATTTCCTGCTGAAATGCTGTATTTTATGGTATGAGAAATAATATAAACATCATGGAGCAACAGCAAATCATGAGCAATATTTTCAACGAACAACTACAAGTCAAAACCCTGATCTTTGACGGTGGCATGGGTACAGAACTCTATAAACGCGGATTCTTCGTCAATACATCCTACGAAAATCTGTGTCTGGCTTCCCCCGAAACCGTTCAGGAGATCCATCAGAAATATAAAGATGCCGGTGCGGAAGTATTGACCACCAACTCATACGGTGCCAATGTGCGTCACCTGACAAAATTCGGTCTTGGCGACAAGATGGAAGAAATCAACCGTGCGTCTGTACGTATTGCCCGTAAAGTGGCAGGTCAATCTCTCCTGGTTGCAGGCTCCGTCGGACCTTTGTGTGATGCGGAATCACCGGAAACGCTGGAATCAGCAGCGGCAATGCTTCAGGCTCAGGCGGAAGTATTGTATTCCGAAGGTGCGGATTTTATTCTGTTTGAAACAACCGGCACAAAAAATGATTTGGATCGCATTCTTGCCGCAGTGAATTCCGGCAATGCAGATTATTCGTTCGTCATCAGCTTCATGTTCCGGGAAGACGGTACACTGCAGGATGGCACATCAATGGAAGATGTACTTGCCGCATTGCAAGCCTCCAAACGTCAGCCCTCCGCATTCGGTTTGAACTGCGGACTTGGACCGGATCAGATTCTTACTGTATTGGAAAAAGCGGTCAAAGCAAGCTCCTATCCGGTCATCGTACAGCCCAATGCGGGTACGCCGCAGAATGTGGACGGCCGTATGATCGCCATGTGCAGTCCGGAATACTTCACAACGTATTGCGTCCGTTACCTTGCCCTGGGCGTCCGCGGGCTTGGCGGCTGCTGCGGAACCACGCCGGATCACATCCGGGATATGGCACGGAGTGTGAACCCGATGACCCGCATGCAGACCACGGAATCATTTTTGAGTGTGAAACCGGAAGCGGCAGAACAGGAAGTCGTTCCTTTCGGGGAACGTTCCACCTTTGCCGCGAAACTTGCCGCCGGTAAATGGGTCCGGAATGTGGAAGTTGTCCCGCCCCAGGGATATGAACTTGAAACGACGATTGAAAAAGCAAAACAGTGCCGCGCCGCCGGGTTTGATGCAATCAACATCCCCGACGGCCCCCGTGCAAGCAGTCGTGTATCTCCGATGGTGACAGCTTACCGTATTCAGGCGGAAGCGGGGATCGAAGCGATTCTGCACCAGTGCTGCCGTGACAAGAACCTGATCGGGATGCAATCCGATCTTTTGGGCTGTGCAGCATTGGGTATCAACAATCTGTTGTTTATTACCGGTGACCCGCCGAAGCTGGGGGATTACCCTTTTGCATCCGGTGTATTCGATATTGACTCCATCGGGCTGATCAGTCTTCAGAACCGTTTGAATCATGGTCTTGACCTGGCAGGAAAAGCCATTGCGAAAGTGACTGGTGCCGTTATCGGTGCCGGTGCGGACCCCAATGCTATTGATATGGAACGGGAAATCCGCCGTACCAGAGAAAAAATTCAGGCGGGTGCAGAATATATCGTTACGCAGCCTGTCTTTGATGTGGATGCACTGCTCCGGTTCATGGATGCGATTCCGGAACTGGAAAAGACACCGCTGATTGCCGGTATCTGGCCGCTTGCCAGCTTGCGCAATGCAGAATTCATGCGGACACAGGTTCCCGGCGTTGTTGTGCCGGACAGCGTGATTGAACGTATGTCAGCGGCAAAAGATAAAGAAAGTCAGATGCAATGCGGTATTGATATGGCACGGGAAGCGATTGCGCGGATCCGTGACCGTGCGGCGGGAGTACAGGTCAGTGCGCCCTTCGGAAAAGTCTCCATTGCAATTGCTGTTATTGAAGAATAAAATATCATGCAGGATAAAACCACCGCATCCATACTGGAACAGATTCATGCCCCCGGCGATCTGAAAAAGATCCCGATAAACAAGCTGGATCCTTTGGCCGAAGAACTCCGTTCGCTGATTATCAAAACGGTATCCGAGAACGGGGGACATCTTGCGCCCAATCTGGGTGTGGTGGAGTTGACGATTGCCCTTCACCGGGTGTTCAATACGCCGCAGGATCATATTATCTGGGACGTGGGACACCAGAGTTATGCGCATAAATTACTCACCGGCCGCCTGAAAAGTTTTTCCTCAATCCGTAAATTTGAAGGGTTGAGCGGATTCACGCTGCGGGATGAGTCGGAACACGATTGTTTCGGCGCCGGTCATGCGGGGACTGCGATATCTTCCGCCATGGGTTTTTCCACTGCCGATGAATTGCAGAAGAAAGACAATTCCCACACCATTGCCGTTACCGGTGACGGCTCTCTGATTTGCGGAATTTCTCTGGAAGCGTTGAACAATTTAAGCTGTACCTGCAAAAAAATGATCCTGGTCCTCAACGATAACAAGATGTCCATTTCCAAAAGCATCGGAGCAATTCCGAATTATCTGAACCAGTTGATTACGGGCAAAAGTTACAACCGGTTCAAGGCGTTTGCCAAGATGATGCTTCAGCGGATGCCGGGGGGGAAAGATTTGATCGGCAACATTCAAAATCTGGAAGCATCGGCAAAAAACCTTTTTGTGCCGGGTATTTTCTTTGAAGAATTGGGCATCCGGTACGTGGGGCCGGTGAATGGTCACGATCTGCCCGGTTTGATTCAGACCTTTGAACGGGTGAAAGAATTCAACCGTCCGGTCATTGTCCATGTAATTACGGAAAAAGGACATGGCTGTTCTTATGCGTTGGCGGAACCGGAACGTTTTCACGGTGTCGGCCAATTCTGTCCGGAAACAGGCACAAAACGTGCAACGGGCACAGCAAAGCCGACCTTCTCTTCCGCATTCGGGAAAACGGTTGAAAAACTGATGGCGGAGCATAATAATATGACCATCATCACTGCCGCCATGGCTTCCGGTTGCGGTTTAAGCAACGAATTTACGGAACGATACCGGGAACGTTTTTATGATGTCGGCATCGCAGAAGAACATGCGGTTGTTTTCGCTGCCGGACAGGCTGCCGCCGGGTTACGCCCTGTTGTTGCCATTTATACAACCTTTTTCCAACGGGCATTTGATTGTATTTTTCATGATGTATGTTTACAGAATCTGCCGGTTATCTTCTGCGCAGACCGGGCAGGCATCGTGGAAGATGGTCCGACGCATCACGGCATTTATGATCTTGCATTTCTCCGCGCTATGCCAAACCTTTCCATTCTTGCGCCATGTGACGAAATGGAATTGGAAAACATGCTTACCGATGTGATGAAAAATCATCCGTCACCCGTCCTCATCCGGTATCCCAAAGGACATTCCGGTATGACCGAAGGACGTCATCATGCGCCGCTGGAATGGGGAAAAAGCGAAGTGGTCCGCAAGGGCAGCGATATCGTTATCTGGACTTACGGCAAAGATGTATACACGGCATTGGAAACGGCGGAACGCTTGCAGCAGGAACACCATATTTCCTGCTGCGTCGTCAATGCCCGTTATCTGAAACCGTTCGATGGAGAAGCTTTACGCGAATACGGAAGAAAAATGCCGGTTGTGACGCTGGAAGATCATGTATTGACCGGCGGACTGGGCTCCATTGCGGCGGAAACGTTGATGCCGATTCCTCATCACGGATTACATTCGTTCGGCTGGGAAACAGAAACGCCGGTACCGCACGGCTCAACGGATGAATTACGCAGAACGGCAGGACTGGATGTGCCGCATCTGACAGACTCCATTTGTTCAATCCTCCGGGGCAAGTAAAAGATTGACCTCTCTGCCCTGTTTCCAAAGGAGAAGGATCCGTTCCAGAAAAGCGGAGACCGGTTCTGCTTTTCCGAGTTGTACCATGGTGATACCTTGTTCCGGTTCAAAATAAATCCGTGGAATAAAAAGATCTTTTCCGTACGGTAAATCATTCAGTCTTTCCGTTTTCATGGTTTGATACTTTCTCTTGAACCGGTCTTCCAGATGGGTGCGGGGCAGACGGCTGAGTAAATCGGTGGAAGTTTCATCTCCGGCTTTGGCTGCGATCCGCCACAATTGAACAGCACGCCCGGTGCTTCTCTTTGTTCCTCTGCCATGCCAGAGCATCCATGCTTTGATGCGCATGAAAGGAATGGAGAGATCGGATTCGGCATTTTTGACCTTTTCATATAAAGCTTTATCGGAAAGTTGAGCAAGAGAAATAAAGTAAGGCTCGCCGTAACTGCCCTTTTTCCATTGGGGAATTTTCCCGACTTCATGAGAAATAGCGGCACCATGTCCGTAAATCAGCCGCACTTTCCAACCGGGTTCATTTTTCAGGATCGATTGCGCCAGGACATGGTCAGGAGTCCGGGCAAAACAAACGGAACTGGCCATCATACCACCGGCTGCGGCGATAAGAAATGAGTATAAAAAACGGTTGTTACGAAAAAAAGCCATGAAAAAACACCTGATTTTTCAGAAAAAAACTTGTAAAATCCGGAAATGATGATATAGTAATATATTCCGTATACTTTAATGTATCCCCGGAACAAGCAAAATGCAAATCTGAAATTTCAATAAATATAAGGAAAACTGAAAATGAAAGAAGGCATCCATCCGCAGTACGGTCCTGCCAAGGTCATTTGTGCCTGTGGTAAAGTTTGGGACATCTACTCCACACGTAAAGAACAGAAAGTCGGTATCTGCGCCGAATGTCACCCGTTTATCACTGGTAAACAGAAACTGGTTGACGTTGCCGGCCGCGTGGAAAAATTCCGTCGCCGTTACGAAAAGAACGCTGCAAAATAATTTGCTGTTGTTTCTATCAGATGATCCGGGCGGAGATGAATTCAATTCGTCTCTGTGCCGGATATTCTTTTATAGAGGGAACATCTTTTCATTAAATACGGATGGATTTTCTGTAGATGAGCAAAAAGATAATGCAGGAAGATTTTGCTCAAATGCGAAAAACCGCCGTTTTTAATTGATAGAGGTTCCCTGTAAAACCCTGGGGGTGATATGAACAGAGATGAACTGGCTCCCCGCATCGAAGCTATGCGAAGCCGATTTTCTGAAATCGAATGTTCTCTGGCTGCACCGGATGCCTATTCCGATCCGAAAGAATATCAAAGACTTTCCCGGGAGCGTGTCCGTTTATCCTCCCTCTTTTCCCTTTATGATCAATGGTGCGATCTGCTGGATGCCATTGATTCCAACAAGCAACTCCTGCTCAGCGAACAGGATCCCGAATTCCGTGCCGTTATCGAAAGCGAAATCGCACAGGAAGAAACCGATTCCATTGCCAGAGAACAGGAACTGCTCCTTGCCATGATCCCGGCCGATCCCGGCGATGAAAGAGATGCTATTATGGAAATCCGCCCCGGTGTCGGCGGAGAAGAAGCCGCTCTCTTTGCATCCTCCCTCTTCCGCGCGTATGTAAAATACGCCGAATTGCGCGGCTGGAAACTGGAAGTGCTGGATCAATCCGATACCGAACTGGGAGGTTTGCGGGAAGTCACTCTTTCTCTTTCCGGTGCCGATGTCTTCTCCCGTCTGAAATATGAAAGCGGCGTCCACCGCGTTCAACGGGTGCCGTCAACGGAAGCCTCCGGAAGAATTCACACATCCACCGTAACCGTCAGCGTTCTGCCGGAAGCCTCGGAAACGGATGATGTACCAATCCGCCAGGAAGACCTGGAAATTTCCACTTTCCGGTCATCCGGTCCCGGCGGTCAGAATGTGAACCGCACGGACTCAGCGGTACGTATCCGCCACATTCCCAGCGGGATCGTAACAGCCAGTCAACAGGAACGTTCCCAGATCCGGAACCGGGAAATTGCGCTGCGTATTTTGAAATCGAAACTGCTGGAACAGATCCGGCGGGAAGAAGCGGAACGTCATGCGGCATCAAAACGTGCTCAGATCGGGGCCGGTGACCGCAGTGAACGCATCCGGACGTATAATTTTCCGCAGAACCGGGTGACGGATCACCGTTTCGGCGTTTCGGCACACAATCTGCCGGCATTGATGGAAGGTGATTTTGATTTGATTCTGAATCCCCTGTTTGCGGAAGATGATAAAATGAAACTGGAAGAATTTCTGGAGGGTAAAGTATGAGACCGGGACCGCCGCCAATGCAAATGAACGAACAAACGAAAAAATTCACATTACGGGAACAATGGGCAATGATACGCTCATTTGCGTCTTATTACCCGCGTCACAAGAAATTGCTGGTGCTGGACTTCTCCATCGTGATTCTGACACCCCTTGTGGCATCCGTTCTGCCTGTGCTTTTTTACCGGGCATTGCAGGTTTATCTGCCGGCACGCAATACCAGATTGCTGATCTGTTCCCTGTGCGGAATTCTGATTCTGACCTTCCTCAATATTTTCTTTGAATACGTCAAGACCAGATGGGGCCATGTCCTCGGCGTCCGTATGGAAACGGATATGCGCAATGATTTGTTTGCGCATCTGCAGAAATTGTCCTTCTCTTATTTCGACAGAACCAAAACGGGCCATGTGATGTCACGCATCACCAACGATTTATCCCTTATTTCAGAAGTGGCACATCATGGACCGGAAGACATTCTGACGGCAGCGTTGACACTGTTCGGCGGTTTGGGAATTATGTTATGGATCAACCCCATGCTGACGTTGTTCCTTCTGCTGCCCATGCCGATGGTGTTGATTTGGACCATGGTTTTTCAGCCGCGCATGCGTGCCAATTTCCGCCGGGTACGAAAAGAAGTAGCGGAGATCAACAGTCAGGTGGAAAACTCCATCCAGGGCATCCGGGAAGTCAAATCCTATGCCAACGAACCCCATGAAGCGCAGAAATTTGCCGTGGTCAATAATCAATTCCGCAGTGCCCGGGAAAATGTATTTTCCACACTGGCAGCGTTCCATTCCGGGATGATGTTCTTCACCCGGGGGGCAAACCTGCTGTTTATTGCGATCGGGATTATTCTGATTTATCTGGAAAAAGCAAATGTGGCACAGCTCATCACCTTTTACATGTATTCGGGGCAGATTATCATGCCAATTATGCGTCTGACCGGATTTTTTGAGCAGTATCAGCAGGGGTTGGCAGCGTTTGAACGGTTCCATGAAATTATGGAACTGGAACCTGAAATCAGCGATGCGCCCAATGCCATTACTGCGTTACCCCAACCCATCAAGGGCAATATCAAAATCGACAATGTATTTTTCCGTTATCAGCTGGAAAACGGCGGCGTGAGCGATGACATTCTCCGCGGCATTTCTCTTGATATTCCCGGCGGCGCAACCGTCGCACTGGTCGGGGAATCCGGCGCAGGAAAAACGACATTGGCATCTTTGATTCCCAGATTTTATGAGGTGAATGAGGGTTCTATCAGTCTGGATGGAACCGATATCCGTTCCTTTGCCCAGCGGTTCCTCCGGTCCCAGGTGGGAATTGTCCAACAGACCCCCTTCCTGTTCGATACCACGATCCGGGAAAACATTTTGTTCGGCCGTCCGGATGCAACAGAAGAAGAATTGATTGAGGCGGCAAAACGGGCCAATATTTATGATTTCATCCAGACGCTGCCCGAAGGCTTTGATTCCAATTGCGGAGAAAACGGCGTCCGTTTAAGCGGCGGGCAGAGACAGCGCATCTCCATTGCCCGTGTATTTTTGAAGAATCCGCCGGTATTGATTTTTGATGAAGCAACAAGCTCGCTGGATAATGAATCCGAACATCTTGTGCAGCAGTCTATGGAAGCGTTATGCCATGGCAGAACAACCATCATCATCGCGCACCGCCTGTCCACAATCAAGAAAGCAGACTTTATCTGCTGCATGAAACAGGGTAAGATCGTGGAACAGGGCACGCACGAAGAACTGCTGGCGTTGAATGGATATTACAAAGACTTGTACACCATTCACACGTTCTGAAGTTTGATGGTGGAGGGAATGCCGTGCCGGATGTGCCAGTCGCAAATATAGTCACATGCTTCCTCTGCGGTATCAACAACCGTAAACAAATCCATATCTTCGGGGCAGATCATTTCTTCCGCAAGGAACGTATTGCGGAAGAATTCGATGAGGGGTGACCAGAATTTTTTGCCGACGAAAACCAGCGGAATGTGATTGACCTTTTTCGTCTGAACCATAGTCAGGACTTCGGACAATTCATCCAGGGTGCCGAATCCGCCGGGGTAAATGACCACCGCGCTGGAATATTTGAGGAAACAGACCTTACGCACAAAGAAGTAGCGGAAATCCAGCGATTCGCTCTGATAAGGATTGAAATGCTGTTCCTTCGGCAGTTTGATATTCAGACCGATGGAAACACCGCCTTTGTTATGTGCGCCGCGGTTGGCAGCTTCCATAATGCCGGGGCCACCGCCGGAAACGATACCGTATCCGCGTTCGGCAAGCATTTCGCCGAGTTTGACGCAATCCTGATAAACGGGATCGTCTTCTTTGGTTCTTGCGGAACCGAAGATTGCGACAAGTTTATCGTATTCGGACATGGTTTCGAAAGAATCAATAAATTCAGCCATGATGCGGAAAATACGCCAGGATTCTTCCTGCGTATAACTTTCCATTGCATTCATGTTTGCGCGCTTTCCGGGCAAATGATCATCCAGCATAACGGCTCCCGTTTTGTATAAAGTTACAGAGTTTCGATATACTCCAGATATTCGTCTTCTTCCATGAGATCATCGATTTCAGCAAGATCGATATTATCCAAACGGCAGATCCAGCCTTTTTCTTCGGCGGAAACATTGATCATACCGGGATCGTCATCCAGGATACGGTTGGTCGCGATCACGATACCGCTGACCGGAGAAAAGAAATCAGATGATGCTTTAACAGATTCAATCTTTCCGAGAGAGTCACCGACAATGATGTCTGTATCTTCTTTCGGCAAATCGACGTACGTGATGTCGCCCAGCTCATCTGCGGCGTAGTTGGAAATTCCGATAGTTGCTTCATCGCCGTCAATTTTTACCCATTCGTGAGTTTTTGAGTAATATTTTTCCATACTCCAATTAATCCTTTCTCTGAAATTTATCCGTACATCTGCGAGACGGACCTTACCTTAAAGGCAACCGTCTGCCGGTCATTCACGGATAGACGAAAAAAATGACCTGTATAAAGAAAGCATAACTTTACTCATTTTTCAAGTAGACAACTGCATTTTTTTTAATTTTTTTTTGATTTTCTGTAAAAGAGAGGGTTTATCGGGAATATTTCTGCCATTTTTTTTGCAAAATACGGCGTCACAGACCGGAAAGTCACACTAATGCATGAAAAAATTGAAAGATTTAGCAAAGTTTCTGCCATATTGATTTGATATTTTATAAAATGCATGCTACATTTCCCTGTATTTTTTATAAATCGTTTAGAGTCGCCACGAAAAACATAACTTAAGGAGACTATGACTTATGGCGGAAAAAACAAAGAAGAAAGCAGCTGTCAAGGCTGCTGCAAAACCCGCTGCCAAAGCACCTGTAAAAAAAGCTGCTCCCGCTAAGGCTGCTGCAAAACCTGCTGCAAAAGCTCCCGTAAAAAAAGCTGCTCCCGTAAAAAAAGCTGCTCCCGCGAAAAAAGCCGCGCCCGCTAAGGCTGCTGCCAAACCCGCTGCCAAAGCACCCGTGAAAAAAGCTGCTCCCGCTGTTGCAAAAGCTCCCGTGAAAAAAGCTGCTCCCGCGAAAAAAGCCGCGCCCGCTAAAGCTGCTGCTCCCGCTAAGAAAGCTCCGGCAAAAAAAGCCGCTCCCGCTAAGAAAGCCGCTCCTGCTAAAGCTGCTGCTCCCGCAAAAAAAGTCTCTGTTGCATTCATCGGTTGCGGTATCCAGGCAATGACTGTCCTGATCCCCAACATCATCAAGCAGAAAAATGCGGTTGTCAAAGCCGTTTGCGATTGCGATAAAGTCCGTTGCCAGCTCGCTGCGGATAAAGTCAATAACTATTACAAAGAAAACAAACAGGCTAAACTGGCAACCTGCAAAACCGTTGCAGATTTTCGTGACGTTCTGGCTGATCCCTCTATTGATGCCGTCTGTATCGCCACTCCCGACCACTGGCATGCTTACATTTCAATCGCCGCTATGAAGGCCGGTAAAGACGTGTATTGCGAAAAACCGCTGACCTACTCTATCGAAGAAGCTCAGCTGGTCATGAAAGCAGAAAAGAAATACAACCGTATTTTCCAGTCCGGTTCCATGCAGCGCTCCTGGAGAGAATTCCGTACCGCTTGTATGATCGTCCGTAACGGCGGCATCGGCGAAGTCAAATATGTTGACTGCAACTACGGTAAAGCTTCCGCTCAGAACAACACGGATATTGCAAAATTCAATGAAAACCTCGGTGGTCCTTCTCATCCCCACCGCTTCTTCTGTCAGTGGGATGCCGTTGCAGGCAAAAACCAGACAGTCAAAGCGGAAAACGCTCCCAACGATGATGTCGACTGGGATATGTGGCTCGGTCCCGCTCCCTGGTCTCCATACTCCGACCAGTGCGCTCCCCGCGGTGCTGCAAAATTCTATCCCATGTTCTGGCGTTTCGATGATAACTACGGTACCGGTTACAACGGTGACTGGGGTGCACATCACCTCGATATCGCTCAGTGGGGTCTCGACCTGGATAAATCCGGTCCGGTGAAAATCGTTTGCTCCAAAGAAGCTCATTCTACCAACCCGCTCCATGGCGGACGCCGTCAGTTCGGTATGCAGTTTGTTATGGCAAACGGTACGGTTATCAACCATACACCCTTCGGCATCTGGGGTACCGTCTTCTATGGTACAAAAGGTATCGTCGCTGTCAACCGCGGCAAAATCGCTGTCTGGGTCGGCAAAGGCGTGAAACCCACTGCTGCAATCCGCAAAGCCATCGAAGAAAATAAATTCGATAAGATGAAATGCGTTGCATTCTGCGGCGGTGTCAATTATGGTTTTGACCCGACACAGAAGAAAGACGATTCTCTGACTGCAACATTGGATACCTTTGATAAATACTTTGATCTGCCCAATGCAAAAGTACAGCTCTACAAGAGCCCGCTGCAGGAACAGAACTTTATCGATTGCTGTGTTTCCCGCGAAACACCGATCTCTCCCGCTGAAGTCGGTGCACGCGTCTCCATTCTCTGCGGTCTCTGTAACATGAGCTATGTTTACGATACCGGTTTTGATTGGGATCCGGTCAATTGCACATTTGCCAACGGCACAGGCGATCCTGCCTGGTTGAAACGTGCAGTTTACCGTAAAGGCTGGGAAATTGAACTCTAATCTGATTTCATAATCCAGTTAATACAAAATGCGTTGTCCGAACTCCGGACAGCGCATTTTTTTTGGTTCAATCCTGTACTGGAAAGTTGCGTTCCCATTAAAATATTTCCGCCTTTTCAGTTGATTTTTTCACTGCCTTGTGCTATATTAATCATCGAACCACCTGTTGGAGGCTTGATATTTTACTGATTTTTGTCAACCGTATTATACTGTCTCTTAACAGACTTTTTTTACGTTTTATTTATAAATCATGGAGTCATTATGAAAAAGACATTTCTTTTAGTATTCAGCCTGTGTTTTATGGTCATCCTGTTGACCGGATGCTGCAGTATGGCAGTAGAAAAAGAATACAATATTGTGCTGCTGGGCGATATCCACTATGATAAGTTGGAATTTCATCAGATGCCGCCGCCGAACGTGAAAATTTCCTGGGATAAAGGAGTCTGCGACAAAAATGGTGTTTTTCTCAACCGTTTGGGGACAAAATGGATGACTGACTCCTGCTACACCACGGCATATAATCATCCGAAAAACGTCCGTATGTGGAAAGAAGATGTCCCTTCTATCATTAATCGTGCCGCGGCTTGCGGTGCAGAAAACAATGCTTTGTACGCGTTTCAGCTGGGGGATGTAATCCATGGCGATTGCGGAAAACTGGAGCTGCACAAGAAAAATTTGCAGGAAGCTCTTGATTTTATGACTGCGCGTTTCAAATCTCCGGTGTTGATCGCCTGTGGGAATCATGACCCCCGCGGACCTTTCGGACAGCAGGCTTGGAATGAAGTCATGCTGCCGCATTTTGACCGTGCAGTAAAAAATATTCAGCGTAAAGGAACGAATTTTTATATAACGATCGGCAAAGATATTTATTATTTTCACGATGCCATGAATCCGGATCTTGACTTCCTGCAGGAGGCATTGCAGAAAAATAAAAATGCCCGTTACACCTTCTTTGTTTCCCATATTCCGTTGCTGGCAATGGCAAAAAATCACATCAACGAAGGAATCGGGGAAGATATTGACCGTTTGCTGGCGATGATGGAAAAACGTGATGCGATCGTGCTGAGCGGTCATACACATTGGATCTCGTTGACACAGTACCGGAACAATGGACATCGCATCGATCAGTTTATTGTGAACTCAACGGTTCGCTGGCCGAAGATCGATCCATTCTTTGATCCCGCAAAAAATCTTTCCAGGAATAATTTTTCCAAAGATCACGGCGGCAGGGCTGCCATTTGGAACAAACATTTTGAAGGTAAAACAGTCAGTCCGTTGAATTCCCGCGGCTCAGGTCATGGTTTGCTGCGCGTGTCCGATGCCGGAGTTTATGTGGATTATTACAATTTTAAACAGGATAAAGTCTATACGTATCAATTACGTTGAGTATCATACAGCAGGGAGTTACAATATGAGTAAAAACGTTTTGATCATCGGTGGATCACCGCGTAAAGACGGTAATTCTGAATTGTTGTGTAAAGAATTTGCAAAAGGCGCAGAAACTGCGGGAAATCATGTGGAATATATTTCCCTTTCCGGTAAAAAAATCGGTTTCTGCGTGGCATGTTATGCGTGCGAAAAAGGTTGTTGTCCGCAAAAAGATGATGCCTTCCCCATTATCGAAAAAATGCTTGCGGCTGATGTCCTTGTCCTCGCGACACCGGTATATTTCTATACCATGAGTGCCCAGTTGAAAGCCTTGATCGACCGCAGCGTGATGGTTTATCCGAAGATCGAAAAGAAAGATTTTTATTACATCATGACGATGGCGGATACCGATCGGAATAATTTTACCGGAACGATCGAAGCATTGCGCGGTTTTGCGGAATGTTGCGAAGGTTCCCGTGAATGCGGCGTACTCGAAGCCCCCGGTGTTTATCAGAAAGGGGAAGTTCTGGAAACTGCGGCATTCAAAGAAAGTTATCAGATGGGACTTTCCATTCAGTAACGCATAACGATTTTTTTATCGAAAAAGAAACACTCCGGAAGCAGTCGTAAAGATCAATCGGAGTGTTTTTTTTGCCTTTTTTTCTGCTCAATTCAAAATTTTTTTTTAATTTTTTTCAAAATTCATACACTAAAATGGCAGATGGTCACGTTATATGGCTAGAAAGTTCGGAAATACGAACTATTCGGAATTAAAAACTAATTTTATAACATGAAGGAGTACGACTATGAACAACACAACAAAAATCCTCACTGTCGCTGCAATCGCCATTTTTGCAGGAACCGCTGCTTACGCCGGACATCATCATCATCACGGAGGCAATAAAGGCGTCCGTCTGGCAACTGACATTGTAAGATTGGTCGGAGCCGCTGTAAACACAATCGCACCGCGCCCGGTGGTGATTGCGCCGCCTCCTCCGCCGCCGAGAGTGGTTGTGCCGCCTCCGCGCCATTACCGTCCGGCACCGCCTCCGCCGCCGGCACGTCATCACCACAAAGGAGGTCACAGACGTTGATGAGATCAATCATTAAAAACAAAACGACCCCATAATTTTCTAATGAGTTTGCGGAAAATTATGGGATTTTTGTTTGGTAATAAACCATCGCATTACCATTTTATCAAACTGATTTGAAAAATACTCCATCATGGATTATATTAACGGATGATGGAGTAAATGATGGAGTAAATTTATACCATGATTTAATTGAATTCCGCGGTGCGCCGAAAATCGGCGGATATTTTGTAAAGCAAGATAAGGTTTGAATTTTCCGGATCAAATACGTTCCGGACACCGAAAATTATGGGATTTTTGTTTGAAAATTTCTTGATTCGCGGGATAACGGATGTATAGTAAGGCCGAACAAAAACAACTCTACGACTATTAAATGCAAGGAATGAAAATATGCCGTTTTTACTGAATCAGGATTTTATTGACTTTGCCGTGGGCAGACCGGTGGAAAAATTGACACGGGAAGAACTTTTAAAGCAGATTGATTTTTTCGAAATCAATGGCGATTGTACCGTACTTCTGAACCCCAATGGACAGAAAGCAGGATACGAAAGCGAAGTCTTGGAAACTCTGTGGAATGGTGTGGAATTCAAAGAAGATGGCAAAGTATATTATCGGGGCAAAGAATTGACCGGGCACTTTAAGGCAATTCCGGAAAAAATGAAAGCCCTTTATGATAATGTGAATGATTTGTATGAAGTACGTCTCGCATACGGACGCAAAAAAGGTTACAAGACGTTTCTCAGTATGCGGATGAATGACATCCACTGGGTTTGCGATTTTGATAATGTGCTGGTCAGCGATTTCTGGCGCGAACATCAGGACTGTCTGATTACCGATTTCAACCCGGAAGCATCGTGGTGGTTCGGGTGTTTCGATTATGCAAAAAAAGAAGTCTATGACCACTATCTGGCGCTTATGAAAGAGTATCTGACAAAATTCGATCCCGATGGATTGGAATTGGACTGGATGCGTTCGCCTTATTATTTCAAGCCCGGCTGGGAAGAACAGAATATGGAAATTCTGACTCAATTCATGCGCGAGACCAAAAAACTGGCAGAAGAATGTGCCGCCAGAAACGGGCGTCCCGTTGAGTTGATTGTCCGGCTCCCCGCCCGCCCCGATGATGCCTGGCGCATGGGTTTTGATTTCCATACATGGGCGGAAGAAAAACTGATCGACCGTATTGTTGCAACATCTTATTGGGGAGTGACGGACTTTGATATTCCGCTGGAAATCTGGCGAATGGCAGTTGGCGGCAAAGTCAAAATCACTGCGGGGCTGGAATTGTTCTGCCGTTGTTCCCCGTTCCAGAAGCTGGATTACCGGAATGATGCGGCAACGGTCTTCGGGTTCGCATCGTCCTTCTATTACCGTGGTTCTGATGACATTTATCTCTTTAATTACATGGATGATACGGGGATGGCGACCGGCATGACAAATCTGGAAGAACTCCGTCTGGTATTGGCCAATATCGGCAACCGGGAAAATGTGGAGCGTCAGGCAAGAAGACACCTGGTAACCTATATCGATTTGAAGGCCAGAGCGATTGGCTGTGCAACGCCGGGAATTCTGCCTTTGGAACTGAACGAAGGATACAAATTCATACGTCTGAACCTGGGTGGAAAGGTCAAAAACCGGAATGCAAGACTTGTGATTGCCTGCGATAACGGCTTACCGGCAGAAGTATATTGCGGCGGCGTGCTTTGTGAGAAAACGGAAGAATGTTTTACGAAACAGATGTCGTCCAGCATCAAAGATCCGGTTGTTTACCGTATTCCGGATGAAGGTTTGAAGGATGGCGATAATATTTTGTGCTTCCGCGGCACCGGGGAAAAGAATAATCTTTACTGGTGCGAAATCGATTTGGATGAAGCATAACAGGATAAGATATGAAATCAGGTTCCAGAAACAGTTTATATCTTCAGCTTGCATTGGATATTGAACGCCAGATCTGCAGAGGTTTGCACAATGCAGAAGAACCGCTGCCCTCGTTGAAAAAAATCTGTCAGCAGTATCAAATCAGCTTCATGACCGCATTCCGGATTTATGATGAACTGGTCAAGCGGGGTTTGATTCGCAGCATCAAGGGCAAAGGTTATTTTATCAATCAGAATTTTCTGCCGGAAAATATCAAACAGCAATTACCGGTCTGCAAGGAAATTGTGTTTGTGGATTATCAGCATCCCGAAGCGTTGGATGTTTGTGCGGAAATGAATATTCACGGGCGCATTGCCACTTCTGCCGAGGATTTACAGCCTGATTACTCCACCGGGATCATTTTGAATTACAGTAACAGTATTTCCCGCATATACAAAAAGCTGGAATACCGTCGGCTCCGCATGATCGTGTTGAACAATTATTTTCCGGAACTGCATTGTGTGCTTGGGGATAATTTTCACGCAGTGAGCAGTATTCTTGACCGGATGCAGGAAAAGAATTGCAAAAAGATTCTGTACTGCGGTTATCATTTTACCGATCTGGGACAGGCAAATCTCAATGAACGCGAATATGCCTTTGAAATGGAATGCAGACGCCGCAATTTGAATGGGATTCTCTTAAAATCCGGTAAGATGGAAGAGTTGACCAAACTTTGTTGCGATCCCGCAACTGCACCCGACGGCATCCTTTTCGGATCCACTACGCCAATTACTCATTTTCTGGAAGAAACGAAAAAATATCCGGAATTGAAACAACCGTATAAAGTCACGATCGGAAATCCCCAGAATGTATATGACGATATTGATACGTGGTATTTCCCGTGCGAAAAAATCTGCCGCGCGGCCATTAATCTGATGATGTCCAACAGCGATGCAGACTGGATGCTCCCCTCTGTCTGCCGCGTCCCCGGAGCATGGCTTGAAAAGAAAGCATGACGGGGCACGGTGACGCGCTTTTTGTTATGGATCAATCCAGCACAAAGAAGTTTTTGTACAGATTGTCGATTTCTGTTTTCAACTGCACGATTTCCGTGCAATCGGTGGCGTTATTCCGATGGGCTTCCAGGAGAAGTTCCCCCTGCTTTTTGCATAAGGGGTCATGAAGCGGCTGGAAGAAATAAGTCCGGAGGAAGTTTGCATATTGTACCAGACGGAAAGAACCGAATGTAAATTCATCCTGATATCCACCGACCGCAACACAATATTCGGAACGGATGGCACGGGCGAAATCCTCAAATTCCGGCGTGGGTGCAAAGATGATGGTATAATCTTTATCACTGAACTGAATCGGGCGTGCATGCCAGTCGCTTGCCCCGATAAAGGGCTTCCGGAAGCCGCATTCACGGGCAAGTTCCATGATCCGGGCATTGAGCAAACACATACGTTCCACCTTGTAATTACCGATCTCCAGTGCATCAAAAGAACCGTGCCGGAGGAGACAATCGTTTTCTTCCGGCGTGGAATAGTAACGGCTTTCGCAGACCCAGTAGGGATGACAGAATACCGAAACACCGCCGAGAGAGCGGATCTTCCGGAAAATCGTCTCCGTCTGAGCGGCAAGAGCACGCTCATGAGGCGGCAATGAAGCAAAAGGTTCTTCTTTTTCCAATGCGGCAACACGGGCAAGGAAATCGGAATCCGGAGCATATATCCACTCTGTGATGGAAGCGGATGACCCCAGGGAAAGAATGTGATTTACACCGAGGGGAGTACTTGAGGCTTCTTCCCCTGTGAAACAGACAAAGCCGCTGCCGTAACGTTCAAATTCCGGGAATGCATCGTGATAACGATTGTGATCCGTCAATGCAAAAAAGTCAAAGCCGGAACTGCGCATAGTACAAAGGGCTTCTTCGGGAGAAACTCTGCCGTCGGAAAGTGTACTGTGGGTATGCACATTGCCTTTATAGGGGAGCACAGCGGCAAGATCTTTTTCCACCGTGTAAAAGGCATGTTTTTCAAAAAACTCATCGCCATTTTCCAACGTATGAACGATCATGACTGCATGTTCATGTTCACCGCAAAGTTTGATCTGAAAAGATAATTCGCGTCCGTTCTTCCGGAAAGAGATTTCTTCCCACAAACTGTCTTCTTTTCTCGAAATGTTCGTAACCGTAAGATCGGAAGCCCGCCAGTCATCACGGACATAGCGGACCCGGAGAGATTTTTCCGGCACATCGGCGAATTCGGGTTCCAACTGAGTAGAGAAATTGACCTGTGTATCTGCGCGATAAACGCGTCCTGCAAATGACGAAGTAAGGGTTTTCTGCTTTCTCATGATATTCCTTTCTGAATTTCTATCAATCTTTTTCCGGACATCCGCAAAGCTGACGGTAATCGGGAATATCCCGATACATCAACCGTTTCAGCAAATCCAGTTTTCTGCGGATGTGCTTTTCATCGCCGGGATACGTCATGGCGCACTCATAGCCCAAAGCGGAATTATGACGCACCAGGGGCAGTGTTTCCAACACGTTCCCTTCTTCCTCTTTGACGATTTCCAGAAGATCATCAAGGATGGCGGAGACTTTCACCGGATCGGGCTCCATGGTAAGCCCGGTACTGCGCAGCCACCAGCGTTTCACATTCCGCACAGTCCGCAATGTGTTACGGATGAAGCAGCCGAGGGTTAACTCTCTTATCAAAGCCTGTTTTTTGTATTCCGGGATGGAATCGAAAACCTTTTCATATTCCAGAATTCCTTTGTCCCAGTGGGCAATGCGGTCAACCAGATAATCGATTTCCGCAGGGATGCGATAGAGAGCCCGGGGCGTTTTGCCGGGCGTTTCCACAGGATGATACCATTGGAAAATAATCTGCTGCGTGGTTTCCGGATAAGGACTGTATTTATCGTAATACGTTCTCAGCATATCCGCATAGAAATAGAAGGGATAGGCGGGGCCCACACGGGCAGGTCCGTACTGGTCTTCAATGGGCATGGGATACCCGTTCATGCCGTCGGACCAATGTTTCCAGGCATTCATCAGGTGTTCCGCTGCCGTTTCCGAAGATTCCCGGATGGCAATCTGACGCAGTACTTCTTCCGGGTCGGGGGCATTGCTCCAGCACATCCATTTTGCCAATTCACTGACAACGGAAGGATGCCAGCCGTAGGAATGGGATTCCCACAAACCGCAAAGACCGTATTGCTTATGACATGCCACCATGCCCTGCAGACGTCTCATCCACTGATAGGGCGTGGGGATATACGGAACCACACCGAAGTCCCAGGTTCTTCCTGCGGTGTTACTCATGGTGTAAAGACGCAAATCGGATCGTTTGGAAACGGCTTGCGCTTCTTCTGTAAAGAGCTGACTCGGCCCGGCAACACCCAGGGAATAATCCAATGGACATTCCTGTGTATTGCCGACTTGTACCACATCATGGAGTCCGAAATTCACGCTGACAGAAACATCGCCGGGTAAATGATCGATCAAATCAATTCTTGCCTGCCCGGGAGTCAATCCCCAGTTGTAAGTCCAGAAAATAATATCCACATCGGGTCTTCTTTTGCGGACGATTTTCTGAACCAAAGCCATCATATCCGCATAGTCACAGCAGGGATAGCAGCTGGGCACGGGGCGGGTCGGATCTTTTTTCCCCGGTTTGGAAACATGGGGATCCTTGCTGGGGAACGCCGCCGATTCGCCGACAAAAAGAATACCTTTCGCTTTGGGATAACGTTCAAAAAGTCCGCCGTATTCCTGATCGTAATAGGCTTCTGCTTCCGGATCGGAGGGATGATAGGTCAATTTGATTTTGCTGTAAAAATAAACATCCAGTCCATTGGCTTCTGCCATGTCGATCGTTTTCGCAAAATCGATCACCCCTTCCCGATTGGTGTAAAGCACCACGGAGTCAAAACCGTAATGGGCAATTTTCCGCAGATAGGGTTCCGTGAAATGGGATATACCAATGGAAGAATGAATGATCCGCGGGGAAAACAACGGTTCTTTTTTCAGCTGGGAAACGGGAGCAAGAAAGGCACCTTCCCGGAGATTCAGAATATCTTCCAGGTAATAACACCCCATTGCACAGCCGCGTTCATC
Source organism: Victivallales bacterium (assembly GCA_045639325.1). GTDB lineage: Bacteria > Verrucomicrobiota > Lentisphaeria > Victivallales > UBA1829 > RGIG8244. The sequence continues at coordinate 20,329 of JAZUCU010000031.1, forward strand.
GGCACCGGTGATCTGAATCTGATCTTCCTTTGCATCAAAGAGAAAGCTGCGGGAGACCGTCAACGCAGAATCGCCGCAATCAAGGAAGATACCTTTTCCGCAATAAGGCTGCGCCGTAATTTCCAGCGCAATGTGCAGAGACACCTGGAAATAATCCTGAAGATCTTCCGCCGCACGACGCATGAAATCCGACGCAGATTCCGGCAGGACAATTTTCCAATCCGGTGTGATGGCAAATTCACCCGTCTGCTGCAGTCGGGCAGGATTGACCCTGTCCGGCGTATGAACCTGATTCAAACGATCCTTGAATGCGAAAGGTTCTTCGCAAGATAATGTATTAAAATCAATTTTCATGAAACATTTTCCTGCTTATTCACAATTTCCGCAGAAATACAATTTAGAGTAAGTGGAAATGTTGCGGTTGGAACCCATGGTCGGCGCCAATGACATGGTCGGCTGCCCCACTTTATTACTGATCATATTGCCATACCAGCAATCGCCGGGAATGGGACTCTTGGCCTCATCCATGGAGCGGAAGGGGATAAACATTTCTGCAGTCCAGCCTTTTGCATCGCTCTTGACTGCTTTCTGCCAACCGGCACAAGTCCATGCCTGATCCAGTCCGCGTGGCGGGTTGTAGCTCTGGAAATAATCTTCGCTTCTTCCACCGGATGAAAGGACGAACTGGAAGAGTTTGTCTTTGATACCTTCTGTTGTGAGGAAGAATTCAACATTATCTTCGCCCCAGAGAGTTGTTTTCTTCACATAGGGAGCTTTGGCTTTCACTGCGACAAAGATACCCTGTTTGTTCCAGCTCAACCGGATTTCCGGATAAATGCCGTTGGCAGATTTGCCGTAAAACGCTTCCCGCATGGGCAGTACTTTTGCTTTTTTCCAAATGGGATCATTCAAATCGCCATCCACTTTTGCAGTACCGAATTTCACCTGATAAGTCGGGACTTTCATGCTGTTGTATGCCTGAATGTCATTGATGATCTTCTGCCACGGCATGGAGAAGAAAAGGAAACGGCGCTGAGCATCCTTATCACCCTTCGGCAGATCGGCTTCCGCCTGTTTCAACAGGGCAGCCATCTGTTTGCTGACGGGGATCGTAAATCCTTTTTCGTAAAGGATCGGGTAATTCAAACCGGGAATGCAGCGTTTATCAACGGGCAGTTTCGGCAGATAATGGTTGACCCAGCGATCAATCACCAGGGCATAGAATTTCTGGAGAGATTTTGCGGATTTTTCCCCGAAGAACAATTTCCAGTGCTCCTGCAAGGCGGCATCGGCATTAAATTCCGGATTCCAGTAAGCACGCGCAATCAGATAGGTGGAATAGTAATAATCCCACTTGAAACTGACGCAGGGGAAGATGTTTTCCGGATCCAGATAATCTTTCATTTTGCTCAGCAGTTCGCCTTCAAAATAACCGCGCAGAGTATAGCACAATCCGCCCTGGGGAGAGTAAGAAGGATCGTACAGATACGGAATCACTTTGCCGGAAAGTTTGCGGTTCCAGGATTCATAAATCCATTTGAAGAATTCCGCATAGCCGGGATGACGGATATAAGCCGGTGTGCCGACACAAGCCATCACGCGCATGTTATCCGGGAATTTGTCAATGGTATCCGGCGGATACAGATAGTTGGCATACGCAAGCACTGCCAGTTTTTTATCCGGCATGACTTTTTTCAATTCGGTTGCGAGACGCAGATAGAACTGAGAGTTGATTTCGCTCATCACGCTGTTGGGGCCGGGATTCTTTCTGGCATATTTGCGGGTGAAATCGTTATCAATCACCTTATGGGTATCGACGGCACCGAAGCACATGTATTCCGGTGTGGGATGATACAAGCCCCAGATGGGATTCCATTTGCCGTTGGTATCATAGAATTTCTTGAATGCACTGACCATCAGCTTGGTGAATTCCGGATTGCTGATATCAAAATAGTTGTCGGAGTACACTTTCGGAGAATAATAAAGCTTGCCGTTTTTGTCACGGGCAAACATCATTTCAATTTTATCCGGGAATGCCTGCTGCATTTTGAAGGGATGAGGAGATTCGGAACAGATAAAACGGGTATTCCGGATTGCACGGTACGCACGCAGGTAATCCCGGGAGTCATCTTCAATATCATCCCACGGCCAGTAACCGGCAGAAAGACGGTCGGAACGGCCTTTTTTCTGACCTTTCTTGATGAAGCCTTTGCTGATCTGACCGAAGTTACGGGTATAGAAGACCGGAGCATCAGTATATGCAACACTTTCAATTTGCAGATCTTTGATTTTCGGGACGTAAGTACCGAGACCGGGATAATAGAAACGCATTCCGAGGAAACGTTCCATAAAGTCATAAACACCGTTCACGGAACCATTATCATTGCACACATCCAAATCCAGGTCATGATAAAATCCGGGAATCAGGTTGCCGTCATGCCCGACAATCATCACACCATCGGCTGTGGTTTTGACTGCAAAACCTTCTTTGCGCATTTTTTCGATCTGGATACCCTGACGATCCGTATAGGCACTCTTTCCAACCCAGATTTTATAACGGTAATCTTTCAGTTTCGGAGAATCCGGTGCAAGAACAACCGGTTTTGCGCCAACGGTACGGAGAAATGCTCTCTGCAAGGTATCCACCGCCATCGTAATAGACCAGCGGTTTTTTGCCAGCGGTTTGCCGGAAGGAACGGATTTTCCGCTTTTATCTGCCTTGAGGTCGGCAACGATCGCAAAGTTCAATTTGCCGTTTTCCACAAGTTTCAGCGGGGCATGTTTGACAGGCTGTTCAAATTTGACTTTATTCAATGCCGGATTGGCATATTTTTCATTCGCCTGCACATACAGACAGGATCCGCACAGAAGCAGCAATGCGGCAATTTTTATTTTCCGGTTCATAGTACTCATTTCCTTTCTGAATCAATTATTTAATTTCCAAATTCTTCAACTCAAATTCCGCACGGGGACCCTGTATCAGCGCAATAAAACGAATCTTGTGTGTCCCGGGGAAAAGTCCTTTTTTGAACTTGTTGGCAGGTGACATCAAGGTGCAGTCCGCGGTCACAGCAATATTCTGCCACTGATCGTTTACATTGATGCCGCTGAGCAGGTATACGTATGCAGAACCGGCCTGCTGACGGATGCGGGTTCCCGCCGGATAATCTTTGCGGAACGGAAGACGCAGAGTGATTTCCCAGTTCTTGCCGTCGGCAGCTTTTTCAATGTGCGTCACCGGACCACGGCTCAAATCCCGGTTGGGCAAATCGGCATAACCTTTTTTTACGTTGAAAGCGACAGATGTACCACCGCTTTTTCTCCATTTGGAAGCATCTTTGACGAGGATCACACGATCGCCGGCTTTTACCGCTTTCACCAATTCGGTTTCAGTTCCAAGCACGGGAACCGCTTCGCCGCCCTGAATCTGCTTGCCGTTTTTATCGTAGCACATCATACCGAAATAGAACCGCTGCTTGCCTTTGGGAATCCGGACAGCACCGGTGATTTTGTACTTGTTTCCGACTTTCACGTCATAGGCACGTACAGTCATTGCCATGGCTTCGGCACCGCCGACTTTCACAATACCATTCTGCTCGGTGATTTTGGAATTATTTTTCCGGGGACGGCCCTGCCATTCTGCGGAAGAAAGAGTCAGCAGCACAGCAAAACAGCTGATTACGAGAAAAGATTTTTTCAGATTCATGTTGTCTTCTCCTTAAATATCAAATGGTGCAAAGTTGACAATGGGCACCACTTTGGCATCAATGCGCGGATTACCGTTATTGATCTTGGATGTTGTACTGCGGTTCATAGGATAATAGTATACATTGTTCAAACGAAGCCAACGCTGATCTTCCAGCGCAACGTGTCCATCCAGATACGCAGCCGTACTTCTTTTGGAATGACGGAATGCAATATGTTTGTTACCGACAAGGCGATATCTGCCGAGGTGACGGTTACCCGTTGTACCATCATCTTCACTCTTCCAGGTATCCGCAAATGTAAGCTGCAAAGTGGGCTTGGTAATGGATGTCAGTTTTTTGAAAAGGTGAGGCACATTTTCTTCGAACCCGGTCTGATTGTATCCGGTGGTGATTCCGTCCCAGTTTCCACGGGAAGATTCACGGATGTTTGAAGCAGGACACAACAGAATATGACTCTTCTTTTTATTGAATAAATGTTCTCCCGGTTTCCGGTTTGCTCCGAGTTCGGGCATAAGGTCGATCCAGAAAGTGGATGCCAAATTGTCGGCGGAACCATAATGCTGCGGAGCAAAGTGGTCATTATAGTTTGCGGTGTAACTGAGGAATGCAGTATTGACCTGTTTGAATTGAGAAGAGCAGTCCGCAGTTTTTGCTTTGCTTTTCACCTTCGACAAAGCGGGCAGCAAAATACCGGCAAGGATTGCAATAATAGCAATCACAACCAACAGTTCGATCAAGGTAAAATGAGTTCTTTTTTTCATTCCAATGAGCCTTTCTTCTGATTTATTTTTAATTTATGTGTTTAATTCCGTTAAAGTTAAATATATAGTATATAACTTATATACATATATACATAACATAATTATAACACAAATTTTGAAAAAAGCAAGAGATATTCAAAAAAAATTCATAAAAAATAAGTAATGATAAAGCACCGGCAATACCATTTCAAGGGGTATTACCGGTGCCCGGAATATCGTGTCAGAATACGGTGTAAATATTACACTTTTGCAATGGTGCCGCTTGCCACACTGGTGTAGCAGGCATTCATGCAGTCAATGGTCTGACGATGCCATTTAAGGTTGATTTTCGGCGTTTTGTTGTTGCGGATGCAATCCACAAATTCGTCAATCAGACCGATCCATTCATCAAAGTAGGTGTACTGAACGGTGAAACGGTCGTTGGGTGCACCGTTGTGATAGACGTTCGGGCCGAAGCAGTCGCACATGATGGTGCCTTTTTCGCCGATGACAGTCACATTGACTTCCATACGTTTCGGGAAGACTTCCCAACCCGGGCCGGGCACTTTGAGACGTTCTTCCATACGGGACCAGGAGGGGTCGAAGAGGAAGGATACACCGTTTTTCATTTTGCCGTTGACCAGGATCATATCTTCCACCTGGAGATCTTTACGCAGGTTGGGAGCGACTTCGGAATAAACATAATCGAAGTCGGAGCCGGTAAGCCAGCGGATCAGGTCGAAAATATGGGGATGGTCGCACAATGCACCACCGCGGAAACGGGGATCGCCGTCACGCAGGGGAACGCGTTTGCCGTAACTGGCTTCCGGCACGCCCTGCCAGGGGAACGCCCAGACGGGGGACAGTGTGATGTTGGTAGCCTGAATAGAAAGGATCTTGCCGATTTCGCCGTCTGCGAGGAGTTTCTGGAGACGTTTGACAACGGGGTTGTAATGCATTTCCAGCTCGACCTGGCAGACGATGCCGGTCTTATCGACGAGTTCGATCATTTCATCATATTCTTCAGGGGAGAATGTGGGGATCTTCATGGAAAGAATATGGACGCCGCGTTCGGCGCAGAGTTTCATTTCTTTCAAATGCTGATCGTTGGCAGAAGCGATTACGACGGCTTCAATGTCGGGATGTTTTTCAAACATTTCTTCTGCAGAAAGATAGCAGGGCACGCCGTTATCATAAAGATCATAAACATCTTTTGCGCGCTGATCTGCGGCGCAGGAAGCCACCCAGTCCAGCTTGGAGTTATCACGCAGTGTCTGGTAATATTTGCGGGTATGACCATGAGTCAACGCCATCATTGCGATTTTTACAGGTTTCACGGCTTACATCTCCTCTGTATAAATAACGGGTTTTCCATTGGCTTCGGTTGCGAGAGCATCGGCGACCTGCTTGCGGAGGTTTGCGTCGATTGCATTCCATTCGTCTGCCATGGCAGGTTTGGAAAGGATAGCAAACGCAGCACGGATCAACAGGATTTCTTCCAGATCGAAACCGAACAGTTCGGTATCGGTATCGGTATAACGTTTTTCGCCGGCAGCGGTGAACTGGTAGATGGATGCCTGGGGTACCTGGGTATCGACGGTACGGTCACAGGCAACACCGCGCGCTGCGATGATTTCATGACGGTCGATTTCTTCCGTGCAGGCGGGGAGCATGGCGGAACATTCCACGGAGCAGCTCTTTGTATCGGCAAGTTTGACGATCAGGTTTGCAGTTTTGCCGTTGACGGTGGCAAAAATGGAACGGATGGGAGATTCGCCGAGGAAAGCACAGAGGTCCAGTTCCCGGTAGAGGAGAGCTTCCAGAGATTTATTGGAAGTCATCCATGCGAAGCGGAGCGTGGAAACATTTTCGAGTGTTTTGTCATCGACCAGTTTTTTGAGTTCAAAGAACCGGCGTTCGATTCGCCACGGGAGCAGTTTGACTGTTTTACCGCAATTGCATTTGAGTTCGGCAGCTGCGCCCATGTTGTCGGCACATTCTGCAAGTACGCCGTCGGCTGCGACTGCATACTTTTCGCGGAGCCACTGGAGCGCCGCATTCATTTCTTGGATTTTCATAAAATTTTACTCCTTATATCACAAACTCTTGATCTGGGGTTTGTATTTCTTGAGATAGGCTGCATTTTTTTCATCGCCGCCGGGTGCGTTGGCACTGTTCCAGACCGGCGGAATAATACCGCGTTCGATACAGATGCGGCAGCATTCGATTTCCAGCAGGTGAGCGATTGTGAAGTCGACAACATTGGAAACGGGAGCAATGGGTGTGGTCATTCCGGGAATGTTCACGACCGCATCGCCTACGGGGTTGTAATCGTCAATGCATACATCGGCGAAATCGAACAGATTCTTTCCGGAGGGATGGCGGATGAAGTGATCGGCGGGCATTTCATTCTGCCAGAAGGAACTGGCGACAGCGATAATTTTGCCGCCGCGTTTTTTGATTTCCATTGCTGCGTCGATGGTAGCAGGATTGATCCCGATATTGTGGAAGATGATCACAAGGTCATCTTTCTGAATATCGTAATATTTGATGATGGATGCGCCGAAGTTGACTGTCCGTTCCAGTTCCAGGTATTTCAATGCCTGGTTGAAAACGGAAAGTGCGGTTTCCATCAGCGGATTGATGTTGGCGAGACCGCCAGCGCGGAAGAACATTTCCCCCATAGCCAGAGTGGTGTGGCCGCCGCCGGCATAGACGTTGATGAGTTTATCCGCAGCGATAGCATCTGCCATCAATTCTGCTGCGCGATGGATATTTTCGCCCTGTTCATCCGCAACTTTGCGGATATTGGCAATGGCATTGTCGATATAGCCGAAGTCGTTCAGTTTCATTTTCTCATTTTTCCTTTGTTATAATTTTTTCCATACGGGTTGCAAACTTCTTCAGATTGGCGGAATACCGCTTCATGGCTGCGGCAGAATCCGGAGCAATGGATGCCAGCGGCGTTTCATAATACTGATCGCTGGCAGCTTTGAATCTGGGATCTTCCCGGTAAGCAGAATTCCATTTGCCGTCTTTTGCCATGTCGCGAAGCATTTCACGGCAGTTATCCAGTTCCGGGATATAGATCTGTGTGAACAATTCTGTGATGTAGGAACGGCAATAGGAGTTTTCTGCGTTACCTTTGAGGGTGAATTCAAAGTTTTTGTTGCAGGGATGTGTCTTCCTGGATGTCAAATCTTTCAGAGAGGCATACAGAGAATATTCATCGCTTGTCGCCAACAGTTCGGCGAAGATGACTTCCAGTTCACGGACCTGATCAAACATTTTTTCCACATTGCTGAACTCTTCCTGCTTATACCGCCATGCGTGAACGGTCAACGCCAGCTTCATGAAGGTATAGCACAGGCAGCGTGCAAAAACAGTACGGATCAAGTCAAGAATATCGCGTTTGATAAAGGGATGTACTTTATCCAGCTTCCATGCGGCAAACTGACGGAGCAGTTCCGGTGCAGCGGCAACCACATCTTTCAGTTTTTCCATGAAATATGTCATGGCATCCTTGCGATCCTGATTGACATACTCAATGATGGAACTGATGGGGGCAAAGAACCACTCACTGAACATGAAAACTTTAGAGGATTCCGGGCGTGCGCCGGGGCCGTTCCAATGCCGTGCCTTGATAAAGGGCATGGCTGCTTTCCACAAGGCAAGCATCTGCGGATAAGTCTTGCTGTCATAACGGTCCGCACAGAATTTTTCCACGAAAGAATCGATCATGAGATTTTCTGTAACCGGTGACCAGGCATTGGCGGAAAGATATTCCAGCAGCAATGTGTCGGAGTGCGAGTTTTCCGGCCAGTAAATCATACCTTTGCACATGGGGTCCTGATTTGCAATTGCCAGACGGCGCTGAATCACAGCGTAATTGCCGCGGGGTTCCGTATTCGGTTCGTAAGCATGGAAAATACCGAAAATGTAGGGGAATTTTCCAACCAGATCCCAAGTCTGGAAAGTACGGTAATCGTCGTCTGTATCGGATGTATAATCCAGAATCAAAGTACGTTCCGGGTCAAATTCCTTGACCAGTTCCGTCACTTCTTCCGGCTTCCAGTACATGCAGAAGTCCCAGCTTGCAATCAGGAGCGGTGCATTGGGGTAATGCTGACGCAATTTATTCTGGATACGGCGGTATGTGTATAATTTCATCTGATGGTTTGCTGCCGGATCGCTGTAACAGCGGCGTTCCGCCAGCCCGATGGTATGGAACATATCCGGAGCACCGTATTCGCGGATATGGGCTTCCGTCAATTTCCAATAGTCATTCAGATATTTATCCTGACGGATATCCCACACCAGCCCGGTCTGTTCACCGTAGCCCGATGTTGCCTGAGGCATAAAATCCGGTTTGACTTTCTCCAGATATTCCTTCGGCGTACGGCTGTACCAATGGGTCATGGTTCCAATATCTTCCGGATGGAACATATCGCGTTCCCGGGCGTATGCAAGGACTTTTTTACGCAATTCGCCGCGGTACTTCAAGGGCCAGAACAAGGTGTGGTCATCGTAAGAACGGGGTGCTGAAGTGGAGACTTCGTAACCTTCCGGATAGGGTACAACATCCGGGAATGCTTTCTGGAACAGGTCATCGATCCCGATACGGAGCATGAAAAGGTTGAAACGCTTTTTCAGACACCAGTCGATTTCCTTCTTCCAGTCTTCCATATCCCAGTGTTCCGCCTGGAAACGTTTCAGAGACCGGTGGGCAAAATAACGCAATCCGCGGTAACGGAACCGGGGAGATTCTTTCATATTCCATCCGGCAAGAGAAATCGTTGTATTTTCCGGAATGATATCACCATCCCAGAAATAACGGCAGCCTGCTTTTTCGAAGAAATGATAGACCGCATAAAGCATGGCACGGGCTCTGCCGCCGGCGATAAAAAGAAGATTTCTGCCGTTTTCTTCTGCGGAAACAATCTGATATTCATCGGAATCCGTTATGATGGAAAACTGGGAAATCGTTTTATCCACAATCTTGGAATGTGTATAGGCATTGACCGCATCCGAACCGAAAACGACCATGTCGCCTTTTGCAGCCGGTTTGGTAACGATTTTGACCTTATCCCCCGTCATCCGGGTGTAATAAGATGCAAACTCATCGGCTGCGATCTTAAAGATTCCTGTTTTCTCAGGAACATAAATACTGATCATAGTTACAACTCCTGTATTTCAAATTTTTGCAAATTTTTTAAGCTCATTGATGGCATCCTGACGGATCTCATCCCGGTTGAATGCATCACATTCATCAGCAAGGGCACGGAGAACGGACGGCAATTTTTTCAACGCCTTCCGGTTATCCGGTGCCATGTCTGCCAACGGGGTCGCATAGAAGGAATCCACGACCTTCCGCGCCTGACTGCAATCTTTTTCCGAAACAGAATATTTGCTTCTGTCCTTTGCAGCAAGATGACGCAGGATACTTTTTGCCGTGATTTTGAATTCGTTCAGATAAACCGGTTTGACCATTTCGTACACATAGGAACGGCAATAATTGTTTTCGCCGTTGCCCTTGAGCGTGTATTCAAAGTCGGGATTACATTCATGTTTTCTCTGCAGATCCAGCAGGGATTGATACATGGAATAATCTTCGTGCGCTTCCAGAATGTCGGAAAGACATTCGTAAAGTCTCTTGATACATGCCAGCAACGACTGAATATGTTCCGTCGTCACAGCAGGATCTTTTCTGTACCAGCGGTTGAATAACACGTTGAGTTTGTAGAAAGCAGAATGAAGGAGACGTCCGGCACAACTCCGGGCAATATCAATCACGTCCCGTTTCAGGAAATCATCTGCAAGTTTGACTTTTGCCAGATCACGCAGAAGGCCGGGCATGCTTTCAAATTCCGCCTTGAAGGTATTCAGATACTTTTCAAAGCTGGAAAGATAAGCCAGATCCGTTGTTCCGATCTTGATGTTTTCGCTGACTTCTCCCAAATAGAAAAGCTGGAAGGCATATTCACAACGCATTGCGGCGTATTCCGAAGGTGCCCCGGCAAAGCCCCGCATTTTAATGATCGGCAGAAACTTGTTCCAGATGGCTTTCATCTCTGTTTTCTGCGTGATATAACGGTCGGAGGTGAATTTATCAAGGAATTCTGTGATCTTCAGATTACTGTCGCACGGATTCCACGTATTGGCGCCGAGATATTCCAGCATCAGGGTATCGGTATGGGCACATTCGGGCCAGAGGACCATGCCTTTACACATGTCATCTTCCCGCGCAATCTTCAAACGGCGTTCCGTCACATCGTAATGTCCGCGAATATCACTCTGGGGTTCATAAGCATGGAAAAGCCCGAAGATCCACGGGAATTTGCCGACCAATCCCCATTGGGTGAAGACATTCGTTTCCCGGTGATTTTCGGAAGTATAGTCGAAAATGATCGAATTAGCGGGATCCAGTTCACGGATGAATTCCTGTACTTCCTCATGACTCCAGTACATACCGAAATCCCAGGTGCCAATCAGCAGCGGTGCATTCGGGTATTTCTCCCGCAGTTTATGAATCAATCTGCGGTACGTATACAGTTTCATCTGATGATTTGCCGCTTTATCAGCGTAACATCTCCGTTCCGCAAGCCCGATGGTATGAAAAAGATCCGGCGAACCGTATTCTTTGATATGGGTCTCCGTCAATTTCCAATAGGCATCCAGATTCTTATCCTGCCGGATATCCCACACAAGTCCGGTCTGCTGACTGTAACCGGACGTTGCCTGCGGCATGAAATCCGGCTTGAAATGATTCAGATAATCATAAGGCGTGCGGCTGTACCAATGGGTCATCGTCCCCAGGTCTTCCGGGTGAAGCATATCGCGTTCCCGTGCATATTCCAGAATTTTCTTACGCAGTTCGCCACGATATTCCAGACTCCAGAAAAGATTCCGGTCGTCATAAGAACGGTCGATGGATTCCGGTACTTTCCAGTTTTCCGGATATTTCACCACATCGGGAAATGCTTTCTGGAATACATCATCCATGCCGATACGAAGCATGAAAAGATTGAAACGTTTTTTCAAACACCAATCCAATTCTTTCTGCCATTCTTCCATATCCCAGTGTTCCGCCTGAAAACGCTTCAGACTCCGGTGCGCAAAATAACGCAGTCCGCGATAATGAAAACGCGGCGCTTCCTTCCGATTCCATCCGGTCAGCGGGATCGTTTTGTTTTCCGGGATGATATCACCATCCCAGAAATAACGGCATCCCGCCTGTTCGAAGAAATGATAGACCGCATAAAGCAGTGCCCGCGGACGCCCACCGGCAAAGAACAGCAGCGTGCGCCCGTTTTCTTCTGCAGAAACGATCTGATATTCATCCGAACCCGCAACAATAGAAAATTGGGGAATCGTTTTATCCACGATCTTGGAATGAGTATAGGCATTGACCGCATCCGAACCGAAGACGATCATATCCCCTTTTGCAGCCGGTTTGGTCACGATTCTGACCTTATTCCCCGTCATCCGGGTATAATAAGAAACAAATTCGTTGGCTGCAATTTGGAAGATACCCGTCTTTTCAGGCACGTAAACACTCAGCATGATGCCACCTTTGCGTTACTTACTTTTTCAGTACACGCTTGTAGTTTTCGCCAATGGTATCCCAAAGTTTCAATGCATCCGGTGCGCCGACAACAGTACCATGACCGCCGCGGTAAGTCCATGCTGCGATCCGGTCGACACCAGCTTCTTCTGCAATGTCAACCCATTTTGCAACCTGTTCCCAATCTTTGGGCTGTTTATAATAACCCATGAACCAGCGTTCTGCCTTCTTGCCGTATTTGTGAGCGATGGCAACGGTACGTTCGGTGATGTCGCGGTAGAAGTCTTCCGGCAATGCCCAGTTGACAATGGTTGTGGAGAACACGTCGAAATAGGGGCATGCGGCAACCATATCCCAGTTGTCGTAACCACGATATTCGGAAACATAATAACCGTTCTGTGTTGCATGAACGCAGCAGGTGATTTCCAGTTCCGGATTCAATTCTTTCAAGGCTTTGGAAGTTTCAGAGAGAACAACCAGAGCTTCGCGCCAACGGAACAGTTTGACGTCGTTTGTCATATAGCGCGGCATGGGATAGCCGTAGTAATCTTCGAAACGTTTCCGGCAGACAGGGCAGTAGCAGGTCCAGTCGTCAGCCACACCGCCAGTGATGGAAGCGATACCTTTGGGGAAGGCGTAATGGGGTTCATCCCAGAAGAAACCGTCTGCCTTTGTTTCACGTGCAAGAGTCAGGCAGAAGTTTTTGAAATAATCGCGATAGCTGTTTGTATTGAAGCAGGCATAGGGGAGTTTTTCGCCTGTGAGAGCGGAAACCTGACGGTTTTCCACGTTATCCTGGAGAAATTTACTGACCTGTTCGCCGCCGAAATATTTACCGTTGCCCCACGGGTCGATGATCACACGCAAACCCATTTCATGAGCCTTGTCAACGATCTTGGGAATGTTCGGTCGCCAGAAGTCAAAGTCGAATTCTGTAACTGCAAGAATCACGGTTGTGCAGCCATGATCCAGCATTTCCTGGAAATCTTTTTCCGCATGTTCAACGTAGTTCAGTCCGTAGTAACTGATAGAGGTTTCTGTAATAGCCATTTTCATTTCTCCTTATTGAAAGTGGTGGTTATTCTAAAAGACGTCTATATTATATATCACATTTTCTTACTATGCAATTTGAAAAACGATTATTTTTTTATGAAAACCGATTGAAATATCCAAAAATAATGCTATCTTACCTCTGTTTTAAGAAAACTTTTCACCTTTTTTGACGAAATTTTACCGGTGCATTATGAAAAATCAGGTCATGCAGCTCATGCTTTCTGCAAAATCGCTCAGCGAACCGGAGAATCTCTTTTCCGGTCAACGCCTTCCGGATGGCTTTTCACTCCCCGACAACATCCTGATGTTTTTCCATAATTTCACCGCACCCGCACCCAATGCTCACGGCAGATGTACCCTTGTTTTTCCTTTTGATGAGATGATTTATTACGTCGACCGGAAACAGTTTTTTCTTTCTCCGGGCGTGGTTCTTTTTGTTCCGCCTTATGCCATGCGCTTTCTCCATTTGAATTCCTCCGGTTACCGGCGGCTTTTTATTACATTCGATGACCCTCAGCAGCAGCATTATCTGCCGGAGGCAGGGATGTACCGAATTTCCGATGATATGTGGAATTCGCTGAAACACTTCATTGCCTGTTATCAAAGCGGCATTACAGAAGATTCCTCGGTTGCGCTGATGCAGTTTCTGCGTTCGCTCCGGTCCGCACACGAACAGGAAGAAAGTCATTCGCTGAGCAAATACATTGCCAGAACGGTGGCGTACATCGAAGGCAATCTCGGCAATGGCATCGGCATTGTGGATATTGCGGAACATACCGGTCTTTCGGAAAGCCATCTGCGGATGTTATTCCGTAAAGAAATGGGCATTTCGCTGGGGCATTACATTGCGCAGAAACGTCTGGATACGGCAAAATACCGTTTGCTTCATTCCAATATGAAACTGAGTGAAATCGCGGCGGAATGCGGTTTTTCCAACTTATTTGTATTCAGTGCATTTTTCAAAAAACAAATCGGCATCTCTCCATTACGGTACCGCAAAAACAGAAATTGATTTTTTACAAATCATTTGAAATTTTGATACATTGCAGTATATTACGTTTTTGAACTTTTTACAAAAGCTTTTGCCGGAGATAAACGAGATGCTATCATTGAGGTTTGAAATCAAATGATTCCGATTAAAATTTTTATCAGCAGTGTTCAACGTGAATTCAAAGAAGAACGTGCAATGCTCTGTGAATACATCCGGCAAGATGTTCTGCTGGGCAAATTTTTTGAGCCGTTTATTTTTGAAGAAACGCCCGCACAATCATCAACTCCGCAGGAAGTTTATCTGGAACAAGTTGAAAGATGTGATATTTATCTTGGTATTTTCGGTTACGAATACGGGAATGCAGATTCGGAAGGAATTTCACCGACAGAGCGGGAATATGACAAGGCAGCAGAATTGAAGAAACATCGTTTGATTTTTGTTAAGAAGGATTCTTCCGATTTACGTGATAAAAGAGAAGCTGCTTTAATAAGAAAAGCGGAAAATGAAGTTGTGAGAAAATCCTTTTCCGGAAGCAATGATTTGCGCACGGCAGTATATGCCGCATTGATACGTTATCTGGAACATAAGGAAATCATTCGGGTATTCCCCTTTGATGCATCAAAAGATACCAATGCAACACTTGCAGATTTGGATGAAGAAAAAATACGTGAATTTATATATGCGGCACGTCAAAAACGGAATTTTCCTCTTGCATTGGAAACCTCTCCGGAAAGATTATTAACGCATCTTGACTTGATTGATGATGATGGCAGGCTCAAAAATGCGGCGATACTGCTATTTGGCAAAAAAACGCAAAAATACTTTATTGCATCTGAAGTAAAATGCATTCAGTTTTTTGGAAATAAAGTAGAAAAACCGCTTCCATCTTATCAGATTTACAAGGGCGATGTTTTTGAACTGGTAGATCAGGCAACAAGTTTTGTAATGAGCCGCTTGAACAATTGGACAGGGACAAGAAAAGGAAATACTGCCAGCATTCCAACTCATCCTGAACTGCCGATTGAAGCCGTTCAGGAAGCTATTGTAAATGCTGTTTGCCACAGAGATTATCGAAGCAATGGCAGTGTACAGGTAATGTTATTCAGAGATCGTTTAGAAATTTGGAATCCGGGGATTTTGCCTTTCGGGTTAACCTTGCAAAAACTTTACGAAAATCATAAATCCATACCGGCAAACCCATTGTTGGCAGAACCGATGTATTACAAGGGCTACATAGAGAAAGCGGGAACCGGTACCGAAGATATTGTAACAAAATGTCTGGCTTACGGATTGCCAAAACCGACTTTCCAACAAGATGAGGATTTCCGGGTAATCCTCTATCGACCGGGGACCAAGTCAGGGACCAAGTCAGGGACCAAGTCAGATAATCAATCTGAAACGACTTTAAAGATTCTGGAATTTTGCCGGGTAGAACAAAAGTTATCCGAAATACAACAAAAATTGGGATATACCAATCGCTCAAAATTCCGAAGTAACTATATAGTTCCCTTATTAACAGAGGGGTTATTAGAAAGAACGGATCCTGATAAACCGAATAGCCCCAACCAACGCTATCGCATTACAAAAGCAGGAATACAATATCTTCAGAATAGCGATATCTGAATAAAAATGCTGTTTAATAGAAAGTTGACGGATATATGAATGATGATACTGTTTTATTGCAAGGCTCACCGGTAAATTGGAGAAAGAATTTACTGGTCATCTGGATGTCTCAATTTTTAGCCATGGTAGGGTTCGGATGCTGTATGCCGTTCATTCCCCTGCTCCTGAAAGAAAATCTGCATGTGGATGATGACAGTATCCGCGGGCTTTATGTCTCCATTTATTATCTGGCTGCTATGATCAGTTTGTGTATCGCAACATCCGTCTGGGGTATGCTGGCAGACCGGTTCGGACGGAAACTGATGCTGCTCCGTGCCAGTTATGCAGCGGCAATTTTTTATCCTCTTCTGGCATTGGCTCCCAATTTCTGGGTATTGGTCACGATCCGTTTTATCTGTTCTTTCTTTTCCGGAACCGTCAATCCGGCACAGACACTCCTGATTTCCACCACACCAAACGAAAAACACGGATTTGTACTCGGCGTATTGAGTACCGCAACATCCGCCGGAAATATGCTCGGATATCTGCTGGGCGGTTTGATTGTTCATTATTACGGTTATACCGAAGCCTTTTTCACATGCGGTGGAATTTATCTCGCCAGTGCATTACTGGTCCATATCTTTGCAAAAGAAGATTTCAATGTCAAACTGACGAAAAAGATGCGCAGCAAATCGCCGTACAAGTTCAAGGATGTCGCAACGCCTGCCGTTATATGGCTTCTTGTCCTGTTCCTGATTCTCGGTGTCTCGAGCCGCCTTGTTCAGCCTTATATGGCAATGCTGGTGGAAAAGGTGCATCATGAATTCAAAGAAGCTGCATTCTATACCGGGATCGCCAGTGCCGCGGCATCGCTGGGCGGATTTTTCTCCGGGATCCTGATTGGATGGCTCTGTGACCGGATGGCGCCGCGGAAACTCCTGGTGCCGCTTCTGATTTTCGGCGGGGCAATAACATTGGCTATGGCGTTGTCGTTTAACATTCAAATGCTCATTGTATCACGATTCTTAGCAGCATTGGCAACGGGCGGAATTCATCCGGTACTCCAACTCGTATTGACCAAGATCACAAAACCGGAATTACGGGGAACCTATTTCGGATGGTCCGGCAGTCTCAGTACGGCAGGCGGTATCATCTGTTCCTTCCTGGGCGGCGGTATTGCATATTTCTCCGGCGTTCGCGGCATCTATATCGTGTCGGCATGTATGCTTTTCATCATGGTGCCCATGCTGATTCCGACATTTGCCGCCATGCGCAAGGAATATGTTGTCGACCCGGATGCAACGGCAAAAGATTTGAAACAATAATTTACGGGATATCAATATGTCAGAAAATACATCATCCGCCCAACGAAAAAAATATCAACGTTATATCATTGCATCGGAATGTTGCGGAAGTATTCCCGGCGCAATGCTGACAGACAGTGCCGTGATCATATTCTTCATCACTCAGCTGGGCTCAGGCGAAAGTTTTTCTGTCATGACATCCTCCTTCCGCTTTCTGATTTCCGGACTGCTCACCATCCCCTGTGCGTATTTTGCCATGTATCTGGGATGCAGACAGGCAGTCAAATTGAGCAGTCTTACCGGCACAATTGCATTCCTTCTGCTGGCTCTTTCCCCCTTCGCTGGACCGTATAAGGGAATTTGCGCCATGGCGTGCTGCATTCTCTACTGTCTGGCTTTGACCATATACAGTCCTGCAATCTGGCCGCTGATCGACAGCACATTGGAGAAAGGCGAACGGATCGGCTTCATCGGGCGGAACCGTTTTTCCTGGATGATCTGTTCCAGCGCATTCATTCTTTTGTGCGGATTTCTGACGGATAAGGATACGCCGTTGTGGCAGCTTCAGCTTGCCATCGGAGCAGCAGCTTTGATTGCATTCGGCAGATATATTTTCATTGGGAGAGTTCCGGATGTGGGGCGTGTACCTGCGGGGAATTTATCTTTCGGCAAAGCCTTGAAAACGGCGGCATCCAATCTGCCGCTCTGCGGATTTGCGTTATATCTCTTTTTCCTGTATCTCGGAGCTTATGCCTTGATTCCGGTGGGCTATATCTATCTGAAACGGGTCCTGCTTGTCCCGGCGAATGAAGTCATTATCATATCCGGACTTGCGATGGGCGGCACTATGACTGCGTATTTTCTCATCGGCAAAATCACAAAACTGCTGTCGCCGGGCAGAATCATCCCGCTGGTACATGGAATCCTTCTGCTCAACGCCGGAATCCTTTTCCTGCTGCCTTCTGCATGGAAATGTACGCCATACATCATCGGCGCCGTTCTGGTGATTACAAGTATGACAATTGCCGTATCATCCGCCATTACTGCGGGGGAAATTCTGGCATTGGCACGCCCGGATAATAAATTGATGGCAGTCGCATTCGGCAATACGATTTATCAAATCGGCATGGGCGGCGGCAGATTCATGGCAAGTCTTCTTCTGGGATGCGGAGCATTGTGTTCCAGTTGGACGCTGTGGGGCATGACGCTCTCCAATTGTCAATCCCTGTTTCTGGTCTCGCTGATTATTCTGTTTTTTGCCCTGCCGCTTCTGCTGCTTGTCCCCTCCCTGATCAAGGAACGGGATTATTATTACGAAAACGTGAAATAATCAAGCGCTACAGAATCACGGATAATATTTTCCGACCCAATAAGTTTCAAATACCGTTTTCAACATGTTCCGGCGAGCGGTCGGCGGTGACTGGAACATGCTCCGGCTGGAGAAGAAAGAAACGCCTTTGACTTCCGGAAATTTCTGGATGTATAAAAGCTGATTCAGCAATTCATCACTGCGCAGACAATCGGCAGATTCCCCCATGCGGTAGGCTCCTATGCCGATATACAATGCCACACGGGTGCCGCGCACATTATTCACCCACCAATCCACCACAGAAGCATAAGATGCCGCCGGATTGGAAAAGCCCCAATAGACTTGCGGTGTAATATAATCCACCCAGCCATTTTGTACCCATTTACGGGTATCGGCGTATAATTCAAAGTAGGATTGATGTCCCTTTGTTTCGGAACCGTAAGGCGAAGTCTCCAATTTCAGCCACTTCGCCAAAGCATCCGGTGCCTGCGGTTTCGGACGCGGCTTATTCGCCCAGATGCCAAAGGGGCTGACTCCAAACTGAATATTGGTTTTATTCATTGTGTTATAACGCCGGATAAGCAGCACAATAGATTGCACCAGTCGATCCGTACTGTAACGGCGGAAATCGGCAATGGTCATACCCGGTTTGCCATAAGTCAGGAATGATTTCACATCCTGATTCTGCATCGGTTCGTAAGGATAAAAATAATCATCGATGTGGATGGCATCCGGTTTATAACGGAGAAGTTCCTGAATGGAATTCAGCAGGTACAGCAGCACATCCGGTTCGCCGGGATTCAGGAACAACATATTGCCTCCGGAGCTTAAGGGAACAGAAAGGACTTTATCTGGATTCTTCGCCGCGTAATTGGATGGGTGGAGCGTCCGCAGATATGCTTCTTTTGTCAGTTTTGTACGGTTGGTAACGCGATAGGGATTCAACCAGGCATGAAACGCCAATCCATTCCGCCGGGCTTCCGCGATCATGAACGCCAACGGGTCAAAATCTTTTTCCAACGCATAGCCTTCCACGCCGGAAAGGTAGCGTGACCAGGGGCTGAACCGGGAGGGATAAAAGGCATCGTTGCAGGGGCGCACCTGGAATATCACGGCATTGAAACCGGCAAGAGCGGCTTTGCGGACCAGACGGGTATAGGCATTCCGGAATTCGACCGCCGTTTTACAGCAGGGAAAATCCAGATTGGCAACGGTAGAAACCCAGAAGCCGCGGAATTCCTTCTTCCGGACAAATTTTTGAGGAATCCAAACTTTCCGCTGCGGGGAAAGAAAGGAATAAGGCACCGGGTTGCGCCCCGAAGAATCCATCAGGATACGGGACTGCCCGAAGCATGTAAAAGTAAGGAAAAAGACCAGCAGGAAATACAGAACACGCCCTGCCATGATCACAATCCGGTGCGGACTTCAGCCGGCGGGACAAACACCGCAGGCCGCAGATAAGTCAGATCGGTCATGGGACGGGAAAAATCATCTTTCCGCCAGGATGCCAGATAAGCGGCATAGAGACGTTCTGCAAAATAAATCAGGTTCACAGAAAGGGGACAGAGGGCACGGATTGCTTCTTTATCCACCTGCAATGCCGCAAAATCACGGTAAGAGGAACGCAATTTTGCCAGATCGGATTCGTTGCGGACGACAGTCTGGAAACCATCTTCCACAAATTCCCCGTCTTCCGCCACTTTCAAGCCGAAACCGAGGAGTTCACCTTTTCTGCCGTCATACAACACCATCACGGGGTCCGACGGAGTGAATACCGTTCTGCCCAATGCAACGGCGGAAGAAACGCCGCGCGTACGGATATGATCTTTACGGAAAGCCAAACCGCTGACAAAAGAAGATGCGATACGCAAGCCGGTAAAGGAACCGGGCCCTGCGCCCACACTCCAGGAGGTAATATCATCAAAGGTGAGATCGAATTCCAGGAGAATATCGCTCATCAACGCAGGCAGGCCGGAAGCATTGCGTGCGGGAAGAGGAATTTCACGGTCAAAAAGTACACAATCATCCGCCAGCACGGCAAAGGATGCGCTGGAGGAACCGAAATCAAAACCGGCTGAATAACACGTCATAATCCGATGTTTCCTGATCAAATGGGAGCAAGACTGCGGGACATGGAATCCATTTCCTGCAGGACAATACCGGTACCGGTCGCAACCGCCTTCAACGGGTCATCCGCCACATTAACGGGGATCCCCATTTCTTCCGCAATCAGATTGTTGAGACCGCGGAGGAGAGAACCACCGCCGGCAAGCATGATACCCTGGTCATAAAGGTCACCGGAGAGTTCCGGCGGGCAACGTTCCAGCGTACTGCGGACTGCTTCCACAATATTGGTAATGGGATCTTCCAGAGCTTTTCTGATTTCATCGGAAGAAATACGAATATTTTTCGGCATACCGGAAACCAGGTCGTGACCTTTCACGTCCATGCTCATTTCTTCATCAAAGACCTTATAAGCAGAACCGATTTCGATTTTGATACGTTCTGCTGTGGGTTCCCCGATCTGAAGACCGTATGCGCGCTTCATGTGATGCACAATCGCCTGATTCATTTCGTCACCACCGACACGGCAGCTTTTCGCTTCCACAATACCGCCCAGGGAGATAACAGCAACTTCGGTCGTACCGCCGCCGATGTCAACAATCATATTTCCACGGGGTTCGATAACCGGCAAACCGACACCGATCGCAGCCGCCATCGGTTCTTCAATCAGGAAGACTTCACGGGCACCGGCACGTTCCGCACTGTCTTTCACCGCACGGGTTTCCACTTCGGTAATGCCGGAGGGAACAGCAACGAGAACGCGGGGTTTGATCAGGCGGCGGCGGGGTGACATCATCGTACGGGCTTTGGCAATAAAGTAACGGAGCATCTCCTCTGTCACTTCAAAGTCAGCAATAACCCCGGCTTTCATCGGGCGTGTTGCACGGATATTTACAGGACAGCGGCCAAGCATGTTATAGGCTTCCTGACCGACAGCGATAATCGCTTTTGTATTGTTATCAAGCGCAACAACGGACGGTTCAGACAGCACAATACCCTCGTCTTTAACGAAGACGAGACAGTTGGCGGTCCCAAGGTCTATACCAATGTCGCACGAAAAGAATTTAGCCAACTTCTGATGTACCATTTTTCACTCCAATGATTTTGATGTCACCCGGAATAGATTTAACCATAATACGGCAAAAATGCCTCAATATGGTAATTTAACGCCTTTTTCTCAGATGTAAAGCAGAAAACTGCACTTTTTTCAAAAAAAATTGAAAAAAACAGTTCTGCTTTACAGAAATAACACCATCAGCCTTTCAGGTGTTCGGGTACGGTTGTGTGACGAACCATATCTTCAAACGTTTCACGGGCACGGATCAGATCGGCCTGTCCATCGTGTACAAGCACTTCCGCCGCACGGAGACGTCCGTTATACTGATAGCTCATGCCGAAACCGTATGCACCGGCATTTTCCACCACAACCAGGTCGCCTTCCTGAATGTCAGCAGGCAACTGACGGTCTTTCACCCAGAAGTCAGTATTTTCACAGAGCTGTCCGCAGAGACCCAACGCTGCACGGTCATGGGATTCCTTGCCATCCACGTAGATATGGTGGTAGGAACCGTACATGGCAGGACGGCAGAGGACGTTCATACCGATGTCAGTACCGATGATCTTCTTGTAGGATTCTTTGATGGAGTGAACAGTACCGATGAGGTAACCTGCATTACCGACGAAGTAACGGGCAGGTTCCATTTTCAGCTGCGGGGGCTTCAAGCCGTATTCTGCAGATTTAGTACGGAACATTTCCGCAGTCTTCATGGCAGCGCGTTCCAGATCCAAACCTTCTTCGCCGACCTGGTAAGGAATACCGAGACCGCCGCCCAGGTCGATGAATTCAAAGTCGATACCCAGTTCTTTACCGGTCTGACCGATGATATCCATCAGCAAGCCGGTCACGAAGGGGAAGTAATCGGCATCGGTGATGCAGGAACCGGTCATCATGTGAGCGCCGAAACGTTTGATACCGGCAGCTTTGGCCTGACGGTATGCTTCTGTGACCTGAGAGGGATGAAGACCGAATTTTGCATTGGGGCCGGCATTGGTTACGTATTCACCGACGTTACTCTTACCGTAACCGGGGTTGACGCGGAAAGAAATCATTTCGGGAGTGCCGAACTTCAACAGTCTGGGGAGAATGGAAATATCATCCAGGTTGAAGATCACGCCGCTTTCCAAACCCTGACGGATATCGTCATCGGAAAGGAAGTTACCGCTGAACATCACTTTTTCACCGGTGAGGCCGACGCTCTTGGCGAGGAGGATTTCGTTCACGCTGGCGCAGTCTGCACCGGCGCCTTCCTGACGCATGATATTGACGATGGCAGGATTGTTGCAGCATTTCACTGCATAGAACATTTCGAAGTCGGGATAGTATTTTGTGAAAGTCTGATAGACCCGGCGGTAGTTGTCACGGATCTTGGCTTCGTCATAGACGTACAGAGGGGTACCGAAACGCTGAGCCAGCTCGGCAACGGGAATACCGCCGACGGAAATTTTGTCATTGTCAATCTTCATTTTTGCTCCATAGATTGTTGTTGATGATTGATAGAAATAAAACATTATCCCTATAATTTGCCACAAAAGGGTATTTTTTCAACATAAAAAACGAAATTTTTTCATTTTTTTATCATTTTTCAAGAAAAAAGAAGATTTTTTCCTGTCAAACACTTGCCTTTTGCCAATACCGGTGTTATATTTCCCCGAATAAACTTTGTATAACTCTTTGCAGGAAGGATTATCATTATGGCGGAACAGACACCAAATCCGGCTCCCGGAACCGGAACCGTGAAAATTTCGAAGATTAAATTGGACCCGGCGCGTGAGCTGATGAATCAGGCAGCAAGCCAGATTCCCGTAGCACCCCACAGACAAAGCATGACTCCCTCAGCCGGAACCATCTCCGCAGTGGAACAGAAAACAATCGCACCCCCGGTTGGAGCAACAAAACTTACGCTGAAACTGAAATCCGATGCTCCCCAGGCCGCCGCTCCCGCTGCTGCACCTGCACCTGCCGCCGCTGAAACTCCGGCTCCGCAGAAACTTGATACAACAACGATGCGGTTGAAAATCCGCAGACAGCCCGCCGTTCCCGCTGCCATGCCTTCCGCCCCGGCAACAACGTCCAATCCGGCTCCCGCAGCGGATGCGCCGGCTGCCGGTGTTTCTCCGCTGAAGTTGAAACCGCTTTCCACTTCCAGCTCCATCCCGGTTACAACAGCTGCAACTCCGGCTCCTGCGGCCGCACCCGCTGCTGCTGCTGAAACTCCGGCGCCCGCGGTCACAAAACGCCCCACCGTTGCAATTCCTGCAGCAACCGTGGATGCCTTTGCCGCCGCACCCACAATTAAAGTGACAGAAGCAACTCCTGCGCCGGCTCCGATTCCTGCTCCCGCCACCGCAAAAGAAGCTTCGGATGATGCAACGGTTAAAATTGCCCGTCCTTCCCGTTCTGTTCCGCTTGGAACTCCCGGCTCTCTGATTCCCAATGTATCCGCCGGACAGGAAACTGCAGCAGCAGATACACCCGCCGCTGGAAAAACAATCAAATTGACTGCCGCAATGAAACCCTTGCAGACACAGACCGCAACGTCCCCTGTGCCGAAAGTCAAACCGATCCCCCAACCGATCGCCGTCACACCCGCACCGACTGCTGCTCCCGCTGCAGAAACGGCAGAAGCACCTCAGGCTGCAAAAACGATTAAGCTGACTGCAGCAATGAAGCCCCAGTTGACACAGACGGCAACAACACCCGTACCGAAAGTCAAACCGATTCCCGTTCCGCCGACAACCGCTCCGGGCCGTGACCCCATCGCTGCAAAAACGATTAAGCTGACTGCCGCAGTCAAACCGCAGATGACGCAAACTGCTACGGAACCCGTACCGAAAGTCACGAACATTCAGAGCATTGCATCTGCGCCGACCGTTGTCGAAAAAGCACCGGAACCGCAGCCTGCAGCACAACCTGCACCGTCTGCCCCCACGATCAAATTGACAGCACCGGTAACCGAAGCGGCAAACAACGCTGTTTCCACCAATACCGTGAAACTTTCTCCGCCGAAACTTTCGACATTGAAAAAGCCGGAAGTCGCTCCGCAGCCGGTTGAGCCATCCGCACCGACTGTTGTCGAAAAAGTGCCGGAAGTTCCGCCGACATCGGCAGAACCGGTTACACCGACCGCATTGGAATTCGAAGAACAGGAAGAAACACCGGCGAAAAAAGGCTTCGATCTGAAGTCCAAGCTGTCCTTCCTGAAACCGAAAGCTGCACCGGAAGAAGAAACGGCCGAAGAACCGATTGCAGAAGAAATGACAGAAACAGAAATTGCCGCACCGGCAGGCAAAGCGGAACCGGGTGTTGCCTTCCTGCTTGTCTCCATTGTGGCAATGCTGGCATTGATTTTCTGTCTTTTTGTTATGACAGTACAATATTTAAATATGTATGAAGGAAAGAATATTAAAGTTCCCGGCTGGGAAGAACTTTCCGGAGTAAAGAAATAAGTTTTCACGGAAAGCAGATTTGTATTTTCTGTTTTCCGGTGTATATTATTTAGATATAATTTTCGGTATATAAACCACAAACGAGCTAAAGGAGTAACTAGTGAGCTACACGATCCTTGTATTTGTGAAGCAGGTCCCTGACACAAAAAATGTCACGGGTGAAGCTATGAAACCGGACGGGACAGTAAACCGTGCGGCGCTTCCTGCGATTTTCAATCCGGAAGACTTGAATGCCCTTGAACTGGCACTCGAGTTGAAAGACCGGTATCAGGCAAAAGTTGTCGTTGCAACCATGGGGCTGCCCGCTGCATCAGCGGTTCTCCGGGATTCTCTCTGCCGCGGTGCAGATGAAGCAATTCTGCTGACCGACCGTGCATTTGCCGGTGCTGACACTCTGGCAACCAGTTTCTCTCTTTCCCGTTTGGCAAAACGGTTGGGCAAATTCGATCTGATCCTGTGCGGACGTCAGGCCATTGACGGTGACACAGCTCAGGTTGGCCCGCAGATTGCAGAAAAATTGAATCTTCCCCAGATTTGCTATGTGGAAGAAGTTCTCGATATGACCGAAAAGAGCATCCGCGCACGTCGTTCCATCGAAGGCGGTTATGAAATTCTGGAAGCTCCGCTCCCGGCATTGATGACTGTGATCGATGCAAACGAACCCCGCCCGCGGAACGCTGCCCGTATTCTGAAATACCGCAAGGCAAAAACTCCCTCTGAATTCAAGGCAGCGGGTGTGGATGAAGCCGGTCTTGCAGAATTGGAAGCAAAAGGTCTGGTCATCAAAGAATGGACTGCTGCAGGTACCATTCCGGAAGATGAAATGAACCGTATCGGTAAAGCCGGTTCTCCCACCAACGTCAAACAGATCATGAGCGTTGTTCTGACTGCCGGCGATTACAAGAATATCGAACCTTCTGCAGAAGGTGTTACCGCCCTTATCCACGAACTTATTGAAGACCATACACTCGGGTGATCATCATGTCTGATTCCATTGGAAACGTTTGGATTTTTATTGAACAGGAAGCCGGCAAAATCGCCGACGTCAGCCTGGAATTGGTCTGCAAAGGCCGTGAACTTGCCGATACGCTCGGCGTTAAAACAGAAGCCGTCCTCCTCGGCGATAATGTGGAAAGCTGCTGCGATACTCTCTTCGCTTACGGCTGTGATACCGTTTATCTTGCACAGGATCCCCGTCTGGAACCCTTCACCGTTCTCCCCTATTGCAAAGTCATCATGGATTTGATCAAGGAACACAAACCCAATATCCTGATGTTCGGTGCAACCCTCAAGGGTCGTGAACTGGCTCCCCGCGTTGCTTCTGAAAAAAGCGGCGGTCTGACCGCTGACTGTACGGAATTGTGCATCGATGACTTCAACGATGTCAAATCCGGCAAAGAATGGAAAAACAAACTCATGCAGATCCGCCCTGCTTTCGGCGGTAACATCATCGCCACCATCGTGAACACATGGGAAGATCCCCAGATGGTCACAGTCCGTGAAGGCGTGATGAAATTGAGCGAACCCAAAGTCGGTGCAAAAGGCGAAATCGTGAAAGTCGATGTTGCTCTCACCGAAGCTGAAATGGTCGTCAAAGTGATCGAACGCGTCCGTCAGGAAAAGAGCGTGAACCTGAAAGGTGCACGTATCATCGTCGCCGGCGGTTACGGTGTCGGTTCTGCGGAAAACTTCAAGCTGATCCACGAACTTGCAAAAACTCTGGGCGGCGAAGTTGGTGCTTCCCGTGCTGCTGTTGACGCAGGCTGGATCGATCACGATCATCAGATCGGTCAGACTGGTGTAACTGTCCGCCCGAATCTCTACATCGCCTGCGGTATCAGCGGTTCTGTTCAGCACTGCGCCGGTATGTCTGACAGTAAAAAGATCATTGCCATCAATACCGACCCGGATGCCCCCATTTTCTCCGTGGCACATTACGGTATTGTCGGTGACCTGAACCAGGTCATCCCGATGATGATCAAAGCATTTAAATCCAAGGCATAAGGAGTTATAACGATGTCCAACTTTCTTACTGACAATCCGGATCTTCTCTTTACGCTGAAGAATCTTGATCTGCGCGAAGTCGTCAGCCTTTTTGAAAAAGACTATACAGAATGCAAAAAATTTGATATCGCACCGGAAAATTATGACGATGCGATTGACGGATACCAGCAGGTATTGGAAGTCATCGGTGAAATCACCGGTGAACGCATTGCCGGCCGTTCCCGTCAGGTGGATGAAGAAGGTCCCAAATTCGAAAACAACACTGTGACCTATCATCCCCTCACCGTTCAGAACCTGGAAGACCTGAAAAAAGCCGGTGTCATGGGCGTCATTCTGCCCCGTGAATACGGCGGTCTCAACTTCCCCACAACCATTTACACCATGATGACTGAAATGGTATCCCGCGCCGACGGTTCTCTCCAGAACCTTTTCGGTCTGCAGGACATTGCAGAAACCATCTGTGCATTCGGTTCTGAAGATCAGAAACAGCGTTACCTCCCCCGTTTCGCCTGCGGTGAAGCAGACGGCTCCATGGACTTGACCGAACCGGATTCCGGTTCCGACCTCCAGAGCGTACGTCTGAAAGCAACTCAGGATGCAGACGGCAAGTGGTATCTCGATGGTATGAAACGCTTCATCACCGACGGCTGCGCTAAGATTCAGCTGGTGCTTGCCCGTTCTGAAGCTGGTACAACAGACGGACGTGGTCTCTCCATGTTCATCTGCGAAAAAACTCCGGACCTGGTCGTCCGCCGTATCGAACACAAAATGGGTATCCATGGTGTTGCCACTGCTGAATTGCAGTACAACCATGTTCCGGCTGAATTGTGCGGCCAGCGCCGTTACGGTCTGACCCGTTACGTCATGTCTCTGATGAACGGTGCCCGTGTTGCAATTTCCGCTCAGGCATTGGGTATTGCAGAAGCAGCCTACCGCGAAGCCCGTAAATATGCTTCTGAACGTGAACAGTTCAAACAGAGCATCGACCGTTTCCCGGCGATTTACGACATGCTGGCAAAGATGAAAGCCAATCTGGCTGCATCCCGTGCATTGCTGTACGAAACAACCCGTGCAGTTGACCTGCGCAACAGCTACGAAAAGATCGTGGAAGGCCCGAAGGAAAATGTCACACCGGAAGCCCGCGCAAATTCCCGTTACTACAAGGAAGTTGCTGCAGTTCTCACTCCGATGAGCAAAGCTCTCTCCACCGAAGCTGCAAACAAAATCTGCTACGACTGCATCCAGATCCACGGCGGTACCGGTTATATGCATGACTTCGATGCAGAACGTTACTATCGTGACGTCCGCATCACCAACATTTACGAAGGTACGACCCAGCTGCAGATCGTTGCTGCGATCGGCGGTGTGAAGAAACGCGTCCTCGACAAACGCATTGAAGAACTCTTCGCAGGCATCCCGACCGAAGGTCTGACCGGCGAACTGCGTGCGATCCTTGACAACATGTACAAGAAACACGTGGAAGCAGTTCAGTACATCGTCGACAAGAAAGAAGCTGCGGATCAACCGCTGCATGAACTGCGTGCCCGCAACATGGTCGAAAACGAAACCTTCGTCTTCGTCGGTCTGCTGTTGCTGCGTGATTCTCTCATCGATCCGAAACGCGAACCGGTGGCAGAACGTTATATCCGCGATGCAGCATTCGACTTTGAACGCAACCGTAACATCATCATGAGCGGTGATTGCAGCTGCATCGAAAAACACCGTGCCGTGATTGATTACTGATTACCCTGAAAAGGAGACTTAAAGAATTATGAATAACGATTATCTTCTTCGCGCAAGAGAAGTGATTCCGGATGCAAAAACTTTGATCGTTCTCGCATCCAAACGCGCAAAAGCATTGGCTTACGGTGCACGTCCCATGGTACGTTGCAGCGATGACAACCACCTCGATATCGCTCTGCTCGAAATCGCAGAAGGCAAACTCATTGCTTCCACCGATGAAAATGCTCCCACAGATGACTTCCTCCAGGAGCTGGAAGCTGCAAAATCTGCAGCCGCTGCCGCCAACGGGGAAAACAAAGTCAAGGAAGTGTAATCAATGGCTGCCGACGTTATTATTGTCATGGGCAGCCGCAGCGATCTGCCTGCCCTGGAAAGCTCTTTCAAGCTGCTCACCGATTTCGGTGTTTCCTGGGCAGCACGCGTGATTTCCGCTCATCGGACTCCCGATGTTGCCGCTGATCTCGCACGCAACGCAGAAGCCGATGGCACAAAGGTCATTATCTGTGCCGCCGGTATGGCTGCTCACCTTGCCGGTGTGATTGCCGCTTATACAACTCTGCCGGTCATCGGTATCCCTATGGCTGCCGCTCCCTTCAACGGATTGGATGCACTTCTTGCCATGGTACAGATGCCTCCCGGAATCCCGGTGGCAACTGTCACAGCGGGCAATGCAGGCGGCAAAAATGCTGCATTGCTTGCCATCTCAATCCTGGCTCTGCAGGACAGCACATTGCGTGAAAAGCTCAAAGCATTCCGTAAAGAACAGACGGAAAAAGTGATGGCTGATGACGCAAAACTGCAAGCAGAATTGAGCTGATCAACCATACACGATTGATGATAAAGCCTGACTTCACGGTCAGGCTTTTTTTATGACTGAGATACGAATTATGAAACATTTTCTGGCTGGACTTCTTACTATGGCATCTTTATTTATGACAGCATGTTCCCCCTTCTCCAACGGAGCAGTTTGTTTGACGTTTGACGATCGTAATTTCAAAGATTGGGATAACGCAATCCCTCTGTTTGAAAAATACAACGCACGTGCCACATTTTTCGTCTGCGGCAACATGGATGAGCAGGCGATTGCCACCATGAAACGCTTGCAGGAAAAAGGCCATTCACTCGGTCTGCATACCATCAATCATGCCGATGCACCCCCCTATTTTGACCAGAACGGCGCCGATGCCTATCTCTCAAAAGAAGTCACGCCCCAGCTGTATTTCGCCCGCCGACAAGGCTTGAAAGTCAATCATTTTGCCTATCCCAACAACCGTCGCAATGAAACGACGGATGAAACCATGTATCAGTTTTACCGGTATCTGCGTGCCGGCATCCCCGGCGGAACCAAAGGCAAAGATTTGCGTCAGCTGGATGCGTTGTACCGGACTCTGTCTGATGTCCGGAGCAACCGTGTCATGGGCGGTGCGGGAATCGGTTCCTACTATGAATCGAAGCCGGAAGAATTGAAAGGTGCAGTCATCCGGGCGGCAAAAGAAAATAAGATTGTGACCTTCTTCTCACACGGAATTTCCGATAATCCGAATCACATCAGCATATCCACGGAATGGCTGGAAATGATTCTGAAAACGGCACAGGAACATGGTGTCAAAGTCATCGGCTTTGATGAACTTGACTGATACTCAGAATTCCTTGGTCTGCTTATAATCCGCCTTGTACGCCTTGGTCTGTTCCAGAGAAACCAGGCCCTGATTATAGAGATTTTCCAACGATTTTTCCAACGTACACATCCCGTCTTTCCAGCTCGTCTCAATCACAGACTGCAGCTGATGCGTTCTGCCTTCCCGTACCAGGGAAAGAATCGGCGGTGTGCCGAGCATGACTTCAAACGCAGCGGCTCTGCCTGCACCGTCAAGACGCGGCAGCAGACGTTGTGACAGCACGCCAAGCAGTACGCCGCTCAACTGAAGTCGAATCTGATTCTGCTGTGCGGGGGGAAACGAATCCACAATACGGTCGATTGTCTGCGGTGCGCTGTTGGTATGAATTGTAGCAAGCACCAGATGTCCGGTTTCCGCAGCCGTCAACGCGGCGGCAATGGTTTCGATATCCCGCATTTCCCCAACCATGATCACATCGGGATCCTGACGGAGTGCGTATTTGAGAGCGGTGGCGAAACTCTTTGTATCGGTGTGCAATTCGCGCTGTTCCACAATGGAGTGGATATTTTCGTGCACAAATTCGATGGGGTCTTCGATGGTGATAATGTGCTTTGCATTTTTGCGGTTGATCATGTTGATCAAACTCGCCAATGTAGTGGATTTGCCGCTGCCCGTAGGCCCGGTCACAAGAATCAAGCCCTGCTGTTTCAATGCAAGCCGTACAACCGCAGGCGGCAGGGAAAGATCTTCCGGGGAAGGGATTCTGGCATTGATGATACGGCACACCACGCCGAGACAATTTTTCTGATAGAATGCATTGATACGGAAACGACAGGAATCTTTACCGGATTCGACCAGTTTTTTATCGTTATTAAAAGAGACGGAAAGGGCAAAATCCAATTCCCGTTTTTCCTCCAGTTCGGCACGCTGACTCTGATTGATCACGCTGTAAAGCAGTCGCTTGATATCTGCCCGGCTCAACGGGGGCAGATCCAGCGCACGCAATGCTCCATTGATCCGCAAATTCGGGCTTGCGGCGAAAGAAAGATGCAAATCGCTGGCGCCATTGACAATGGCAGTACGGAGCAGACGGCGCATATCGACCGCATTCCCGGCATCGTTTTCCGATCCGTCACTGTAATAACTGCGGAAGGAATCAACGCCGCTTTCCATGCCCTTGACCAGCAGGTCAAATTCTTCCGGATTGGAGGATGCCGCTCTGCCGTCTGTCAGCGTGATTTTTCCTTCCCGGTACAGTTTGTAAATCGCCCGGTTGAAGATCATCATATCATCCCCCGAATTCCGGCGGAGAACGTCATCCAGCGAATGAAAATCCCGGTTGGAAATGAGCTTACGGACAAATGTCGAACCGCGGAGAATTTCCATTGCGGGGTACATTCCGGTGTGATCGGCAGACGGAATCAGGCGTTGCGCAAGAATGGCATTCGTCACAGTTCCCAGGTCTGCCGATGCCTGAGCACGCAAAGATTCCGGGTAAAGATTGATCACGCGTTCCACTGCCTGAATGGTATCCGCTGTATGGAGAGTGCAGATAACCAGATGTCCGGTCAGGGCGGCATTGATCACATTCTGCATCGTTTCCAGATCGCGCATTTCGCCAATAACGATGACGTCCGGATTTTCCCGCATGGCGCTGTGGAGTGCTGCGGAAAAACTGACCGTATCGGTATTGATTTCGCGTTGGGAAATAACGCTCTGCACATCCTGATGAACAAATTCGACGGGGTCTTCCAAGGTCAGAATATGACGTTTTTTTGTCTGATTGATATAGTTGATCATTGCCGCCAACGTAGTGGATTTACCGCAGCCAGTACTGCCGGTCAAAAGAATCAAACCGTGAGGTTCATCGCACAACTCAGCCAGCAGCGGCGGAAGATTCAAAGATTCGAAGGTGACGCTGTTCCCCTGAAGGACGGGGCGGATTGCAGCAGCGGGTCCCGCCAGAGTATCGAAGAAATTGATTCGGAAACGATGGATTCCGCTTGACCAGGAAGCATCGCATGCGCCCTGCTCCTGATAGATATTTTCCAATGTCGGAGAAAGTACAGTTTTCCGGAACGACTCGATTTCTGCCGCCGTGACAGGTGCCTGATGTTCCTTTATAATTTCACCGTTTTTGCGAAATGCAGGCGTCTTGCCGGCAGATAAAAATAAATCGGAGATTCCGTATTGGACAGCATACGTCAATAATTCAGGAATTGTCATGATCAAACAACCTTTCGCAATGCGGCACACCGGGTCAGGATGGCACGTTTTTCACTTTCATTATAACAGCGTCGTTCCGCTTCCTTTGCGAGGATCTGCACGATAAAAGCGGCAGGGCGTAAATTTCGTGCAGAATCGGCATAAAACAGAAGAAGCTGCAAGTTGTGCTTGTTATTCTTTTCCCGCTGAGCGGAACGGAAGAATTTTTCCATTGTCTCCAACCCTTCGTCCGCATAACCGGGAGAATTCATACATGCCTGGGCATAAATCAACACCACTTCCGGATTCCGGAATGCATCGGACGGCAAAGCCTGTATATCATCAATCACTTTCTGATATGCACCATTGGCAAGATCGCCGTAGTAAGCGGAAAGAACAATCGGTGCTTTGTCAAGAAAACGGCGGGGCATCAACAGAAAATCGGTAAAGTTTTCTGCAAATCCGGGAAGATAATAACGGATGCAGAGCATGGTTGCAATCACCCCGACCGGCAAAGCGGCAAGGAGAAAAAGCGGAATATTTCCATTATGAAAAGCAAGCAAAGTCAGATACACAGCAAAAAGAAATGCGGCAGCACTGATAAGCCGCATAATGAAAAAACTGATTTTATCTGAATTATGTCCCATACATCTTTTTCCTGAACAAAAAACATTCATCTCCGGAGAATAATGTAGCATACAAAATCAGATTTTCCAGACCATTTGGGCAAAAATGCAGGATAATTATATTTTTTATTTGATTTTTCCCTTTCCAATGCTAAAGTATAGCACCGTTTTTTATAAATAGATTCATGTTACAGGACGCTTGCGTAAATATGATGGATTGTTCCGAATTGATTCCCATCGGTCCCGGGTCAGGTGACCCCAGATTCGATTTTTCTGATGACGATATACGTACCGCCATCGAACAGGGAAAATTGCTGTCTGCCGAATTGGAACTTACACGGGCTTGTAATTACCGGTGTATTTATTGCTATGCCGCCGATCCCAATGGCGTGAATATCTCCAACGAACTGACATTTGATGAAATCAGCAATGTATTGGATCAAATCGCGGAACTGGGCGCACGGAAAATCATTCTTCTCGGCGGTGAACCATTGATTTACCCCCGGCTGAAAGAAGTTCTGGACCTCATTTACAGCAAAGGCATGGTGGCGGAAATCTTTACGAACGGAGCGCTGGTGACCGATGAAATGGCAAAAATGCTTGCCGCCTATCCTGTACGGGTCATCGTCAAACTCAATACCATGGATCCGGAACTGCATGACCATTTGACCGGGGTCAAAAACTCTCTCGATATCTCTTTCCGCGCCATTGAATGTTTGCAAAAAGCCGGATATGATAAAATGAATAACATGCTCGGTGCAACAACCATTCTTGCCGTCAGCAACATTGCAGAAGCGCCCGGAATGCGGCGCTGGATGCGGGAACGGAAACTGCTCCCGTATTTTGAAGTCATCACTCCCCAGGGGCGCATTCTGGATCATCAGACGCTGATCCCGACTCCGGCTGCCGTATACGAAACATTTGTCAAATTGGCAGAAATCGACCGGGAATATGGAATCGAATGGGATCCCCAGCCGCCGATTGCCGGTGGTAAATGTTTCCGGCATCAATATTCCTGCGTCATCGGCAGCAGCGGTACCGTCACACCGTGTGTCGGTTTGACAGCAGAACTGGGCAACGTGCGGCAAACTCCGCTGAAAACCATTCTTGCCGACAGCCTGATTCTCTATCATCTGAAAAATTACCGTCAATTCATCAAAGGGCCGTGTGCGAAATGCGACAAAGCAGAACATTGTTACGGCTGCCGCGGCGCAGCGTATCAAGTCACCGGCGATTATCTGGCATCGGATCCGACCTGCTGGAGAAATGCGGATAAGCTGGATCAGATCAAATGTCTGCCCTTTTCCTCAAAAGGTGCACTGCCCCATGGCGGGCCGATGTTGATTGTGGATGAATTGCTGGAAATCGGAGAAAGAACCACGATCAGCCGTTCCATCGTGCGGGAAGATAACCCGTTCCGTCATGCCGATGGAACACTCGGACGGGAAATTCTGGTGGAATATGCGGCTCAGACTGCGGCGTTGATGGACAGCATGGAACATGACGGCAAGGTATCCCCGGGGATGCTGGTGGAAGTGCAGAAATTCAATATTTCCGGCACACCCCGCGTTGGAGATGAAATCCGGGTATATCTGAAGAAAGAATACGATTTCAATATCTGGCATGGCGTATCGATCCGTATTGAAATCAATGGAACAGAAGCTGCCGAAGGGGAACTCAAGTTATGTATATTCGACTCCTGATTCTTTTGATTGCAACTGCCGTACTCCCGCTTCATGCATCGGATCCGGTCAAATATCTGGAAAAAGCTGCCGCCTGCATGGAGAAAAATACCAGTGTCAATGCCAATTTCAAACAGGTCAAAAAGCTGAAAGCATTCGTGATGCCGCTGACTATCACCGGTGAATTGTGCATGGATCGGTCTGGCAGATTCGCCTGGCATGTGTATACCCCGGTGCAATATTCCTGTATCATCCGCGATGGAAAACTGATGCAATGGGATGCCGATACAGGCAAGACCTATACTCTTTCCCTCAAATCCAATGCCGGATTACGTTATCTGGCTCATTCGCTGCAAAATTATTTCTCCGGCAATTTTATGGAAATGAAGAAAGATTTCACACCGACTGAATGGACCAAAGATCATTTTCTGGTCATGCAGCCGAAAAAAGACATCCCCGCCGCCGCATTCATCAAAGAAATCCGGTTCCGTTTCTCTAAAGATTTCCGCAGTCTTGAACAAATAAAAATCGAAGAAACGACTGGCGATCTGGCTGAAATCACCTTTACAGAAATGAAACTCAATCAGGCAATACCGGAGGCAAAATGGCTGCCCGGCGGAAAATGATCCATACCCTGTTTTCGATTTACAGAAATGAAAAACGCCTGCTGATGACCCTTGCCGGGATTTGTGTGTTGGCAGCGATCATTTTCATCACGATTCCATTCAAAAATGATATTTCCAAGATGCTCCCTGATGGGTCGGAATCTATGCGCTGTTATCAGACCATTTCCGATTCCGCCATGTTTAATAAGGCTCCTATACTCTTTCTTGCGGAAGATGATACAACGTTTCAGACCGGAGAATTCGCAAAAAAACTGGAACGTTTTGTGGCATCTCTTAAAGACGAAAAAGAAATCCGGAGAGTCGATTACAAACTGTTGGAGCAATCCCCTGTCGAAACCGTGCGTACCCTGATTCCGTACCTGCCCCAATATCTTCCCGCCCCCCAATGGAATGCCGACCGTTTCGTGAAAAATTGTCTGCACCAGTTCTATCTGCCGTCCGCAACCGGGCGCAGCGCCATGTTGGCGATCGATCCACCGGGAATGACTGGACAACTCTTTGCACGGTTGGAAGAATTCCGGAAAGTCTCCAATTTCACCGCAGAAATGAATACGCCGTATGTAGTTTCCCCCGATCGGAAACATCTGCTTGTCATGCTGGAAACGGCCTCACCACCCGCCGACCCCAATGGCGGCAAAACCTTACTTGCCAGCGTGGAAGCGAAACTCAAAGCGGCAGGTTTTACGCCGGATAAAGATGTCAGACTCCTGTTTCCACACCGGCGCGCCATCGCCAACGAACAGGTTCTGAAAAAAGATATTACGATGGTCACAATTCTCTCCATCATCATCTTTACCCTGCTGATTATCTTCATTTACCGGTGCGATCCGGCAACTTTCCTGATCCCCGCATTGCCGTTTCTCTCAGCATTCCTCACCGCCGCATTGATGGCTCTCTGTTTCCGCATACCGTTGTTTTTCGTCGTCGGAATGGGGGGAATCGTCATCAGCCTTGCCCTGGATTACGGGATCCATATTTACGGGGCAATGACCGATGGCAGATCTTACCGGTCATTACGGGCAATTCTGCCGCCGCTGTTTGCGGCTACCGCAACATCCTGCACCGCATTTCTACTGTTCCTGACCTCGAAAACAGATGCCATCCGCCAATTGGGATTCTTCTCCGGCATCAGTTTGTTCATCAGTCTTTTCCTGATGCTTTGTCTGTTGCCGCCGATTTTCCGAAAAAGAAAAAAATATCAGAATGAATGGCTGATGCATTGGGATCCAACGTCATTGTCCAAAAATCACCCCCGGGCAGTCGCCGGAATATGGATTTTGCTGATTCTCGGCGCCGTCGCCGCTTTGCCGCTGACAAAGTTCTATTTCGACGTGCGCCAATTCGATCTCTCTCCGCCGGAATATGATAAGGACGATGCTCTGACATCGGAACTTTTCCAGGCAGGGCAGACACCCGGCATGGCTCTGTTTCATGGGAAAACGCGGGAGGAAGCACTGGCGAACGCCGCAAAAGCACAGGGCATCCCCGGCTGTTTCCTGCCGAACCGGATCATTCCGACTGATGCGGAACGGGCAGAAAATCTGGCATCCTGGCGGAAAATCGACTGGCAGAAGTTTCAGAACGATGTCCGCACAGCTGCAAAAAAATACGGCTTCCAGGCGGATTATTTTGACCCGTTCCTGAATACCATTCAGCAGGGGCTCCATGCGCCGCCATCCGATATTCCGGCAGGCTTCCGCAATATTGCTGACCGTATTCTGGTGGAAAGCAAGTCCGGAGAATGGAATGCCGCCGTGCTGTACAAAGACACGGAAGAAATCCGGATGAGATTGGTGGAACTGCCTCATTCTACAATTATTTCCAGACATTATTTCCCTCTCATCATGGCGCGGGACATCTTCTTCGGCATCGTGGGGCTTGCCATTGCAGGAATCGTTGCAGTGATCATCCTCACATTCTGCTATTTCCGGTCGGCGCGGGATACCATGCTGGCATTGATTCCGGTCATCTCCTCCCTGCTTTTCACAGCGGCTCTGTTTGCGATAACAGAAAAACGGATCAATATCCCTGTTATGACCGGAGCAATTATTCTCTGCGGTCTGGCGGTGGATTATGGAATCTTTTCCATTCATGCGCTGAAAACCGGAGATACAAAGTCCATCTTCCGGTCCGTCACACTTTCGGCCGTGACAACGGCGGCAGGGGGATTGACGGTTGCCTTTACCCGCCACCCGATGCTTCGGGATGCGGGTTTGACCCTGATTGCCGGAATCCTCTTTGCCTGGTTCACCGCTTTGTTCCTGTTGCCTGCCATTGTGAACCATGCACGGAAAACGGTTCTGCTTCTTCTGATTGCCGTCATATCAGCCGTCACTTGCGGATGCCGCATGCCAATACCGTTTGAGTATAAGGAGTTTCCGAATTTGACGGAACAAACCGCCACTTCTGCAAATCTGCCGTCACCGGTACGGGCAAAGAAATTCCAATGCGCCGGATCCATGGTCATGGACTTCAAAGTTTTCCGGATGAATACGCTGTTTATGGCAGAATGGGACGGCAAGGTATTGCAAAGTGCCGGATTCTCTCCCGCAGGCGCTAAGATATTTGAAATCAAAGGAAATGAAGCGGGAGTGGAAACTTATTATTTCATCCCCATGGAAAATGCACTGAAAAATCCGGAATCCATCGCACGGGAGCTTTTGACCGATCTGCTCCGCATCTTCCCGGCACAATACGGCAGCAATCGAACCTTTGACGGTAAAAAACATGTGATCAGCCGGGATGAGAAAAATAATGTAGAATACATCTTTGCCGGCAAAGAAATAAAATTGATAAAAGCAATCGGTAATGGTTGGGAAACAGGATATTATAAATATGACGGCACGTTCCCCGTCAATTTTGTTTATGACCGTACCACATTCAATGGATATCGGCTCATCTTCCGGATCAACACAGTTATTTGGAAGTAATTACATCTGCCGCAATGGCTGCGCGACGGGTAAAATCCAACGTTCCGGAAAGTTCCATTGCCTTTTCTTTGTACTGAGACAGACGGCCCAACGTTTCCGCAAGAAGTTCGCCAAATGTTTTTGCATCAAAGGGCTCCGGGATCACCACACCGGCATCCCCGACCATTGAAGCATAACCGCAAACCGCAGAACAAATCACCGGCACTCCGGATGCCAAAGCTTCTGCGAGAACCGTTCCTGTTGCCTCTTTTCTTGCCGGATGAACCATCAAATCTGCGGCGGCAAGATAGGCATAAACATCATCCCGGGGGCCTGCGAATATCGTTTGATGTTTGATTCCAATACGTTCCGACTGTTGAACAAATTGTTCCCGTCGTTTGGGATCGTTTCCACCAATCAAACAGAGAACGCATTTTTTCCGGACCTCTTCCGGCAAAGCGGCAACGGCATTCAGGGTACGGTCGATTCCCTTACAATGGAAGTCGGCGGCAACACTGATCAGAAGTATTTGATCATCAGCGAGATTTAATTCTTTCCGTTTTTCCTCCCGAAGACAGATTGTATGTTCATTTCTCATACATTTTTGGTCACCTGCCGGGGGCAAAAGGGTGAAACGTTCCTCCGGCGTTCCATAGTACGCCATGTAATCCTTTTTCTGACGCTGATCCAAATAAAGAATGTGCGTTTTTGCCGCCGGTTCAAGAATACTCTTTTCCTGTCGGAGAAACGTTTTATAGCGGGGCAACAAACGCAAGAGCTTGCTTTTGTGCGCCAAACCGGCAGCATAGCAGTCATCCCCGGCAAAATAAACATCCGCACCGCCCATACGGTTGAACGTGACGGTCCGGTCAAATTCTCCGTTATGAATCCGTTCTGCAAACCGTTTTTCAAACTCATCCGCCCTGCCATGATTCGTCACTTTTTTCAACGGGAGTATTTCCACATGAAGAAAGGAAGGGATATCGCCTTCCCAGCTGCCGGTGAAACAAGTCACTTCATGTCCACGGGCGGCGACTTCGGACATAGTCCGCATAAAATCCTTCTGGAGTCCGCCCCAGGGAAAATATTTGAAGATGGCAAAGGCGATTTTCATAGTCATCACTCCGTCATGGGGAACAGGGGGAAAGCAATTTCTTCCAGGGAATCTGCGCCATAAAGGAGCATCACCAAACGGTCAAAGCCGAGAGCCGCCCCGGCAGAATCGGGCATCCCGCACTGGAGGTCATGGAGGAAATCGACGGGTTGCGGATATTCTGCAAGTTGATGCTTTGCACGTGTTTCTGCAAATTGACGGAAGCGTGACGACTGAATGACGGGATCGGTCAATTCGCCATAAGCATTGGCAATTTCGACGCCGCCGATGTAAATTTCCCACCGTTCCGCCAAGGTGGGATCGCTCGCTTTCGCGCGGGCAAAAGCACCGAAACGGATGGGGTAATCAATCAGGACTGATGCCCGGTCTTTCGGCAGATTCGGCTCCACATATTCGGTAAGGAGAATTTCGAAACGGCTTTCTTCTTCCGCGGCTTCATCGGCACTCATGGGGGCATAACGTTTGAAAGCCTCGCGGACAGAAATAATTTCCCATTCCTGTGCCAAATCAATGGTATTGCCCTGGTATTGGAGAACAGTCGTGCCATTGACGTCCATCGCGACTTTGCAGATGGCATTCCGGAGGAAATCAAGGAGCTGCAGATAATCCCAATGTGCGTGATAGAATTCGAGCATGGAAAATTCGCTGCGGTGAATTCTGCCGTTTTCGCCGCTGCGGAAACAGGAACCGATCTGATAAATGGCTTCCATTCCGGCACAAAGGAGCCGCTTCATCTCCAGTTCGGGAGAAGTACGCAGAAAAAAATCACCTGCAGAGGGAGCTTCGATATATTCTTCCGCCGCAGGTGCCTGTATGGCACAAGGGGTATCTGTTTCCAGGAACCCCTGTGCTTCAAACGTCCGCCGCATGGCAGAAAGGACTTTCGCCCGGAACGCCAGTGCGGGAACGCGCTTTTGTAAAGTGGGTGTCATCCTTTGCTGACGCGTTCGGAATATTCACCGGTACGTGTATCGATTTTCACAGTATCGCCTTCGTTGATGAAGAGGGGAACCATGATTTCGTAACCGTTATCGATCTTAGCCGGTTTGAGAACGTTGGTGGAAGCGGTATCGCCACGTGCACCGGGTTCCGTTTCTGTGATGACTTTTTCGATGAATGTGGGCAGAGTCACATCGATGATCTTGCCGTTGAAGAAGAGACCCTGACAGAGAGATTCTTCGATGAGGAAGTATGTGCTTTTGCCGAGAGTTTCAGCAGAAACGTATGTTTCTTCGTATGTTTCAGCATCGCTGAAGACGTAGTTATCGCCATCCTGGTAAGAATAGTACATTTCGCGTTCTTCCAGGTTGGGTTTTTCCATTTTATCAACGGGGCGGAATGTACGATCCATTGTGCTGCCGGTGATGAGGTTTTTCAATTTGCAGCGGTAAAGAGCAGTACCTTTACCGGGTTTGCAGAATTCAAATTCTGTCACTGCATAGGGTTCACCGTCGAGTTCGATTTTCAGACCTTTTTTCAAGTCAGCGGCTGAG
This sequence comes from Victivallales bacterium, assembly GCA_045639325.1. GTDB lineage: Bacteria > Verrucomicrobiota > Lentisphaeria > Victivallales > UBA1829 > RGIG8244. The sequence continues at coordinate 61,190 of JAZUCU010000031.1, forward strand.
TACATGAGTCAACTCCTGTCTAAATTTTGTTTGATATTAATAATGTAGGTTTTTATCATTCGGATAATATAGCACAACTTTTCACTTTTTGCAAGTCATTTTTTCTTTTTTTATTTATTGTAATGCAAAGAAAAGCATTCCATAATCCCTGTTTTACGGAATTTCACGATCCGCCATAATTGTCCCGCCGATAAAAAATCCGGGTATCAGAAACAGGCTGATAAATGGCAGAAGCAGAAGAAAATACACCGTCACACCAAAACTGGCAGTTACGTTCGATGGAATCAATTTCGGCAGATTCTGCAAGCGGATGTTCCGGTTGAATCCGGCTTCCGATGTATAAGAAACGGCATAGCGGAACCCGATGGCAAAGGCTTTGATAAATTCTGTAATCAACGGCAGGAAGAAACCGAGCACACTCAACAATGCCGCCAGAATCACGGTCCCAACGGTATACAAGCCGGACTCCACCATATCCCGACACTCTGTTTTCCATGTAAGAGGGGCATTATTGCCATGAAGAATTTCCCGTTCGTAACGGGCAACCATCCGGGCAAAAAAGAAACAGCCGGTAAACTCAAACATGGTGTAAGATAATGCGGAAAGTAACATCAGAAAAGTCAACCAGATCAGGACAGTGAAAATCAAATGAACCGGCTCTGCCACTGAGGCAGGCAGCCACCCCGTCACTTTCGCCAGATATTGTTCGGCATAAGGCACACCTTTCATCAACAGCAAACAAACGGCAGCGATATCGGCAATCAGCGTAATGCCGAAAGATGGGATAGCGTATTTCCAGAGTTGTTTATGTTTATAAAACTCACGCACGCCCTGAAAAACATAATCTGCGCCCCGGGAAGAAGATTGACCAGTCATTACCCCATCTCCTTAATATTCCGGTATTTTCCCCGGATTCTGATCGATTCCGTTTTTCAGAATCCAGCCGGAGAATGCACAAATGGTGATATCATCGAGCAAACCGAAAACGGGGATAAAATCGGGAATCATATCCAACGGGGAAGCCAACCACAAAATACAGAACGCAGTCGCAATTGCCATCCGGGGAAAAATGGCGATGGATGAAAGCATATTATCGCCCCAGAAAAGCTGCGGATCCGACGTAAAATAAATGCCGTGCCGGTTGCTGTGAACCGTAATCAGATGATAATCGTGAAGCAGGCGGTGAATTAATTCAGAAACCACCTCCATGGAACCGGGTTTCTGCCCGATATTCCGGATTATAAAAGCAGAAATACCGGCTTGAGTCAGCCGCTCATTTTCATACATATCTTTCATCAGACGGTAAATCAGACGGGCCTCCTGCGTGCCGATTTCCGGATAACTCTGCAAACGTTTCGTCACATTCGTCCAAAATACGGTTTTACCAAACTGGAACCACTGATTTGCCATACCGAATCCAAGCAGCAGCAAACCGCCGGAAAGATACGCAATCGATACAAGATTTCTTTCCTTACCGGCAATCGCAGTGGCAAGGAGAACGACCAATACCAGCACAAGTCCGCCGATTTTCAAGTACAATCTGCGGAAGGACAAGATGAAAAATACCACAATCAGCAATGCACAGGTTTTCCAGTTGACCACCATATCAAAGAGCCATTCCGGCAGATGACGTTTCATAAATTCATGCATTGTCTGAAAAAGATCCTTCAGCATATCCACGGCAATCCCCATGATGGAAAAATCAAAATTCCGGGATTCGTTCTCCACAGGGAAACCGGTCAGGCGGATAATCACCAGAGCGAAAGGGAAGATCATAAATATGTGCAGCAGCAGATTGACCCCTGAAGGCTTGCCGAAAAGCTGCAATTCCCAGACCAGGGCAGCCACCGTAATAAATGCCAGAATCATGGAAGTAATGGATTGTCCGACGGTAAAGCCTTTTGCTGTGCTGAAAAAGAAAGGATCATGCGCCAGAAGCAGAAAACTGCCTGCATAAAGGGCAAGCGTCAGATAAAAACGGAAGCAGAAAAAAGAAGTAATACCGTTATTTCCTTCATGCGGAGCGAAGAAATAATCCTGTAATTTTGCCAGAACTGTTTTGGGATTATTATTCATTTTGCACCGCCTGTTCTTTTTTTCGCTGCTTCGATTTTTGCGTTCAAGGCATTTCTTTCTTCGACAAGGAACTTCTTCCGCCAGAGTTTTTCCCCGCGCCAGTAATAATGGCCGAAATTATTCATATACATGGTATCCACAATATATTTACGCACTTTGAGAAAATTCACCACATCGCCATATTTGGAAGAAATTTCGTACGCTTTCTCCCGATCTTCCACGCCGGGATCTCCATAATCATCATGATTAAGTTTCCGGGCGGCACATTTCCACCTGCACACCAGCAGCTGAACCTGTCGAAAATCAATTACCGCAAGCTGTTCCTCATCTTTTTCGGATTTCTCAAGCAAATGTCTTATTCCGGCAAGCTTTTCCAGAACCTCGTCAATCAGTTTGACTTTTTTCTCATCATAACCGGCAGGCGCATTCATGTTGAATAATTGGGAATCATAACACAAATCGATTTCCAGCAAACGCCACGGAACAACATCGGGATCATGCTTGATGATCTCACGGACAAGTGTTTGAGCATTCTGAAGCAGCGGTTCATCTTCCTTGCGCATGGAAGTTTTTCTGATTTGCAATATCGAATCCAGATAGAGGGAGAAAATCCGTTGATTTTTCCGGACTCTCTGTTCCTGCAAACCGTCTTTCTGCAGTTCATCAATCACCGGCTGTAATTTTTCCACGCAGGCATGATAATGTGCCTTTTCCCAATCAGCCTGCGCTTCGGAAGCAGGCTTTTTGAAACGTTTTTCATAGGATTTCTCAAGATTTGTGTACGAAATCTCGTCTTTCACCTCAACGGGGACGGACGGGCGGGGAAAATAGTAGTACACAAGAAACAAAGTCAAAGCCAGCATCAGGAACAGAAAAAAACGCTGCAGACGGCTTGCGGCAGGCTTTTCTGTATCAAGAATAAAACCGGAGCCGATTTCTTCCTTTGCCAGTTCGATTAATTCATTTCCTTTTGTAGGCAAAGTATTTTCAGCAAGAATAACAGAATAATCTCTGTTATTACGCGCGGCATTGTCCGGTAAAAGTAACGGGGCATCCGAGTCATTCATATTTCACCTCATTTTCAGAATCTCTTTCCGGATATAATAGCACAGAATGTTTATTTTTCAAGAAGAATTCAGCCTTTCCCTATAAGATATGAAAAAAATCGTCAAATTTCCGGTTTTCGGATTGAAAAAAAACAAAAAAGATGCTATTGTACCGTATTGTCCGGGATTGCGTATTTGAAAGACATATATCCGGGCAGTGCTTGATCAATTTTTATAATACACGAAAGATAATAACGATGAAAAAGATAGGTTTTGACAACGAGAAATATCTGAAAGAACAGACGGAAGAAATTCTGCGCAGAGCAGAGCGGTTCCAGAATAAATTGTATCTGGAATTCGGCGGCAAACTGGCTTATGATTATCATGCCGCACGTATCCTGCCCGGTTTTGACCCCAATGTCAAAATGAAACTCCTTCAGCGGCTGAAAGATAAAATCGATGTCGTAATCTGTATTTATGCCGGGGATATCGAACGCAAGAAAATCCGTGCCGACTTCGGGATCGCTTATGATGCCGATACCTTGCGCATTATCGACACACTCAGAGAATGGGATATCAATGTAACCTCTGTCGTTGTCACAAGATATGACGATCATCCGTCGGTCAATGCCTTCATCCGCAAACTGGAACGCCGCGGCATGCGCGTCTATACCCACCGGGCAATCAAAGGCTATCCTACCGATGTTGATCTGATTGCAAGCGATGAAGGTTACGGCGCAAATGAATATATCGAAAGCGATAAACCCATTGTGATTGTGACCGGACCCGGTCCCAGCAGCGGAAAAATGGCAACCTGTCTTTCTCAGGTCTATCACGAACACAAACGCGGTGTCTCTGCCGGTTATGCAAAATTTGAAACATTCCCGGTGTGGAATCTCTCCCTCAATCACCCGGTGAATATCGCATACGAAGCCGCAACCGCAGATATCGGCGACGTCAACATGCTGGACCCCTTCCACATGGAACATACCGGACAGTCGGCCGTCAATTACAACCGCGATATTGAGATCTTCCCGGTCGTCCGCCGCATTTGCGAACGGATCATGGGCGAAGGCAAAGCGTATCAATCTCCCACCGATATGGGTGTGAATAAAGTCGGTTTTGCTATTTCCAACGACGAAGTGGTTTGCGAAGCAGCGAAACAGGAAGTCATCCGCCGTTATTTCCGTTACAGATGCGAATATGCCATCGGCGGTGCAGATGCAAAAACCATCGAACGCATCAAACTGTTGATGGATAATCTTTCCCTGAAAGAAGAAGATCGCGCTGTCGTGGAACCGGCACGTGCCGCAGCCGTTGCTGCATCTCAGACACCGGGCAAAGGAAATGACGGCTTCTTCTGCGGTGCGGCGATTCAGCTGCCCAATGGCAAAATCGTCACTGGCAAAAATTCACCACTGATGCATGCCGTATCCAGTTGCGTATTGAATGCGCTGAAAGAATTGGCACGTCTGCCGGATGAATTGCCGCTGATTGCTCCTGCTGTGATCGATGCAGCAACCGACATGAAAAAGAAAGTATTGAAATGCAAACGTTTCAGTTTTGACTTGGATGAAACTCTCATTGCGTTGAGTGTCAGCACCGCGGGCAATCCGACAGCTCAGTTGGCAGTCAAGCAGCTGGGCAAACTGAACGGATGCGAAATGCATATCTCCCACTTGCCGACACCGGGTGACGAAGCCGGATTGCGGAAACTTGGCATCAATCTGACCTGCGACGCAAAATTTGCAAGCCGGGATTTGTTTGTGGATTAACAAAAAATAATTCAAAATGCGGGGTAAAAATTATGGCTGACACAATTGTTGGTTTGAGTAAATGGGTTACCTATCCTCTGGTGGCTGTTCTTCTTTCTATGGTCGGAACACGGCTTTGTATTGCCATTCTGCCCCACATGGGGTTGATTGACCTGCCCAGAGGCAGACATCAGCACGCAAAAGCAGTACCCCGCGGCGGCGGGATTGCCATTATCGTTTCGTTCTTCATCAGCCTGGGACTCCTTTACCTCAACATCAGCAAAGATCCCCAGCTGGTGAAAGCATTCCAGGCGTTCAATCCGTTCCTGATCCCCGCATTGGCAATTTTTATCACCGGAATTCTGGACGACCGGTTCGAACTGCGCAGCATTGTCAAACTGCTGGTTCAAGTCGGCATTGCCGTTTATCTTTATTTCTCCGGTAACGGGATTCATGTCCTCATGGGAACCGAGCTGCCGATTTACATCGGGATGCCCCTTACCATCTGCTGGGTTGTCGGGATCGTCAACGCATTCAACCTGATTGACGGGCTTGACGGGATTGCCGCAGGTCTGGCCTCTATTTCCGCTGTTGCCATGGCATTGTGGGGAGCTCTTACGGTAAATGCCAATCCGGTCTCCATTGTGATTCTGCTGATTTTCTGCGGATCCTGTCTGGGCTTCCTCCGTTATAACTTCTCCCCTGCCAAGATTTTCATGGGCGATACCGGCAGTATGTTCATCGGACTGTTCTTCGCCTATATCAGTATGACAGAATCTACAAAAGCCATCACAATCACCAGTTTGCTGGTCCCCCTGATGGCTATCGGTATTCCGATTTTCGACGTCTTCCTGGCAATCTGGCGCAGATTTTTCCGCCGCTACATCAAGCACGATCAATCGGTCAGCATTATGGAAGGCGACCATGACCACCTGCATCACCGTATTATGAAGGAACAGGGCTCCCAGCGCAGAACTGCATACATCATTTACTCCCTCGCGGTGCTGCTGACTTTGTGCTCCATGACGACGGTATTTCTGGAAGAACACCTGCCCTCTCTGATTTTCGTGGTGGTTCTGATTGCGATTTTCAGTATCATCAAATACGCCCATATTGAAATTCTCGACACCATTTCCAGCGTTGCAAACGGGTTCTCCGTTCCTCACCGGAATTTTATTCTTACCGCGCTCCACCCGGTGATTGATACCGTTCTGGTGCTGCTTGCGTTCACGGTCAGCATTCTTGTGGATCCTAATGTGCTGCAAAAACCCTTTGCGCTGCTGAATATTCTGCTCTTTGTGGGACCGTTCACCTGCTGTCTGTGTCTTTCCGGAATCTATCAGACTTTCTGGCTCCGTGCTGGGATTGCCCAATATTACAAATTGCTGCGTCTGTGTGTGCTTGCCGGTCTGATTGGTTTTACCGTCATCAGCCTGGGCGTGCACAAGTACAATTTTATTTGTGTTGATCTTCAGACATTGACCAGTTTTTATCTTCTGTTCTTCCTGCTTTCCTGCATGTTTATCACGGGTGAACGCTTCCTGCTCCGTTATCTGGAAAGTTTTGGATTCCGCAGAATGCTTATCAAGAACAGAGCAAATGATAAGGTTGTGCAGAAAGCCATGGTTTACGGCGGCGGGCTGTTCTGCCGTTTGTACCTCACGAACATTTACAGCGGTACACTCAACAACAAAATGGTTGATGTCTGCGGGATCATCGACGATGATTTTGCACTCCACCACCTTTCCGTTTACGGCTTCAAAGTTCGCGGAGGAATCAAGGATTTGGAAAAAATCTACGCAAAAACTCCGTTCGACCGTATTGTGATTGCACTCAAAGATATCACAGAAGAAAGAGAAAAGATTCTTCTGGATTTCGCAAAGCAGAAAAATATTACGATTCAGCGGTTCACCTGCAGCGAAGTTGACCTCTTTACGCCTGTTGATAAAAAATGACCTTCCGTTCTTTTATTGCAGAATTCTGTCTTTCCAAAGATGGAAAACTCGCCGAACCTGCAAAAAACTGGCTCGATCATTCTTTCATCGCCACATTCCTGTGCCTGATTGCGCCGGTTCTCTTTGCAATCGTTGTCACTGCGATGGGAGTCACCGTTCCCTTTTATGTGAGTCTCTTTCTCCCGCAAATCCTGTTGGGCGGATTCCTTACGTGGTTTCTGTTGCGGGATGACCGGCATATTGAACCACGGGTAAAATTACAGCTGTTCAAACTGCAGCCGTTTCCCGTTCTGATGCTGATCAAAACGTTTATCCTGCTCATATTCTGCACGATCATTCTCAGCTCCGCCATCATGAAACTGGCAAACTTTTTCGGATATCAACTGCCGCAGCAGCCTTTGACTTTATTCCTGATGAAAGCCGATTGGATGCAGAGTTCAGCCATTGTTATTTCTGCCGTTGTCATTGCCCCGATCCTCGAAGAATGGAGTTTCAGACGGGTCATTTTCGGCAAACTGGCAACCGTGTTTTCCTGCCCGATTGCAATGGTGCTGACATCACTGCTTTTCAGTCTCATGCACGGTAATATCCTCCATGCGCCATCCTTATTTGTCATGGGGCTGATCCTCCAGGGAATCATGCGGCGCAGCTCATCCATTATCTGTCCGATCATTCTTCATGCAGCATTCAATCTTTTCAATGTGCTCATGATTCTGCTTGCGGTTCACTTCAACGGACCGAATCTCAACTGAAAGGTTTTACCATGGAATACCTCGATCAACTCAAAGATTTTCTCAACGTCTTTGACCGTTTTGCAGCGGCAAATCAAATGAAAATCACTGTCATTAAAGAGGGATATGCAGAGGGGGAATTTACGGCTGGAGAAGCCCATCGCAATGGATTGGATGTTGTCCAGGGCGGCGCACTTTATACATTCGCCGATTTCGTTTTTGCTGGCGCAGTAAACTCCTATGGAGAACAGGCGATCGGCATGAACAGTAACATCTCCTATGTCCGACCCGGCACCGGTAAAACATTCAAAGCAGTCGCCCGTGTCATTTCCAAAGGCAAACGTACCGCACTGGCGGAATCGGATGTTTTTGATGAAAATGGAAAGCTCGTTGCCCATTGCACCATGACCGGGTTCTTCCTGGGCAAGCCCTTCCAGCTGGATAATAAGGAATGATTCCCGATGATCCGTCTTCTCTCCGCCGTCTGCCTGATTCTCTTCACTGCCGCATGCGCACATACGCCCGTGCAATACGATTTTTCAGCGGAACGCTCCGGGGAAACCCTTGACTGCACCGCGGGTGATTTGATTACTGTCACGCTGCCGAAAAGCAGAAAAACCGACTTTTTCTGGAAGGAAGCAAAACCGGTGGATCCCGCCGTTCTCATGCGTCTGGATATCAAACAGGGGAAGGCTAAAAATCTCCATACCGGGAAAACGGAAAACGTGATTCAGTATCTTTACAGAGTCACAAACCGGGGCTTCGGCGGGATCTCTCTGGAATGTTCCAACGGACAGAAAGTGGAGCAGAGATTTGATTTGCTGATCCGCGCAAAAGGCAAGCCGGTTCAGTTTGAAGATATGTTCAAAGATGGCGGTCCGCCGCCGGATACCATGGTCGATTCCAAAGGAAAAGTACATCAGATGCCGAAACATCTGCTGCAGAAATAAAATCTTATTCTGCGTGGTTGTCTTTCACCTTGTACCATAAACGGCGGGTCCATTTCAGGTAAATAATCTGCCCATCCTGGTTACGGCGCGCGACAGGAATATTTTTGTAATAATAAACTTCCTCTTTGCCGAATTTGCACAATTCTCCGGCAGTGCGGCGCCAGAAAAATAAAGACTCAAAAGCCCAGAGGATCCGCCCGAAGAAACGGCGGATTTTCATCTTGCGCTGATTGCGGCGGAACTGCATCATGCCCGCCTCTCCGTTGATGATCTTCCGGAATTCGCCGCGGGAATTGATGGCTCCTGTCACAAGAAAAAAACGGTGATTCCCATTGAATTTGACCGGGGGATCAGCCTGTGCAGTATTGTCTCCCATTGTTTGTAATTCATCATCAGAAACGCGAATCACACGATGCACAATATTCTGACGATCCTGATGGGTAACCACGGCAACATCACCGCAAACCAGTTGTTCCGGCGCGATTTCCTGCACTTCCAGACGCTCTCCCGGCGTCAGGACGCGATACATACTCATCCCCCGTATTTCGACCCTCATTGGCTCAATAAGCCCCATTCTTGCAGCTTGTTGATGAATTTTTCGACATCCGCTGCAGCCTGTTCGCGGGTCACGCCTTTGAATTGATCCAGAATGGCATCCACGCCGGCTTCTGCCGTGCCGCCGGAAGCAAACACTTTCCAGAGCACAACACCGGATTTATTCAAAGTCAAAGCCTTGTTGCTTTCGGGGTGATAGACCAGACCGGTTCCATCAAATTCTTCTTTCATGATCGCAAAAGGATTCAATTTCATAAATAATCTTTCAACGTTAATCGTATGTTACCTGTTAATGACGCAAACAGAGCCTCGGGCGGATAAATGGACATCAGTTTATCCATCCACTCGCGCAATCTCTGAGCACCGTAAAAACTGTATTCCACTGGTAAGCGCCGCAGCACTTCCTGATAATGGAAAAACAGACAATGATAGATCTGCGCAAAATATTCCGACGGCTTGATGCGACGGATATGTTCTTCCTGCCCGTCTTCACTCCGGCTCAATGCCAGAATATGTTCCAGACGCAGCGGCGGATTGAACGGATAACTTTTCCCTTCCAGACTCACCCGGCAAGCACTCCAAGTCGGCAGACGATGCACCAGAATTCCGGAATCCTCAGTGAATTCCAGCAATACCATATCATCTGCAACCGCAGAGCCGCCATCTGCACACCAACGGCGGGTACTGGTACTTTTTCCCATACCGCTTTCGCCGCACAACAGGACAGCTTTGCCATCCCGTTCCAGCATGGCACAATGCATCATCAAAACGGGTTGACCACGCAACAATGCCGCAGTACAGGCGCAGACAATCGACACCTGCCAGGCATAAACACCATAATACGGAACCTGCTGCGGATAACTGTCTTTCAAATACAGGCGGAATTGACGCAGTTCGCTGTCATAAACGGTCTGCAGGCTTTTGCTGCCGTAAGATAATATGGCATGATCAGGCAGCGGCGTTCCTGGCGCCATTACAACAACATGAGCGTCATTGACATCATCATGGAGCAATTCTGTATGAGTAAGGCGGGCCAGCACCTCAAAATTCAATGCTGACCCGCTGTCATAACACCCCTGTAAACGGATTGCTCCGCCGTTATACAGGGGCATATTGTTGTGTTGCATCAGAGGCCGGGTTCCGGTTCAACTTCACCCATACCGCTGCCTTCGCCTTCGCCATGGACAATCAAACATTCCAGAGAAGACTCCAATTCTTCCAGGGCGGGAGCCTGATAAGTTTCTTTTTCTTTCATGAGTTATTACT
>JAZUCU010000032.1:0-15327 GCA_045639325.1 Victivallales bacterium
CCTGCCCCGCCGCGTCCGCGCAGTGGCCCGCCGAAACATGGCATCGGAGCTCCCCGCCCCCATCACCACGCCCCGGCAAGACCTCAGCACCGTCCGGGAAAAAGACGCTGATTATCAGTTATTACAAACGGGAACTTTTATATTGCTGACATTTTTTTTTATGAAATGAAAAAGTAATTATGGCAGTAACAGAAGTACATGAAGAATCTTATTTTTCCCGTCTGGGAGGAGCGATCAAAGGCGTTTTGGCAGGATTGTTTCTTTTTCTTGCCGCGTTTCCCCTGCTTTTCTGGAATGAAGGGCGGGCAGTAAAACGCGCAAAAGCACTCGAAGCGGGTGAAAAATCCGTGATCACAGTCAAATCGGATAAAATCAACCCGGCGAATGATGGCAAACTCATTCATACCTCCGGGGAACTGGCGACAGAAGATATTCTGACCGATGCTCAATTCAATATCAGTCAGAAGGCAATTATGCTCCGCCGTAAAGTCGAAATGTATCAGTGGAAGGAACATTCTTCCTCCAAGAAAGAAAAACAATTGGGCGGAAGTGTTAAAACAACAACCACATATACATATGAAAAAGATTGGTTCGACAAGCCCATTTCATCTTCCGAATTCAAAGAAGCGGGCCATGACAATCCCGGTACATTTCCGTACAAAAATCAGATCTGGTATGCTCAAAAGGTAAAAATGAATGCCTTTACTCTTTCTGAAGAAATCATCCAGATGATTGGTAAATCAATGGAATTCCAGCTGCCGGAAGATTACAAACCTGTGGGCACTTCCATCGTAACTGGTAACACAATTTATATCCCCACTGGTGGAGCAGGACGCAACCCTGCAAGTTCACCGGTAATCGGTGACGTGCGGATTACCTACACGGTCATCTATCCGCATACGGTCAGTGAGTGCAGATACGTTCGTTGCTCATGCAATCAAAGGCGATACGATTCTGCTGCTCATGGATAAAAAAGCAAGTGCAGAAGAAATGTTTCAGGATGCACAGGATGCAAACAGTTTTATGACCTGGCTTCTCCGCGCAGTCGGTTTTATTATGATGTTTGCCGGACTTTCCATGATCCTCAAACCCTTGTCTGTCCTTGCTGACCTCATCCCGTTTATCGGTGATATAATTGAGGTGGGAACCGGAATTATCGCATTCCTCGTCGCCCTCCCCCTGACACTGATCACAATTGCAATTGCCTGGCTCTTCTACCGTCCGTTGATTGCGATTCCTCTGTTAATCATTGCAGGAGGTGCAATCTACTGGCTGATCAAAAAGAAAAAAGCTGCTGCTAAAAAGAAAGCAGAAGCGGAAGCGGAAGCTGCTGCCTGATAAAAGCTGAAAAAAATTAAACTGCCGCAGAATGTTATTATTCTGCGGCAGTTTTTTTATGCACAAGAAAAAGATTATTTTACAGATTTAATCCGGATAAATTTCCAGGTGGAATCAAGGGTAATGGAGAAGACCTGATACTTGCCGCGTCTCACCGGACGCAAAACCCGGGAGCCGACTTTGGCTTCCAGTTTATCATCGTTGGAGAGCACACGCAATTCCACTTGATAAGCAGGCTGGGGAGAAGAAATATGCTCGGTAATATAATTGCATTTGAGCGAATTTTCTCTGCCGCCATGATTGATCAACACACAAACTTTTTCATCTGCGACATCATCATACGCAACCAATTCCACATTGCCGGACTCGCTTTTCAAACATACTTCCGGCTTCTGTATCACAGATTGCAGTAAATGTCTTGTCCATTCCATCTGGGCAGGCAGAGCCGTATCATAATAATCTTCCATCACACCGCAATTAAGGAACCAGCTACACCCTTTGCCATAACGGAATGAGGTCAGAAGCGGAATCTCCATGGGTGTCTCTCCGGCAGCATTGTAATAAGGATACGGTGATTCGCTCACTTTTTCCGCATATTGCTGGGGATAACCGAAAAGTTGAGACTTTGTATTATCAGCCAACTCAAGCTTCTGCACGATACCGCGGACAAGTGTCCGTGCGCCAGTGACGCGTCCGGGCAGAAACACACAGGTATGAATGGAATCTTTAGCAGAAATGACACCGCAATATTCGGGGAGTGATCCATCATCGCGGACGGGGATTTTACCGCAGAAAAGAACTTTGCCGCCGTTGCGGACATATTCTTCAAGCAATGCATCGGTTTCCGCTCTCAGGAAATCCACGCCGGAAACAATAACGACTTTTCCCGGTTTCAGATTTCTTTTCAACGCAAATTCCGGAACAACCTGGAAAGAACAGCCGCTATCCATCAGCATCCGTAATGTTCCGATCAGCGGATCATAAGTTTTCTTCATATCCCGGAACGGACTGGCATATTTCTCTCTGTTCTTTCCGCAGCAACGGGATTCGGACAGAAGATAAATATAGTCGTAATTACGGGAGAGATGCTCAGGCAACGCCTTGCTGAATTGCTTCCAGACATCAGTAATGATCTTCATGGCATGTTCGGAACCGGGAGCAAGTCTGCCATCCGGATGCATCCGGTCACCCACACAATAACGCTGTCTGTGAGCAAAAATTGCGGCACATTTGTATTTAAGGGTACGATCTTCCAAATCACACCGGTCCCCCCAGCCACGGGCAAAGCGTTCAATAAAGACGTCGCCGCCATGTTCAAGGGCATTCAGGTAATTGGCATAAAGGGTTACCCACGGGTAAAATGCCGGGGGATCGCAGGAAACGATACCCGTTTCCACACCGGGGAACGGATAAGGCACGCCGGGGCCGCCCACATGATTGAAGATGATTTCCGCATCCGGATATTTATCCATAATGGTATTACGCACATAATTCATTACGTTTTCCGCACGCTGATACTGCCAGGGGCCGTAAATGTTCCACGCAGGATCTTCCGGATTTTCCGGAAGCGGCAGCGGCATATTGTTATCCTTTTCAAATGCGGCGCGGCACTTGGGACAGCAGCAATAATGGAATGCGGACATGGTATCCAGAAACAAGCCGTCGATTTTGTATTTCTCGAACATTTCCAACATGATGGGTATGGCATAATCGTGAAGATATTCGTCAAAAATACAAATATCGGCATAATGGTCGACAGTGGTAGTGACGACACCCGGGGCATGCTGTTGAAGCCATTCGGGTTTACGTCTTCCCATTTCGCCATCCATACCGAAATTGAAATATGCAATAGCACGCATGTTGCGCCGATGAAGCGCAGCAGTCATTTCCCCGGTCAAGTCGATTTTGATATGGGGATGCTGTACGCCATATTTTGTGGGGTGCATACACAAACCGGAATGATCTTTCCCGAAAATGATTGCATCTTTCATGCCGGCATCGGCGGCAGCCTGAACGGCACCTTCGATATCCGGATCATCACCGACATGAAAGATGGGACGGCTCTGCATCCCGAAACTCCACATAACAGGTTTCATAACATTCTACCTCAGAATTATATGGCACTGAATTTGATTTTCATGCGATATGTGATGGATTCACCGGGCTGAAGGAGCTTGCCCAGACCATTTGCTTTATCCGCTTCGCATCCGGCAAGCGAGCTGTTCGTGGGTTCCATACCCAGCAGATAAGCATTCTTGGAAGGCTTCTTCCATTCCATCAGCCGGGGCAATGTGGAGGTATCATAAGAGAAGGTCAAAGCGATACCAAGTTCCGGATTCTGCACAGCAATTTCCGCCCAGCCATCGGCACCGGCAGGGAGCTCATGACAATAGCAATATTCCGCAAAGTTTGCCAACGGCGCGGGGTATTTATCCCAGTTTGCAACATCTGCTTTTGCCGCATCATCACGACCGATGACGTTATGTTCAGCAGCAACGAATTTAATACATTCAGAAATAAAGGGATATCCCAGATTGCAATGATAGAGAATTTCTGTAAATTCCGGATTTTCGCCCCGGTTGGTCACGGTGTCCGTGATGCTGATTTCATTGCATCCGTAAGCGGTTTCGATTTCACGGGCAAGAACCAGATTGCAATCAAACAGGGCGCCTTCGTAAAGTACGCCGGAAATTTTGATATTGCCGCCCTGATTCTGAATGGAAAGCTGTTCCGCGGCTTCCCGGGAAATTTCGCCGTGAAGAGGCTGAGTGCCGCTGGGTGTACCCACGTTACGTAAACCGCAAGTGGTCATCAGTCCGCCAGTCCAATCTTTCAGGAAGAAATTACCTGCCAGATTCCGGTGATTTGCGGTACGGTAAGCAATGGGAATGCCGTTAAAATGACATTCCACCAAGTTCATTCCGCGGTCGGGCGTGACTGTGAAAGACAACCCGGATCCGTTATTGACATCGACAATACGCTGTCCTCTGGCGGAACCTTCTTCGAGACTTGCCAGTCGGGCGTAACAGATTTGGGATTCGGTTGCGATATATTTTCTGAGTTCTTCAAACTTCTGGTTCATGTTTAAATATCTCCTTTGTATTAGATCATTTACCTGATGCCTTATGCATCATATCCATGAATTCATCCCGGGAAAGCTCGCTGATATGTTTGCCTTTGCGGGAAAGTTCTTCATTAAATTTGATCGCCGTTTCTGTCATGCGGTCATGTGTTTCTTCCGAACCGCCTGCGAGGACGAAATTTTCGCCTTTGGTGATCCGTTTTTCGCCATCGGTATTATCCAAGCCGACACCGACGAGCATGCCGCGATCGTTCTTCATATTACTTTTCATAACAACTCTCCATTATCGATATAAATTTCACGGGAGAAAGATTCCATTTTCAACAGCGTCCCGCGAAACGCCAGTTGTTGATTCCGCTTCTGCTTCAAGTCACTTGAAGCGCCTTCGGGGAATGCCACATGTGCTTTGACTTTCTGTTTCATTGAGCCATTGGCTGCAACTTCACACAGTAAAAAGGAAGCTTTGACGCCTTTTTTATTGCCGAACGCAAAGTCAAACGTAAAGTCATAAGTGGACAACAACGTTCCCTGCCATTCCACCTGCTGCCCGATAACGGAAGCAAAAAGATCTTTTTCCGTTTTTCCTGTAACATTTTTCCGGAACAAGGTATCGCAGAACGCCTGTTGTTCCATTGACAATTCAACAACTTCCGCCGTTTTCGCCGGCGCCGCAGGGGTAACCGGTTTCATAGTCGGTGCAGCAGAAAATACCGGTTTCGGTTTGCTGACTTCCGGCATGGGAGCGACGGTAACCGGTTTCGGGGCGGCAACGGTCGGCATGGGGACAGATGGTGTCGTTTTGGGGATGACGACTTCTTGCGGTTTCACATCTTCTTCGACAACAATTTCCGGAATCGGTTCGGATTCTTCGGCAAGGACTACAGCGTTATCAAAAGCATCATCAACAAGCAGTTCCGCATCCTGCAGAATGACTTTAACCATAGGAACATCGGGGTAATTCTCATCATTTTCAAAAACGGCAGAAATACCGGTATCGCTGATCTGGAAAGATAAGAGGTAATGGGTCATGCCATTGATTACATTCACCCGATCCTTTTTACTGAGATATTTGCGGAACCATTGTTCATCGGCAGCAGAACCGCCCAGATGTTTTGAGTACAAGCCTGTGTTGCGAACGGGCGGGTTGTTATTCTGAAAGAATTTTGCAATCAATTCATTGCGCTCGTGAATAATCAACAGATCCCGATCCAATGGCTGTGAAAACTGGATGCGGCAGGAAACATTCCGGGCATTGGGCTGAGCCAGAAAAAGTTGATATTGCAAGCCATTATACTCGCCTTCGATTCTAGGCGCACGTCCTTTTTCCGGACGCAGATAACGTGCCTGCAATGCACCGGCGGCAGTCATCCATTTTTCATTGGAAGCACTGCGGACCGCCTGTTGCAGAATATCGCCAAGGGATTCGCCGCCGGATTTTGACGGGGGAGAAGGTTGAGCATGTTTTGTTACACTGCGGATAATCAAAGCAATAATGACAAAAATGATAATTGGAAGCAAACCCATAAAAACCACCTTTCTTATTGAAACATTCTGCCGTACTATACATGCATGTCAAACAATTTTCAAATCAGAAAGGGTGAAATTGTTTTTTTTCAAGAAAAATATGATTTTTTACTGGTAAAGTTGAAAAAATGCGCTATGTTACCTTATTATTTAAAATAACAGTGAGGAGTCTTATGAAAACTGTATTATTAAACGACAAAAATTACAATGAATCTTTGCAGGCCCTTTGCAAACGCCCCGCCTGCCCCGCTCATATAGAAGCCGCCGTTGCCGAAATCGTTCAACAGGTCAAAGAACGCGGCGATGAAGCCATTTGTGAATTTGTACAGCGTTTTGACGGTGTGGAAATGACTCCCGAACGTTATCTTGTAACGCCGGAAGAAATTGCAGAAGCCAAGAAGCAAGTCACTGCCAGCCAGAAACAGGCAATCAAACTGGCATTGAAAAATATCCGCACATTCGCAAAGATGACGATTCCGAAATCCTGGAAAAAACAGGTTCGCCCGGGTGTCACTCTCGGCGAAATGTATCAGCCCATGCAGCGCGTGGCATGTTATATCCCCGGCGGTACCGCTCCGCTGGTGTCTACCGCTGTCCATACAGTCGGTATTGCAAAAGCTGCCGGTGTGGAAGAAGTAGTCGCGATGACTCCGCCGATGAAGAACGGCAAGATCAATCCCTGTACGCTTTATGCACTCGACCTTGCAGGCGCAACAGAAATCTATAAACTCGGTGGCGCATACGCCGTTGCAGCTTTGGCATACGGTACAGCAACCATCCGGAAAGCAGAAATGATTGCCGGTCCAGGTAATGCATACGTTGCCGCCGCAAAGAAAATGATCTACGGTCAGACCGCTGTCGATATGGTGGCAGGTCCTTCTGAAATCATGATTCTGGCTGACGGCAAAGGCAATATTTCTTTTACTGCGGCGGACGTACTTTCTCAGGCAGAACACGGCAGCGGACTGGAACATGCGGTTCTGGTTTCCCCGGATAAAGATTTTCTTGCCGCGGTGGAAAAAGAAATTCTGCGTCAGGCGGAAACATTGACCCGTCAGGGCCCACTCCGCAAGGTTTTGGAAAACGGCGTCTTCCTGATTCAAGTCAAAGACATGGAAGCAGCGGCAGAATTTGCCGGTGATTACGCTCCGGAACATCTTGAAATTCATTGCGAAAATCCCGAAGCCATTGCAAAACGCGTCCGTGCAGCAGGAGCCATGTTCCTCGGCGAATGGACACCGGAACCGGTCGGCGACTTTACCGCAGGTCCCAGTCACGTACTGCCCACAGGCGGCACCGGCAAATATTTCCATGGTCTGACCAGTGC
The DNA here is from genome assembly GCA_045639325.1 of Victivallales bacterium. Classification (GTDB taxonomy): domain Bacteria; phylum Verrucomicrobiota; class Lentisphaeria; order Victivallales; family UBA1829; genus RGIG8244. Next base: position 7,272 of record JAZUCU010000032.1, read on the forward strand.
AGACTTTATGCGCCGCAGCAGCATTGTGAAATATACGGAAGCAGCGATTTTGAGAGAAGTCAGTGCAATGGAACGGATTGCCGATATGGAAGGCTTGGATGCGCACAAGAGAAGTGCATCTATCCGCCGCACAAAGTAAGGATTTTGAAAGATGAGTAAAATGGAATACGTCTCTTATTTCCGCCCGGAGATCGATAATATGGGCGGTTATACACCGGGAGAACAGCCGAAAATGGCCAATCTCCTGAAACTCAATACAAACGAAAGTCCCTATCCGCCCTCACCCGGCGTTTCCGAAGTATTGAAAAATTTTGACTGCGAAAAATTGCGTCTTTACCCCGATCCGACAGCTGAAGGCGTCCGCGAAATCATCGCCAACATGTTCGGACTTACAAAAGATCATGTCATCGCGGGTAACGGGTCCGATGATATTCTGACCATTGCCATGCGCTGTTTTGCTTCTGCGGACAGACCGGCTGCCTGTTTATGGCCGTCCTATTCTCTGTATCCGACCCTTGCCGGACTGCAGGGTGCGGAATGTATCAAGATTCACCTGACCGAAAACTTTGAACTTCCGGTGGATCTTTTGGCTCAGGCAAAGAATGCGAATATTCTGTTGATTGCCCGTCCGAACGCCCCGATTGGCAACAGTTTTCCGAAATCCATCATGGCAGAAATCTGCCGTGAATTCAAAGGGATTGTGTTGATTGACGAAGCATACGTTGACTTTGCCACCGATAATTGTGTGGACTTTGTCAATGAATTCCCCAACGTCATCATCAGCCGTACCTTCTCCAAGAGCCGCAACCTTGCCGGTCTGCGTTTCGGTTTTGCATTGGCAAATCCGAAAATCATCGAAGGTATGATGAAGATGAAAGATTCCTACAATGTTTCCATGCTGACCCAGGCAGTTGCCACCGCAACGTTGAACGATCCGGCTTATTTTGCGGATTGTGTGGCAAAGATCCGTCTGGCAAGAGAAATGCTTCTCCTCGGGTTGTATGACCTGGGCTTCAAAGTAATCGAATCGGAAACCAACTTCCTCTTTGCGTCTCCGCCGGATGGGGATGGGGAACGCTATTTCCGGGCATTGCGGGAACGCGGTATTATTGTGCGTTATTTTCCCGGCCCGGATACCGGCAAATGGGTACGTATTACGATCGGCGACACAAAATCCGTCTCCCGTTTGTTCCTGGCGACACGTGAAATTTACGAAGGCTGCGGACAGGAAGTTTACGAAATCTGAGCTTGTTTTTAAGCAAAAAGAAAGGATGATATGTCAAAAGAATTTGTTATTGAAACAAAAGATTTGACGAAACAGTATGGTGTGCTTTTCTGGAAGAAGAAAGTCCCCGCGCTGGATAAACTGACCATTCAGATTCCCCGCGGTTCTGTTTTCGGCTTTCTCGGCCCCAATGGTGCGGGGAAAACTACAACGATCAAAATGCTGATGGATCTGATTCAGCCCACCAGCGGCAGCGCAACCGTACTGGATTGTCCGGTGTGGGATGTGAACATGAAGAAACGGATTGGTTTTCTTCCGGATACACCTGCATTCAATGGTTTGATGAGTGCGTCCGAATTTCTTCACGTCTGCGCAAAATTGTTCCGGCTTCCCCGGAAAGTCCGCTATCAGCGTGTGCAGGAAGTTCTGGAAACGGTGCAGATGACGGCGCATGCTAAAGAAAAGCTTGCCGGATTCTCGCGCGGTATGCTCCAGCGTATCGGAGTGGCTCAGGCCTTGTTGAATCAACCGGAATTGCTGATCCTGGACGAACCGCTTCTCGGGCTTGACCCGTATGGACGTCAGGATTTGAAAAACATCATTCTGGAACAGAACAAGAAAGGTACGACCGTCTTCTTCAGCAGTCACATTCTTGCCGACGTGCAGGAAATCTGCGATCGTGTTGCAATATTGAATAAGGGACATCTTCTGTGTACGGGCAAGATCAGCGATCTGCTGCACACGGAAAATCTTGTTATGCGCATTAAAAACGGCAATGATCTTGTTGCCGGCCTGATGGCTGACGCAAAGGAATGTCAGAAAAAAGATAACGACACCTGGGAACTGCGTTTTGAATGCAGCACGCCCGGGGTATCGGAAAAACTCCGCAGTTTCTGCGAAGAACACAAAGACAAAGCCGAACTGGTGGAACAGGCGGAATCACTGGAAGACTTCTTCTTCCGCACCATCGAAGCAAATAACAAGGCTCGTCAGGGGGAACAGGAATCATGAGAGAAATTTTAACCATTGCCGAGAGTACCTGGAAAAGTATTCTGAAAATGAAAGTGGTATACTTTCTGGTCATTTGCGTCTGGATCCTCATCGGCAGCATGTACCGTTACAACGAAATCTCCCTTGACCGTCACCGCGAATTGATGCTGGATATGTCCATGTTCCTCAATCAGCTTGCGGGTATTCTGACCGTCCTCTCGCTGACCTTCGACATTCCCCGTGAATTGCGGGAAGGTATTGCGGCAACATTCCTGACAAAATCCCTCGGCAGAACAAAATATCTGCTGGGCAAAACGCTGGGCGTGTATGTGGTCGCATTGGTCGTCAACATTCTGATTGCGGCAGGCTCCTACTTTATTTATCAGTATTGTTTTGATCAGGCGATTCTGCAGAACTTCATCAAAATCGAATTGTTGATTATGATGGGCGTCATCCCCATGGCAGCCGTTTGTGTTTTCTGCGCGATTGCGTTGCCGGAAATGGCAGCGCCGATTATTGCCCTGCTGGCAATCTGGTTTGCCACATTGACCCGTCACGTTTCGATTCCGGTTCTTTCCGGCGGTGTTCTCCCGGATCTGGAAATATTCAATCTGAAAGAACATATTATTTATCCGGTGGAAATTCCGTGGAGCTACCTTTTCGGTGCACTCATCTGGGGTGCGGCTTATGCCGTGTTTCTGTTGATGCTTTCCGGAATCATTTTCCGCTTCAAGGATATTAAATAAGGCAGGAGACGACTCACATGAAAAAAGAACTGATTCTTCAATTTTGTGTTATGCTGGTTGCGTTGATCGTGGCAGCATCTCTTGCACCGGTTCTGCAGAAAACACAGAAATATCTCAATCCTGATAAAGAACGTCTGATGCAGGCACCTGTCGGCGGTATGCATAAAGTAATTTCCGACTGGGAATGGATGCGTTTCATCAACTATCTGGGCAAATTGCAGACGGTCGATGAATCCAACGTGAAAGAAGTGACCGAACGTCTGGAACGACTGGTCAGCCTCGACCCGAAATACGAACGGCTTTATCTCGACGGCCTTTCCATCATTCAGCATGCGGACCCGAAGAAAACCGTAAAAATTCTGGAAGATGCCTGCAAATTGGATTACCTGAAAAACAACTGGAAGATTCCTTTCTATACCGGTTTTATTTACGCACGGGATTCCTACGACATCAAGAATCAGAACGGTCCGCCGCTTCTTGCAGCCGACCATCTGAAAGCGGCAAAATATTTCAAAATTGCGATTGATCGTTTTAACGGAAAGAAATTGCCGACTTTTCTGGTAAACAATTATATTCGCTCCATGGCGAAAGCGGAAACCACAGGAACCGCTCCCGACCGGGAATATCTGGCACGTCTGCGTTTTCTCTATCGTGAATGGCGGAATCAATATACAAAAGATGGTCTTGCTTTCAAAGAACAGAAACAGGCCTTTATGATTCCCGACATTGAAGCACGGTTGTTGAAAGCCATGCAGGAAGCGAAAAATCCGTTGGATGTTTACGATCACCGTTTTGAGCCGGGCAAAGAAACGTTGGAATTGATTGAAAAAGTCAAGAAGGAAGTATTTTTTGACCGTTCTCTCTGTATCAATTGCTGTTATCCGGCAGCCGGCGGCGATAAATATTGCACCCATTGCGGAACAAAAATGGAAATCATCCGCGGAATCTGCAGCAAGTGCAAAGTCAAACTCAATCCCGGCGTATCATACTGTCAGGATTGCGGAACAAAGGTCTCGCCGGAAACAAAAGCCGTTTTCCACACAAAGAAACATGTAAAAAAATAATCCGTCACGGAGAACAGAAGTATGAGAAAACCTGACAGTTTCTGGATGCTGCTGATTTTTGCAGGTCTGATTCTTTTCTATTTTCTTTCGGAATCCATTCTGCGACAGGCAACCGTCGCCCGGATCAATCCCGATGCGGTCAATGTAGATGCCATGCTTTCAGATCTTCCACCCGCATTGCAGCAGAAAATTCAGGATCGGATCACTCATACTCAACTGCTCACCAATTTACGGAAAGCGGTCACGCCGGATGAAATCCTCAGTGCCATGCTTGCCCTGGCATCGTTCGAAAAAAATCCGGCAGAACAAGAAAAGCTGTATACGCAAATCTTCAAGGATTATGCGGATAAGCCTGCCGCCTACCCGGCATACATCTTTTTCATGTTCAACAAAGAGGAACGTCTTAACCGGGTCACGGTTGCGGATTTTCACGCCTATCAGAAAAAACTGCCGGTTGCGGAATTGTATTATTCCTGGAGTGCAGCGTATAACAAGCTCCGGGAATTTTGCGGGGAAGAAAATCACCAATTGAAATTTGAGTTTCTCTTGCCGCTCAATTTCTATAAACAACTGCCGTTTGTGGAATATTATCCTCTTTACGAAGAGTTGCGAACATCCGCTTTGGAATGCGGCAAACCGGAGATTGCGGCGAATGCATCCAAACTTCTGGAACAAGTTTCCTTCCAGCGCAGTTTTGCAGAATATATGATGCAGATGGAAGAAGAATACCATTACCGCACCAATCTTCAAAAGAAAAAAGCCGGACAATAATACAGGAGAAAACACATGTTTGCTATTGCGGAATTAACCATCAAAAAGATGCGGCAGCTCGCATTTCTTCTCCTGTTCTTTTTTGCAATCCTGATCGGTTTTATGGTGTCGGATATGGATACCATTGCAACGCAGATTACCGGGGACTCCATTCTTTCTCATCTGGTCAATGAGAATACCGTGAATCAACCGGTTCTGACCAGTACATTCTGTGCCTTCTTTATCAGTCTGCTCTTTGCCTGTTTCTCCGGCGCGGCGGAAATTCCCAGGGAAATTTCATCCGGCCAGATTCAATTGCTGCTGACAAAGCCCTTATCCCGCACAGCGTATATGTTCGGGAAATATATCGGAATTCTGGTAATCTGTATGGTGTTCTTTATCAGTACAGAAATCACCATCTTCCTGACCCAGTATTTCACGAAAGGGGAAACCTACAGTCTCTCGTTGATTTTCCGGCAATTCCAGTTGACTCTTGCCTATCTGCCTTTTGTGGCGATTATTGTGGCATTGTCCTGTTTTGTCGGTGATATTGCGGCGATTATTATGACGGTGATCTATATTCTGTTTTCCATGCTGTTTAATATGATTCCGATCATCATTGCCATGCTGCCCCGCGGGGTTGCCGGGGAAGTGGAGAATTACATTTATATTCTCTATTATTTCTTCCCGAATTTCATCTTCTATTTCATAGATTACCGCATCTGGGGCCTTGTCTCCGGAACTTTGCTGATCTATTCGCTTTCCATTGCCGGAATCTTTCTTCTGATTGCGGCATACCGGTTGAATCACATGGACTTTTCCAAGAAAGAATAATCCAATGTTATCCAGAAAAATATTTATCCTGTTTTTGTTATTGACGGCAACGCTTGTACAGGCGGAAGTATATTCACTCTGGCCTTTCTCCAAAGGCAGCAACAGCGGCTCTTTTGCCGATCCCTCCCAGGCATTGCCCAAAAAACAATTCTGGAATGAAAATATCCTGATCAATGGCGTCAAAGTCCCCATGACCATCTCACTGGTCGATATGCAGTATGATGATGCTGCCGCCATTCTGATGAAACAGTTCCCCAACGCTCAAATTGCAAAAAATCCAACCTCTCTGCTACTGAATGTCATGCAGAAAAACGGATCCTGTCGCAGAATATTACTGGTCAAAGTAAAGGGTACCCGCCCGATTCTTCAATATTCCATGGAGATTCCGGCAAAACGGATTCATGCAACGTCCGACCATTGGCCGAAAAATATTCCACTGCTGCCGGGCGCAAAAGACCTGAGCGTCATGGTCTTCCCGAAAAGAAACGCAACCTATGCCAGCTGTTTTGTGCCGAATACAACACGTCCGCAGCTGGTTCATGAAATGAGTCAACGTCTGCTTTCCCAGGGCTGGCAGGCGGCATCGGATGAAATTGCAAACCCGTTCAAGGCATCGGGCGAAGTATTTCTCCGGGAAAAACCGTTGGAACTTCTCTTGCTCGGTATTTCAAAAACGGCACCGGAAGGAACCACCCTCACCATTTATACTCGCCCCCTGGAAACGAAGAAAGTTCACTGATGATTTTTACAATCGACGATTTACAAATCCCGGCACGGCGGGCTTCTGCCGATATCGATTCCAATCTGCTGCCTCATATCCTCCGTTATACCGGATTGAGAGAAAGCGACATCGTCGGATACCGCATTGTCCGGCGCGGGGTCGATGCAAGAAATCTTCGCGGACAGGGTGTTTGTCTGACATACCGGCTTCATCTTGAAATTCGCAACGGAATCTATCTGCGCTGTAAACATTCTCCGGCACAACCGTTGGAAACCTATATTCCATGCACAAAATCCAACTTGAAAAATCCGATTGTTGTCGGTGCAGGCCCTGCCGGATTGTTTGCAGCATACGTTTTTGCCCTCGCCGGATGCTGCCCTGTTGTGCTCGAACGCGGGTATGATGTTGACAAACGCCATGACGACATTGAACGATTTTTCAAGACACGTCAACTGGATGAAGAAAGCAATCTGCTTTACGGTGAAGGCGGCGCGGGAACCTGGTCCGACGGCAAACTGTTCACCCGGATCAATGATCCTCGCATAGATTTTGTATTGAAAACGTTTGCCGAATGTGGCGCTCCGCGGGAAATACGGTATTTCAGCCATCCCCACATCGGCTCTGACCTGCTCCCGGGCGTGATTCGCAATTTACGGAATAAAATCTGCGCCCTCGGCGGTTCGTTCCTGTGGGGGAAAGCGGTCGATTCCATTCTGATTAAAAATAACCGGTGTGCAGGCGTTGTCCTCAAATCCGGCGAAACATTGGAAGCTCCAGCGGTCATGATCGCAACCGGACACAGTGCCAGAAATCTGATTATGCAGATGATCGATCAGAACATCGGATACACAATGAAAGGATTTCAGATCGGCGTCCGCATTGAACATCCGCAGGAGTTGATCAATCAGGGCCAATACGGCGTGCCGGATTCCTATCCCTGTCTTGGCGCAGCGGATTATTCCTTCTCTGCCGTTCCGCCGGATAAAAAAGGCAGCGGCGTGACTAGTTTCTGCATGTGTCCGGGCGGCGAAGTGATTCCGGCAACTGCGGAACAAAATCATTTACGCACAAACGGCATGAGCTGTTATACCCGTGACGGAGAATTTGCCAACTCGGCATTGGTCACCAGTTTTGCACCGGGCATGTTTGCGACTCCGGCGGAAGCCTTTGATTTCCTCAGTGCCATCGAAAAGAAAATCTTCCTTGCAGGCGGTAAAGATTATACATTCCCCGTCCAGACGGCACGGGATTTTCTCCGTAATACCAGCTCCAATACAGCAAGCAAATGGAAAACATCCTGTCGACTCGGCATCACGCCGGAGCGACTTGATAAACTCCTGCCGGAACAACTGGTTCAGGCGTTACGTTTCGCCCTGCCCCGGTTCGATAAACGACTCCCCGGATTTATTGATGACGGCTTGCTGATCGGAGCGGAAACCAGTGTATCGAGTCCGGTCCGTTTTCTGCGTGATGAAAATACATTATCCAGCACCCTGCCCGGCTTATGGATTGCAGGCGAAGGCGCAGGCTGTGCCGGCGGCATCACCTCTGCCGCAGTGGATGGCATCCGCTTGGCAGAAAAAGCAATCTAAAGGCAAAAAAAGGGTTCTTCGACGGTTTGTGCCAAAACACGCAGAAAAATAGAAAAAAGAGAAAGACGGAATTGAAAAAGACCGGAATTGCACCTATTGTTTAATAGCCCAAAAAACAGTAGGAGGTATGCAAT
>JAZUCU010000033.1:0-1597 GCA_045639325.1 Victivallales bacterium
ATGGTGATATGACAATTCATCAAGCGGCCTCCTGCTGGGATTTTTCACTCTTTTCAAGTGCTTCCCAGGATTTGGGATCCGGAAGTGCGGCAGTCGCATCGGCAAGAGCTTTTTCCAGATCATAGTTGACCAGACTTGCAACAACTCCTGCCTCTGCCCAGCGGGGTTCATCCGGTCCGCTTTGACCGGTGCCAAGTTCTGTAAAGATATTTTCGCAGACGCTTTCCCAGAAAAAGAGATCGATTTTTGCACTTTCAGAAGCATCCTTGTTCTGCAAAGAAGCAAAACTCATAATTTTATCCGGAAGTTCCAAAAAGTTGAAAGTTTGTTTGGTCTTGTAATCAAAATGATCGCCGCAAACTGCCCGTGTACCTTTACAGGCTGCCATTAGATAGATGATGTGACGATCCGGAGTGGAAGTTTCGCCGTCTTTGATCGCCTGAATCATCATTTCGATAGCTTTGCGTTTCCGCTGGCGGGTCTTGGCTTCTTTGCGTTCCGCAAGAGTTTTGACCTTTTTCGGTTCAGTATTTTCGGAATTTTTCGGGCGTTGAATGGTGATTTGAGTTCCGGCACGCGGACCGTCGGCAATAATTGCCGGAGTTCCATCTTCGGTATTATCTGTTTCGCGCCAATCCCCCGGCCCCAGAACTTCATTTTCAGCCAAAGGATCATCTTCCTGCGGATTTTCCTCATCTTTGACCTGATATTTCTGGGAAACCAGAACCGCCTCCGGTTTTTCGGCGGCCAGAGTTGCCACATATTCTTTGCGTTTACGTTCCAGATATTCCCGGTTCATACAGCGGGGTTCCGGTATCAGATTGGCAAAGAGATATCCGGCAGTTTTCCTCTCTTTACAAGCGGGACACTCGCCGCAGCCTTCCTCCTGCCACGGCAGCGATGAAAGCAAAGTTGCAAAGTTTTCATAAAGTGTTTCGGAAAACTTTTTTACGCTTGCTGTCTTCAAATCCCGTCCTTCCACGCCACGGATGTAGTCAAAGATGTTGTCTTGAATTTCCGGAGGGAATGTGGCAATGGTTTCATAATGGGAAACTGTCATATATCCAAATATTTTCTCTTCCATCGCTTTTTTCCACAATTCCGAAAGATTCAGCAAATTCAAACGGCGTGCCACCCAGGTGGGAGAATGACCGATCTCCACCGCCAAAGATTCCAATGTTGTGAAGCGTTCCCGCATGGAGTAAAGTTTTTTGATCTCCTCTGCCAGAGAAAGATTGGTATGCTGATTGGCAAGATAGGCATTGATTTCCGAATCTCCATCAATGAGAATTGCTTCCTGTCCCAGTTCGATTTCAGTCAATTTGAGATTGGTCAAAGCGGTAAAACGGCGGCGTCCATCTTCCACAGAATAATCGAACTGGGGATCTCCATCCAACTTTTTCAAAGCGATGGGCTGCAGCAGAGGTTTCAAGCCCTTGTCAAGCCGACTTTTGATGCTTGCCATCAGGTGCATATCATCAGCCTTGTTGTAACTGCGGTCAGCAACGCATTTTACTTTGTTCATCTGGATCTTCATTGCTCGGTTCCTTTCATTTTGTTTGATTTACCTCTGGGAAATTTCCCGGTTCACCCTGTG
>JAZUCU010000034.1:0-26949 GCA_045639325.1 Victivallales bacterium
TTCGTTAGAAACGGATGGCATCGTGGTGGCAATGACATATCCGGAAAATCATTGCATTGGCGAATATGCCATTCCGTACCGGAACGCCATATCCGTCAATGCCGGTCTTAAACAATGTTGTTCGATGTCTTACCCAGGGTTACGCTTCGCTCACCCTGGGCTGTCTGACTCTTTCCGCCCTTTCAGGGCTTGTTTTCCGGTAAATCAAAGGTACTTTCGGACGTTGAGTTTTTTTCTGATATAAATTCGGGAGTATTTAAAGTTGAAAATGCATAAAATGCAGATAAATTTAAGCTCAAAGGAAATCTGATTTTATGGCATAAACCGTCGAAGAGACCATTAAATTTTATTTTGCCTGCACATTCTGCATACATTCCCGGCGCATGGCGGCAGGCGTTCTGCCGTAAAAACGCTTAAAGGATTGAATGAAGTATCCGCTGGATGAAAAACCGGAACTCTCCGCAATCTGATTGATATTCATGTTACTGCGCAATAACAGATGTTTCGCAAAATCCATGCGGCACGTCAACAGAAATTGGGCGGGCGATTCCCGGTAATTCTCTTTCCAATGACGGAAAAAGGATCGTAACGACATGCCGTATTTTTCCGCAAGGGTGCTGAAATCCAAAGGTTCGTTAAAGTGACTTTCAATATATGCCGCAATTTGCCGGATATCATTATGATGCGGCAAAATCCGGGTATTGCTCCGGCTCTGAGAAATTACTTCTGTAATCAGGCGGACCGCCAACAAATCAACACGGTCCGGAGTTTCAGGTTCATGGATCTGATTTTCACACATGCGTAATTCATCCAGAAGTTTCTGAATTTCCGGCGTGATTTGGAAAGGATAAGCAAACTGAGTCAGATCAATATCCGCCCGTTCAAAAGCCCGGACGGCATCTGCCGGATAAATCAGAAAACATGCAGTTCTTGGGTGCTCCGTCCGGTAACGGTGCAAGGTTCCCGGATGTTTGATCAGTAAATGCGGGAATTCCGTACAATATACTTGATCATCAATTTCATCTTCCGCATATTGTTCCGCGCTGGAAAGCCGGAAACAGAATTCCAGTTCCGTCCGCTGGTACACCGAATGTTTTGTTTCTGCCAGCGAAATGGTGTGGCCGACATAAGCGACACGGGGCACGAACGAATAAAAGCGTTTTTCCGGGACCTTGACAATAAAGAAATCCGGATTCCCATGATCATCTGGCATATTTTCTACATTTTTTGACATAATATTCATATTGCAAAATCGCATTTGGCATGATATGTTACTTTCCGCAAAACAATATAATATATCACTTTTTATAAAAAAATCAACATAAGAGGAGATTTTATCATGCAAGAGTTTACTCTGAAAGATCATGAACCGAGCCTGCTGCCCGATGGCAATTGGAAACTTGTCTGGAATGATGAATTTGACGGAACCGAACTGGATCGCACGAAATGGGATTACCGTTTATCCATGATGGGAAAACGGCATCCGGCATGGACCGATAAGGGTGTACATCTTGACGGCAAAAGCAATGCGGTATTCACCGTACTGGAAGAAGATGGCAGACCGGTCAGTTCTCAACTGCAGACAGGTTACAATTTCATGGATGAGCCGGTGATAGAGACAACATTCGGGAACGATCATCTGCAATGGAACATCGGCAAACTCAAAGAGCCGTTATTCATGCACAGTTACGGGTATTATGAATGCCGCTGCAAACTTCAGCAGATGCCGGATAACCGTTGGTGGAGTGCATTCTGGCTGCAATCACCGATTATCGGAGCCTCCCTTGATCCGGCAGAAAGCGGCACGGAACTGGATATTATGGAATGTTTCCGGTATGGTGTGGTTTCCGGGCACAACGCCTTTACCGGCGGATACGGACAGGATATGAAACGTGCTAAAGTTGGCGGCGTGGAAAATCTGGATATGGAGCAGTTCCATCGTTTCGGCATGTTATGGGATGAAACCGGGTACACCTTCTACATTGACGGCAAGGAAGACGGACACATTGATCAATACATCTCAAAACGGCCGCAATTCATTCTGATCAGTACCGAAGTAAGAGGATACCGTTTTGCCGATCACAAGCCGACGGCGGAATCTTACGAAGTCATCGGAAAAGATGCGTTTATTGTTGACTATGTCCGCGTTTTTGATTTGATGAAATAAGGCAAATATCAAAAAAAGGGTTGACATTTCAAATCGGATGTGTTATATTGTCTTAACGCAATAAAAGAATGAAAGGCAGTATAACAATGAACCGGAATACCGATCCTGATTTGATGGAACAATTTATCCGCCCGCTGCTGGATAAAACATTGATCCCCGCCGAAGTCAAAAAAAATCCGCCCTTCTATTATTGGCCGGAAGTCAATGACTACACCATGAGCTGCGGAATCGCACAAACTCCCAAAGGCCGTATCTGGCTTGCCTGGTTCGCCGGGGGCGATGATCACCGCGCCGTGCTGCTGATGGCGAAAAGTGATGACGGCGGCGATACGTTCTCCAAGCCTCAGTTTATTATCGATCCGGGATTTGTTGACTGCGGCATTCACATGTCAGCTGTCGTTGCAAACCTGTGGACGGCGCCCGATGGCAGATTGTTCGTCTTCTTCACGGTCAGTTTGGGCTATTATGACGGGCGCGCCGGTTCCTGGTTCGCGATCTGCGACAATCCCGATTCCGATGATCCGGTATGGAGTACACCACAGCGTATCGGGCACGGGACTTCGCTGAACAAACCAACGGTTCTTTCTGACGGCACCTGGCTTTTCGGCGTTTCACTCTGGCGGCGGGAACACATCCGCATGGGTTCCATCTCCGACCGGTTGTATCGGGAACTGGATGATCAGCGCATGGCGAATGTCTACGAATCCAAAGATCAGGGCAAGACGTGGACACGGATCGGCGGTGTCAGAGGGCTTTATCCCACATTCGATGAACACATGATCGTGGAACGTTCCGACGGTTCCCTTCTGATGTATCTCCGGGATATTTGCGGTATGACGCAGAGTGAATCCTTTGACAAGGGACGTACCTGGACAAAACCGGCTCTTGTACCTTTCGGTGCAGCATCCGCACGGTTCTTCCTGCGGAGACTGAACAGCGGCAATCTTCTCCTGGTCCGCAATAACGATCCCATCGACCCGAAAAGCCGGTCACACATGACCGCGTTCCTTTCCGACGATGACGGCAAGACATGGAAAGGCGGTCTTGTATTGGATGAACGTTACGGCGTCTCATATCCCGACGGCTATCAGACGGAAGACGGCAGAATTTTTATTCAATATGACTGGATGCGGGACAAAGGCGAAATCATGCTGGCCATCTTCCGGGAAGAAGATATTCTGGCAGGCAAAGCCGTTTCTCCCGATACAAAATTGAAACATCCCATTATGCAAAGTTGGACTGCAGCCCATTCCAAATAAGCCGCAGTCAACCAAATGACTTACACAAGAAGCCCCATATCGGCAGGATTATAATAGACCAGATCCAATCTGCCGCGCTGGGGCTTTTCCAATATCCCCGGCCAGGTGCAGCGGTGGCCATCATCACCGGTCAGACGGCTGATATTCAGGCGCAGTCCATCTTTTGTTTTACCGGGCAGTGTATCAAGGGGAATGGCAAGATCAAACACCCAGTCGTTCCCCGGATAGCTGAATGAACCGACACCATTCCCATCAATACGGTACACCTTGCCGCAAGCAAGGACATGAGTCAGGAACGGGAAGGATTTTCCGGAATCATCCATACCGATAAACAATTCATCCATGGAGACTTCGGCACGCATATCATAACAGTGGACATGAATCTTCAAGGTATCGCCATCCCAATTTGCATTCCATTCAAAATCAGGCAGTTTGACCGTGCCGGAACCGACCGGACAGGAGACTTTGCACGGAAAATCCAGAGTCAGCGAACCGGAGCGGACAGCCTGTTCCATGCGGGGAAATTCCTCTGCCAATTCCTGTTCGGTTACGGCAATGGCACGAAGGATTTTTTCTTCGGTATATTTGTGTCCGCGTGCTTCCGGATTGTATCCCAGATGCGGCCATTCTTTCTGCAGAAGAATCATCGTTTTCTGTGCAGCAAGAATTTCTTCCGCAAGGGCACGCATGCCATGCAGGATTTCCAATGACGGCGTTTGATAGAGCTCCCGGCGCATCTGATAAAAACGGGTAATCCGGCTGGCAATGCTGAAATGGATCCCCAATGCTTCGCCGAGAATACGGGAACGATCCTGCTCCATATTCAACGGGGCGGCATCGGAGACAATCTTCCGCATTTTTTCCAAGCCCAGATCCCATTTCTGGCTCATTTCATCCAACAGAATCACAGCTTCATCCAGCGTGAAAACGTCGAGACATTCGCAGATGTTATCGCCGGACAACTCTTCAAAAACCACCCAGCTGTCATACAGGGGCGCAAACCGTGGCTTGAAGTACAAAGGCCATGTAACGCCATCGGCAATGGGGCCGAAATATTGAATCATATTGGATCTGGGATATCCGGCAAAGGCATCGGAGAACAATTTCCAGACTTCCCCGATCTGCGCGGCATATTTTTCGCCCCAGTAAATCTTACCCATGCGGGCAAGGAATTCTTCTTCTGTGACTTTTGTTGTATCGGTGAAAGATAATTCGCGGGCAACGGCATTCATAAATCCGGGTGTACCCCCTGCCCCCCAACATTGAAAGACACTGCGGACATGATACTTTTGCAGATTGGCATATTTCCGGTACAGCAAGCCGGGAACTTCCAGATAAGGAATGCATCCGATTTCGTGGGATGTCCCGACCTGAATCTTTGCGCTGACTTCTTTTCCATACTTTGCCGCAGCTTCTGCTGTCCGTGTAAAACATTCAGAAAGATTGCTTTCCGCCAGCCAGTAATCGCCGCAATTCCGAATCTTGCCTAATTGCATGGAGCCATATCCGGATTCCGCATTCGCCTGAATGATCATGCCATCCGGCGCATGTTCCAACATACCGGGGAGCCAGCCTTCGCGGAACACCGGACCATGCCGCAAGGGGTCATAATTCCAGAGAATCAACTCGCCATTGCTGCCGGCATCCCGGGTACCACGATAGAGCGCATCGGCAATCCGCGCCATGATCTCGCCATTGGATTTTCCGCATCGACTGCGGCACAACGCATCTTCCCCGAAACTGAGCATGGAAATGCAAGGTGTGGCCGCTTCCCCGTGAATGATCTGCATCGTACCGCCGAGTCCGGGAATTTCCTGATACAAATGGAGCATACCTTCGTACAGAAAACGGTAACCTTCTTCCGATTCCGGGCAAATGTAATAATTTCCGCTCAACGCCGGCCCTTTGATTGCCGGATACATTTCCACAATGGGGTCGTCCTCTTTCAACGGCTGAGGCGTATTGATGTAGAAAATAATCTTGATACCATATCGTGCGGCTTTTTTCACATACAACCGCAATTTTTCCCGCCGTTTTGCCATGAGAGCCTGTTTTTCCGGAGAATCGTGGGAACAGAAGACAGGGACGATATCGGTCACAAACAGACTTTTCATGGAAAGGATGTCATAATTGATGCCCTCGTAAGCAAACCGTTCCAGATAACCATCGGGCATCAGATCGGTTTCCTGCAATAAATCATCATGTCCTTTCAACGGATATTTTTCCGATCCGAAACGGTAACGGTTCATACGGATCCGGATCTGCGGCGTGACTTTCTCCTCCCTCACCGGCAAGGCATCGGCAGTGACATTACGCAAGATATCTGCCAGACGGTAAATGCCGCGGCGGATGCCTTCCGTATCGGCGGCGGAGATGACGCAGAGACCGGGAGCAGTGCGAATGAGATATTCTTCAAAGACAGCAGTTTCGCATTGTTTTGTTTCGAGCACAAGATTGCCGCATTTCAAACGGCGGGCAAAATCGTAAGCAGTCTCCAGCACGCCCTCGGGGTCGGGGAATGAAGCATTGATTTTGAGACGTCCGGGGGCATCGACATTCCCGGCAAGGGATATATTCAAAGGAGTGTGAAGTTCCTCCACGAAATCGCCGTGATACATGATAAGACATCCTTTCTGAATTGATTACCGAATCGTTTTCTGTAAATTTAGCATGGCTTATCCGTTTGTCAAGAGCTCTATTTTAATAAAAGTAAAAAGATTCCGCAAAAAAAAGTTGAAAATATCGGGATTTGTGCTAAAGTACATAGATTATAATTAAAACAACAGGAGCGATTCATTATGGATCAATACAGCAATACCGTGTCCCACGGATCTGCAGAAAGGAAGGATCGGGTAAGTATATGAAACTTCTGACTGTTATTTCTGCCGCACTCAGCAGCGATATGTTTTATAAATGTGCATCCGCCCCCTTCTGGAAACAATTGCATATCAAAGAACTGGATTCCTTCTTCCCCGCGTTGACGGCACCCGCACAGGCTGCATTCCGTACGGCAGGCGATGTCTCATTACACGGTATGGGGTCCGGCGGCTATTATGACCGGTTGACACGGAAAACGAATCTCTGGGAACAGGCCAGCTGTTTGTATGAAGGCAAACGCATCTGGGAAGACTTCCGCGCAAAAGGCGGTAAAGTCGGCCAGATCTGTATGCAGCAGTGTCCGGGCATGGATTGCGATATGTATCTCACCCCTGCCCCGATTTACAAGCGGAATGGCGGAATCATTCAGAATTTCTATTCCTCTCCGCCGGATCTTTATCAATCCATCTGCGAAGAAATCAAAGCAAAATTCAATATCATGCATTACTGGGGTCCTTCCGCCTCCGTCAAGGCATCCCGCTGGATCGCCAAGGCAACGGCGGAAATGATGAAGCGGATGACATCGGAAGAAGATGTTTATCTTTTGAGTTACATTCCCCATTTGGATTATGCCCCTCAGAAACACGGTCCGGACTCAACCGAAGTGGAAGACGCTTTTGCGGAGTACGAAGAATGTATGGAACTCATTTTCAACGCGGCACAGGAATGTGGTTTTGAATTGCAGATCATCGGCGATTATGCCATCACACAGGCAAAAACGGCAGTCTACCCCAATAAACTTCTGGCAGAAAAAGATTACCTTGTTCTGCAGGATGTGGATGGAATGCTTTATCCGAATCTTCATGCCTCACACGCATTTGCACTGGTGGATCATCAGATTTGCCATGTATATGTGAATGACCCGGCAGACATTCCCTCCATCTGTGCGATATTTGAAGCATACCCCGGCGTTTCCTGTGCCATCAGCCGAGCTGATATGCCGGAATGGGATCACCCCAGATGCGGCGAAGTCATTCTGGTTGCCGATGAAGGTGCATGGTTTGCTTATCCCTGGTGGGAGGAAGAAGAACAGGCGCCGGATTTTGCATCCCGCATTGATATCAGCAGCAAACCCGGCTTTGACCCGCTGGAATTGTTCAGTGCCATCTGGCCGCCGAAAAGCATATCGCAGGATACCGAATTGCTGCAGGGCACATTCGGCAGACCGGGCAGAATCATTCATGCCTCCACATTCAACACTCCGCAGGATCTCCGGTCCTTCACCGGCGCTGCGGCAATGATACGGGATATGTTGTCAAAATGACAGCAAAGTGCAGTATAACATTCGACAGCGGCACGCTCCTCATCCGGGCAGAAGAACCGGTTATGGATTTGCTGACTCATTGGGTGTTATACGACAGCCGGGTGGGATGTCACCGTGCCGAAGCCGCTGCTTACAGCGAAATCGTCCGCACCCTCTACGCAAACAACATAGAGATCGAAGATTCCGCCCGGGATTATACGGCACCGGAGCTGGTCATGCACACCGAACATGCTCCCATGAAACATCAGCAGGAAGCATTGAAAGCATGGATCAGAGAAAAACGGCAAGGCATCGTTGTCATGCCAACCGGTTCCGGCAAAACATTTTTCGCATTCCTGGCGATGGCGAATGTAAAACGGTCTACGCTTATCGTTGTTCCCACCATCGACCTGCTGCAGCAATGGGCATCCCAATTGGAACGGATGTTTCAGGTACCCGTCGGCATGCTGGGCGGCGGCAGTAAAGAGATCCGGGAGATCACCGTCAGCACCTACGACTCCGCCGTTCTTCAGATGGAATACATCGGCAACAAGTTCGGTTTGATCATTTTCGATGAATGTCATCACCTGCCCGGACAGGTCAACCGGATGAGTGCCGCCATGTGTCTCGCGCCTTATCGTCTGGGGTTGACCGCCACACCGGAGCGGGATGACAGTGACGAAACGGATGCGGTCATGCGCCGCATCCTGGGTAAAATCGTCTACCGGATTCATATTGATGAACTGGAAGGCTCCGTGCTTGCCCCTTACGTCACGCACCGGATTGCAGTGGAATTGACGCCGGAAGAAGAAGCCGAATATCATGCCGCGCGGAAAAAATACATTGATTTCATCCGCGCCATGCGCATTGATTTTCATGATAAAACCGCCTGGGGAAGATTTGTTGCGCTCTGCTTTCAGAACAAAGGCGGACGGGCTGTTTTTGATGCCTTTCTCCGTCAACGGGAAATTGCCCGGTGCGGCAGCGGGAAACTGAAAATTCTCTGGCGGATCATTCTCAAATATCCCGGCGCAAGAATCATTGTTTTTACGGCGGATAACGATACCGCATACAAAATCGGCGAACTTTTCTGTCTGCCCGTCATCACCCACAAGACAAAGGCGGCGGAACGGAAAGAATTTCTCGATTCCTTCCGCAGCGGAGAGTATCCCGTACTCGTCACAAGCAAAGTGCTGAACGAAGGAGTGGACGTTCCGGAAGCCAACGTGGGGATCGTATTCTCCGGCAGCGGCAGCACACGGGAACACATCCAGCGATTAGGCAGAATCCTCCGCCGGACCGCCGACGGTAAACAGGCGGTGTTATACGAACTGGTCAGCGCAGGCACGTCCGAAATGAGTGTCAGCGAACGGCGTCGCAATAATCGGGCATATCAGAAAATGCCGGTCCCCGGGGAGAAATGACCATGTTGACAAAAGATTTACTCCGTACCCGTACCGCCGGGAATTATATCAAACCGCTGTTCATCAAAACCAATGATCCCGCCCTGCTCTCTCTGGCGAAAGATTTGTTGGAAATTTATCAGCTTTCCGAGGGAAAATCAAGAGAATATATCGAAGGATTCACCTCGGCAGGTGTCGCCGCATCCCGTGACATGAAAATCAGCAAAGGCATCCTGAAAATCATTCAGGATCGTGCGGAATTTACCACCCCGGCGGAAAAAGATTACAAAGCATTCCGTCAGGAAATCTTCAAGCGGTCGGCAGAATGGCTGAAACAGGGCAATTTGCCGGAAGATCCGCAGGCGTTCCGCAATCAGCTCCTGCCGACGAATGAAGAACTCTATGCCGACCTGCCGGACAAAGAATGTTTGCAGAAAATGCGGCAGATTTACCCCCGGGAAGTGTTGGAACGGTATAACATGTCACTGGTTCAGGCATTGCTGTTCTACACCTCGAAACTGGAATTGAAACTGCCGGCGAATGAAAATCCACAGACCTTGCGGGCCATCTGCAAGTACCTCAAATTCTGCCGGCTCCTCGCCGCCGCAGAGATGAAAAACAATGTGATCCACATGACCATTGACGGTCCGGCAAGCATGTTTGAGAACAGTACAAAATACGGCTTGCAGACGGCAATCTTTTTCCCCATCGTCTGCCGTCTGACAAAGTGGGAAGCCGCATGTACGGTCAAACTCAAATCGAAACCTTTGCGTCTGCTGCTGGATGAATCGGCGCCGCTGGTTTGCCATTACAACAATTTCTCATCTTATCAGCCGGAAGAATTCAGCATGTTTGCCGATTATTTCAAAAAAACGGTATCGGCGTGGGAACTCAACGATTCACCCGGTTTTCTGCAGGCAAAAAAAGGCAAACTGCTGTTCCCCGATTTTGCATTCCGCAATGTAACGACGGACGAAGTCTTTCATCTGGAACTGTTCCATCGGTGGCATATCACTCAACTGGAAGAACGGCTCCAATATTGCGAACAGACACCGGAATGTCAACTGTTGCTGGGCATTGACCGCTCCCTGCTCAAAAAGGATGGCATCCTGAAAAAACGGCTGGACGAATCAGCATATTTCCAGAAATACGGTTTCTTCTTCCGCGATTTTCCGGGCGTCAAAAATGTGCTCGATCTTCTGCCGGGGGATTCTGATCTTACTCCGGATTTGCTGTAATGCCGGAAAAGTCGAACTATTATTACTAAAATTAAGGGGATCGTTCTTGAAATATAATGTTCCCGTGCTACATTATACAAACACTACAATACAAGTAAGGAGCTGTATCTATGAAAGATTTCTGTATCGCCGGTTTCGGTGAAGTTATGCTGCGTCTCTGTCCGAAAGGAAAAAAACGTTTTGCCCAGAGTTTCCCCGGGGAACTGGATGCCACATTCGGCGGCGGTGAAGCCAACGTTTGCGCTTCCATCGCCATGCTCGGTGGAAAAAGCCGTTATCTGACAAGTCTGCCTGACAATCCCGTTGCCAGAGCCTTTGCCGCACAGCTTGCAGGAATCGGTTCCGATGTCTCCCGCATTCTCTTCTCCAAAACAGGCCGCATGGGCGTTTATTACGCAGAACACGGTTCCAATATGCGCGGTTCCAATGTGATTTATGACCGGGAATATTCCACCATTTCCATGTTGGATAAAGATGCTTATGATTTCAATACCATGCTTGATGGCGTCACTCATCTGCATCTTTCCGGCATTACTCCCAGTTTGACAAAAAATGCTTATGAAGCCACTCTCGCTATTGCAGAAACGGCCGCCGCAAAAGGCATCACCATCTCTGTCGACCTGAATTACCGCAAGAAACTGTGGAACTGGGAACCCGGCACAGCAAAAAATGAATTGGCCAAACACTGCATGAGCAAAATCGTTCCCCTGGCTGACATCATCATCGGTAACGAAGAAGATGCTTCCGACGTCTTCGGAATCAAAGCAGAAAATACAGCCATTGACAAAGGCGAACTCAATATCGCCGGATACCGTCAGGTTGCAGAAAAACTCTCTGCCACGTTCCCCAAAGCAAAATTTGTCGCCATCACCTTGCGCGAAAGTTATTCCGCCGACCACAACAACTGGGGCGGCATGCTTTATGACTGCACCGCAAAACAGGCGCATTACGCTCCCCTTGATGCCGATGGCAATTATGCTCCCTATGAAATCCGGGATATCGTTGACCGGTTCGGCGGCGGCGACTCCTTCTGCGCCGGTCTGATTTTTGCTCTCAACACAGAAGAATTGAGCGATCCCGCAACTGCAATCCGTTTCGCCGTTGCTTCCAGCGCATTGAAACACACCATCAACGGCGACTACAATTACTCCAGCCGCAGTGAAGTGGAAAGCCTGATGAAAGGTTCTGCATCCGGGAGAGTTCAGAGATGAAAGAACAATTTGAAGCATACATGAAACAGTGTCCGGCAATCGCCATTCTCCGCGGCGTCACTCCCGCCGAGATCAAAGACGTTTGCGATGTTCTCTTTGAAGCCGGAATCACTCTGTTGGAAATCCCCCTCAATTCCCCCAATGCAGTGGAAAGTATCGCCATCGCGGCAAAACATTGTGCAGGCAGACAGATGGTCGGCGCCGGTACGGTTCTGACTCCGGAAGATGTGCGCAACGTCCACGCAGCAGGCGGCACATTCATCATCTCCCCCAATACGGAAGTGGATGTGATCAAGGAAACAAAGAAGCTCAATATGCTTTCCATTCCCGGATTCTTCACTGCATCCGAAGGTTTTACCGCACTCAAGGCTGGCGCGGATTTTCTGAAGCTCTTCCCTGCGATTCTGGGCCCCGGTTACGTGAAAGATTTGAAAGCCGTCATCAAAGCCCCGATTCTGGCGGTGGGCGGCGTGAATTCCGACAACATCCCTGATTTCATGAAAGTTTGCGCCGGTGTCGGTATCGGCAGTGCATTGTATAAATCCGGCAAAACTCTTGACGCAATCCGTCAGGATGCCATTGCCATTGTAAAAGCGGTGAAAGCATGATCGAATTTATGAAATCTGTCGCAAGACAGGCAGGTGCAATCGCTCTCGCCGGACAGATGGATTTGCAGAAAAAACGGATCCATACAAAAGCCAATGCCCGTGACCTGGTCACGGATACCGACCGGGCGGTGGAAGATTTTATCTGCTCCCGAATCCGCGAAGAATATCCCGGCTATGGCATTTTCGGCGAAGAAACCGGCAAATCCGATTCTTCCAACGGCTATTGTTTCATTATTGACCCCATTGATGGCACTGCATCGTTTGTGCACAATCTGCCCAACTGGTGTATCTCCATCGGGTTGTATAAAGATGATCAGCCGGCGGCGGCAGTGGTCTATCAGCCATCCATGAATAATTTGTATTATGCCGAAAAAGGAAAAGGTGCTTATCTCAACGGTACGCGGATTCATGTTTCAACCGCGGACACATTGGTCGAAAGCATCGTCGGTACCGGATTCTATTGTCTGCGGGAAGGCTGGAAGGAAGAAAACAATCTGAAGTTTTTCTCCCGGGTCGCTCCCCTTGTGGCCGATATCCGGAAATACGGCTCTGCCGCATTGGATGCATGTCATGTTGCCAGCGGCTCTCTGGAAGCATGGTGGGAATTGTGTCTTGCACCTTATGATATTGCCGCAGGTGCATTGATCCTGACCGAAGCCGGTGGAACGGTAACAGACCTCCATGGCGGCAAGGAATATCCTCACCGCGGGATCCTCGGCTCCAATGGAAAAATCCACAATACCATGCTGGAGTTTTTCCAGGATTTCAAAGAATTACATCGCTAAAAAAATGAACCGGATTACGGGACTGAATCAATGCCCGTGATCCGGTTTTTCTCTTTCTCCCCTTCCCCTGCACCATTCTTTTACCAGTGACGGATCGGTACGCCAAGAATTTCGGCAATCCGGTCACGGACAATGTGATGCGGATGATTTTTGATCGTCAGATTTTTTACAAAGCCCACAGCCAAGCCCTTCTCACGGAAATAATATCCTTCTGACCCCGACGCACCGCCATGACCAAGCAGAAGATTCGGCCCCAACCCCCACAGAACCATCCCCAAACCGAAACGGGTCCAACATTCTGTCACAGGGTCTTCCGGATCACGACGGTGACTGCTAGTTGCCAATGCAAAAGTCTCCGGTTTGAGTAATTCCACGCCGGGCAAATCGCCTGCCAATCCGGCATAAAAACGTGCCAATCCATTGGCGGAAGCACAACCGTTGTAAGAGGGCGCACAGGTACGGCGGAATACGGGATCGTTCATCGTCTTGGAGTTCCAGGAGGGATGGACTGTCAGATCCGGCGCATCGACAATATCGACCACCCGCTTTTCCGCATCGGCATCCACACCGAAATAAAATTCTTTTTCAACACCGCATTTTTCAAAAATTTCCTGAGTGATGATTTTCTGCAACGGTCTGCCATCTGCAATTTCCAACGGTCTGCCAACGGTGAATGCAAACGTAGTCCCGTGATAAGCGCAAACTTTGCCTGCCGGGGTGGCAGGGATGGCAATTTCGATACCCTTGCACATCATCTCCCAATTGGCAAGTTCCCGATGTTCTTTCATCGGTGGAAGTGCCTGCAAGCCGGAACGGTGGGAAAGAACATGTTCGATTGTGATATCGCCTTTCCCGTTGACTTCAAAACCTTTCCAGATCTCGGCAACGGGAGTATCCAACGTATAATACCCTTTATCCAAACCTTGCAATGCAGCCGTTGCCAAGATAGCTTTTCCACAGGAGAAGATGGGAAAAAGATGATTCCGCGTGATGGCTTCTTTTTTATCCGGCGCAGTATAACCGGCGCACAGATCCACGACCTTTTCGCCATGCTGATAAATCACAAGCTGACATCCACATTCACGATCATTCGCCACTTCGTCATCCATGACAGCCTGCAGCTGCCCACTGATTTTATTCCAATCTTCGCTCATCCTAGTCATTCCTTATGTTATTCTTACAGAAAATTCAAAATGTGGGAACTCCATGCGTGACAATCGGAGCGGGGAGTTTCAAAGGTTTCCGGGAACGTGGTCAAGCCTTCCGACATCAATGCCCGCCAACGGTCAAGCCGTTTTTCTTTCAATTCTGTCAAGCCGTATTTTTCACAAGCCAGCAGATAATAGAAGGAAAAATAAATTGTGCATTGGGAAAGATTACAGGCTTTCAAACCGGGAATCACCGATGTATCATCCATCGTCAGCAAAGCCAATACCTGCGGGTGTTCCGCAAAATATTTCCGTTCCGCATCAAGGGCATAAAGACATTTTTCCGGATCATAAAACACGTTGCGGATGGCGTTGCAAACCGCTTCAGCACGTTTGGCACAACCATGTTCCGGGAACATTTCTTCCAGCTGCTGCAATGCCATCACATAGAAGAAACTCAAGATACAGTCGGGCTGATTGGGAACGGCGCCGTTATCAAACTCATCACACCAGTCTGTAAAATGCCAGCCTTCAAACCAAAGCAAGCCGTTTTCCTGAATATTCGCAGCAAAGAAATCAAGGAGTTTTGCAGCTCTCGGACGCAAATAACGAATCAACTCATCTTCCCCGTGAATACGGTAATAATCCGACACCGCAAGAAGCCAGATCGGCATAAAACATGGAATAATCTGATGGGAACAGGAGGGATATTGCGCATTGATCGAACCATCCGGCTTCTGGGAACAGGATAACATCCGCAAGCACTTTGCGGCAAGACGATGGTCATCCGTCAGTCGGTAAATGCTCAGCATTTCAATCCGGGAGTCCCCGGCATAAAGATTCTGTTCAAAATAAGGACAATCCATCAAGGTTTCAAAGGAACAGGCACGCAAGGTTTCAAACGCCATCTTTTCCAGTTGGTTCTTCGGTTCCGGGAAGACATAGGGATAACCGGTCTGGAAATAACGTGCTTCGTACTTCACATCGCCTTCCGTCACGAATTCGACATAATGCCCGGCACGCCACCAGAATGAAGTCCAGCTCAATTCGCCGTCAACTTCGAATTCATCCCCGTTACCGATAAAATATTTGCCGTCACGATTGCCCTTGACGCCTTCCAGATGTATCTCGTCATACTGTTCAGAAAGGTACGGCGTTTCCGCCCAGCGGATCCGGACTTTGCCGTGTCCGGTAAAATGATATTGAGCCCAAACCAGAACGTATTCAGGGAAATAATAAACACCCGGAGACTTCAATACGGGAACAATTTCTTCGTAACGCATCAACGGAAGATCCGGGGTATGCAGCTCCCGGTCATCTTCAAAATATTCCACCGCGTTCCATTCACCGCCCTGCCCTGCAAGAATGGCAGCATTATATGTTGCAGCGACTTTCACACGGGGGAATGCACCCCAGTCGAGAGTGGGGACAAAATATTCAATACCGGATTCAATCTGATATTCCCAGTTCTTCAGCAATCCGGAATCTTCTTTGATGTAAAACCCGTGTCGGACGCACATCTGCCCATAAGCGCACAAGCGTTTTTTAATATCCGGCTCAAGACAGATTACACGTGCAGTGAATACATGATTGCCCGGCTCAAGCTCCAGTTCGCCATTCTGATAATACCAATATTCCACGGCACCACGTTCAGGACCTTCCAGCAAACGTTTGCCATCGACATACAATTGTGCGCGGCAGTCGGCACTGAATTGGAAAGGGATTTTCCGTTTTTCAGGCAGAGAAAAACAACAGCGGAAAACAACCAGATAAGTACCTGCAGGGGCTTTGGCAGGGCGCATCCATAAGTGACTCATAACTTACCCTCTATGGTTAAAAAATGATTTTTATCTTACAAGAAACAAATACGGGAAATACATTGATCAAAGTTTTCCTGACCATTCAGAATGTCAATTTCAATACGCAAAAAGAGAATCGGAATGTCAAGACGGTCAAGGCGCGGCATACGCACTGCATCTTTTTCCGTCGTCATGATCACTTCCGCACCCGCCGCTTTCGCATCGTTGATAAAATCGATCATTTCCTGCTGGCGGTACCGGTGATGGTCTGCAAAGTGACGTTTCAGCACCAGTTCCGCGCCGTTCTGCAGCAGGAAGGAATTGAAACTTGCCGGATTCGCAATGGCGGAAAGCGAGGCAGTCCGTTTCCCCTTCAGCCAGGTGAGCGGGAACTGCTGTCCGCGCTGGAAGACGTCTTCCAGATATTTCGGACGATGGCAGCACTCGATAATTTCCGCGCGGCGGTTATGGCGACGGATAAAGTTTTTCAGATGGCGCAATTTCGGCGAGCCATCGGATTTGGTAAGAAAGATGTAATCCGCACGGGTGATATTGGTCACCGGCTCACGCATCAGGCCTCTGGGGAGGACGTGATGATTATCAAAGGGCATGGTGGAATCGACCAGCAGGATATTGATGTGGGACTTCAGATTGAGATACTGGAATCCGTCGTCCAGAATCAAG
Source organism: Victivallales bacterium (assembly GCA_045639325.1). Taxonomy (GTDB): domain Bacteria; phylum Verrucomicrobiota; class Lentisphaeria; order Victivallales; family UBA1829; genus RGIG8244. The sequence goes on from JAZUCU010000034.1 coordinate 16,423, forward strand.
GTATCGGTCTGGAATTCTTCAATGGCATACAAGCCGGATTTCACACGGTCTTTATCCACCAGCACTGCCACTTCTTTCAGGTTGGAAGCAAGCATGTAGGGTTCGTCCCCTGCAGTAATGGAGTTGAGCAGCAGATTCTTCCCGTCAGAAACAACGCGGGGCGGAACTTCTTTCTTTTTTGAGGAAAACTTCTTTCTCAATTTATCAAGAAACGAACGGTCACGACTGCGATAACCGCGGCTGAGGACAGCGACTTTGCGTCCTTTCTTATTCAGGGTCTTCGCAAAAATCTCAACGACAGGCGTCTTACCGGTCCCGCCGCAAGTCAGGTTCCCAATGGAAATAACAAGGCATCCGATGGCACGGTTGCGGATCACCCGGTTGTCATAAAGCCAGAGACGGAACAGGACGATCCGTCTGTACACCCGGGAAATAAGAAAAAGAATGCCGTTGACGAGCATATCGAGAGGACCACGCCGCTGTTCGCGGATGGTTTCGATAAAATACTGTTCAATATGTTCGCCGATTTCACGGATTGTCATAGTTCATACTCCTTGTTAAAAAGGAAATATACAACATAAAACCGAATAAGCAAGGAAAGAACAGTAAAATTTCCGCATTTTCACACTGGATCAATAGGGAATACCCAATATATAACCGCTGGTCTTGCCGTTACGGACTGTTTTTTCAAAGATGCGGCCCATGAAAGAGAACCGGCTGTCCGCTCCGTCGCGCTGAATGGCAACAAAGGGGAAATAGACTGTTTCCGACCGGTTTCCTTCCTGCCGGTGCCGGTAGAGGAAGTGGAGCACCTGGGTATATTCCATTGCGCCATCTTTTTCGCCATTGGCAAGAATGCCCAGCAAATGCCATTTATAATCGCCGTTATAATAGTTTTCCTTGCGGAAAAACAGGCCGTTGCCGATATCGGATTTGGCTCTGACTTCTGTATTTTTCGCAAAGAGTTTTTTCACAACTTCCAATGTGGTCTTATAGTCTTTCACATCTTTATCGGAGAATGTAACGCCGAAGGATTTTGCATCGTTGCGGGTCGTATTCAATTTTTCCCGGTACTTGAACAAATCACCGGCAAGTTTCTCACTCTTGATTTTTTCTTCTTCGATCCGGATCATGCGGCGATAATATTCAATCTTGGTCTTTGTCTTCCAATTCTTTGTTTTTTCTTTTTCCTTGTTGAGATCGGCTTGACGTCTGGTCAGGCGTTTATATTCGTTATGGAGCTCAAAGAGACTGGCGCGGACACGTTCCAATTTCTTGGCATCCAGACCGGCTTTCGCCACCATGAACGAATGTTTGCCGCGGAAAAAGAGACCGGCAAGAGAATACAGGCTTTCCGTTTCGCAACTCTGATTTTCATTCACCCATTTGGTCGTCTGCGGATTGATTTTGCGCGTCCAGGGTTCATACCGGTCTGTACGCTGGAAATAAACCAACGGCGGGAGGATTCCAAGGATGTCGCGATTTTTATTCGTATCTTGGAACGTAAGCAAAGGCAGGCTCCAGAAATTCATGCTGTCCTTGGATTTGGTGTAACTGGTCAACAGTGGCAGTGCGAACCAGAATGTTTTCTTATCGGCAGGGTTGAAATCGTAGAAGAACATCATTCCGGCAAAACCTTTATGCCGTTTCGGTTCCACGGAATAACCGGTTGATGTATAATGTTCTTCCAGATATTTGCGCAAGGCATAATAATCTTTGATCCGGTCAGCAGGAAATTCCTTTTTCAGCAAGCCGAACTGCTTTTTGATTTCCGGCAGATTCCGGTTGAAATCGCCGATATTGCGTAATGTCTGCAGAGCTTTGACTTCCCCCTCATTCCGGTAACGTTGCGTGGTCTTGAAATCGGAAAGGAGAAGGACGGATAAAAAGTGTTTTTCTTCATAAGACAAGCCATGCACCGGAGATTCCGGGGAATTATGTTTGTAAGCTGCAAGGATCGCCCCCAGGATATCCCATTCGAAAAAATTGCCTCTTGTCTTGCTGCCGAAAAAGCACAGCGGACCGCCGCGCCAGGAAGTTTCCTCGGGCGTTCTCTTATAGGAAAACAGCAACGGGATACCGAAATAAGGATAATCCGTAACTTTCAGATTTTCCTGAATCTTTTTCAAACGGAAGGCATTGAATTCTTTCTCATTTGCCGGGAGTTTCTCATTGGTTCCGGCAAGCAGATACGCAAGTTCATTCTGTTTCCATTTATCGTAAGGAGTCCGTGAATTGTAATGACGGAGAGATCCGGTCCATTTTCCGAGATCGCTGTACTGATCCACGCCGTAATACCACAGAAGAATGTGGAGCATGGAAAGATCCTGACGATATGGGATACTCATATTTTTCTTTTTGTATTGCGCCCAATGGGGATGTTCCACGTTCCGGATGAACAGCGGGGTGTACAGGAAGATGTCATTATTTTTCTTTTCCCGGTGGACAACGAGCGGCAGGAACAGGAATGTACCGGGGAACCAGACCGTATTGAACACCCAGCCGGATTTTGTGTTGGTATTCCAGGAGGAAAGGGGGAACAGAATGGAATGATCATCACCTTCCTGATTATACAGGGGGCGGATCGCCATGCCGTAGGGATCGAAGTCGATAAAAGGCCACAGGATGGAGAAATAATTCTGTGAGCGGAAATAGAAAGGCCAGATATTGACCAGCGACTCATTCAAATCGCCTATTTTCTTCTGTTTTACACTGCGGTCCTTGAGGCTTGCCTGGGTGACTTTCATATATTTTTCGGATCGCACGCGATAACTTTTCGGGACGGAATATTCATCAATGACGCCGCCGGAAAGTCGCGCCATACGTTCCGAAGAAGCACAACCTGCGATAAATAAAAGAGCCAGCGCGGCAAAAACGAATGAGCAGAAACGCTTCATGATCACACCTCATTTTTTATATTTTTTTTGTATAAAAAAGCTCAAACAGCTTCGTATTTCCAGGAACCGATCTGCGCTGCCTCGCTGTCAAAATTGACACCGATCAGGAAGATTTTTTTACCGGAATTCATATAGCGGCGGAAATAATCCCGCTCTTTAATCTGCTGCAAAGCAATATCATCATTCTTGTTTAACTTAAATTCAAACACAAAGACAAAATCTTCATTGGTTGCCACGGCATCAATTCTACCGTTATTCGTGCGGGATTCTGCAGTGATGCTGATACCCAGCAGCATAAAAATCAGGAAAAATAACATCTGATAATTATTCTCATCTTTCAAATGGACATCATAGGCGACCTTGGCAAAAAATACTTTCATCGTTTCCATGAAGCCATCAATATCACCAGCAGTGACTTTATCCGCAAGAACATATACAGAATCTTTTACCTGATTGACATGAAGTCCGCTGCAATAACCGGCAAGATAGGCATCAAAAGAGCCTTTGACCTCAAGATTCGGGAACCGGAGCATGTAAGCCGTATCACCATAGCGTTCCACCGCTTTGTCAATCGTCAGATAACCGGTCTGCAGAAGAAGCGTCAAGGGGTTGAGATGATCCACATCGTACGCATCAAAAGCAAAACTGGAAACAGGAGCATTCAACACTTTTTCAAGATTAAACTGCTGCTTCCGGATCAATTTCAACAAAAAGGAAGGCGTCCCGGTCGAGAACCAGTAATTTCTGAATTCGCCGCCGGACTCAAGGAATTTTGCAAACGATGCCGGATTATAAACCGTCTGCGCTTTATCATGGAAACGGTAACCGTTATACCAGTTTTTAATTTCAGCTTTGAATGTATCAACATCCCGCTCCCCGGCAAGCAGCGCAATGCGGTCGCTGAAGTTTGCCTCCAATTCTTCCTGCGTATAACCGAACATTGTCGCATAACGGACATCCATGGTAAGGTCGGTCAGATTATTCAAATCGGAAAAGAGAGAAACGTGACAGAACTTGCTGACCCCGGTTACAAAGAGGAACCGTTCCTGTGCATTGCGGTCTTTCAATACGCTGTAAAAGCCTTTCAGACATCTCTGAATACCGGCAATATCCGGATTGGTAATATTATCCAGAATGGGCTTATCATATTCATCGACAAGAATAACCACTTGCCCGTTTGCTGAAAGCTGATCGATCAAATCGCCAAATGCCAGCCCGGGAGTACTTCCTGTAACATCAAGGCCATACTCCTGCGCAATACGCTGCACTTTAGTCATCAGGTAATCGGACAACTCATTCCGTGCATCAACAGCCACATTGTAGTCGCCGAACCCCAGATGAATCACAGGATATTTTTTCCAGTCATAAGGCTTATCATAAATGGCAAGCCCTTTGAAGAGTTCTTTTTTACCTTCAAAAACAGCCTTCAGCGTGGAAACAGTCAGGGATTTACCAAAGCGGCGCGGACGTGACAGAAAATACATTTCTTTGGCAGGTTTGATCAGCTGCCAGATATATTCTGTTTTGTCAACGTACTGAAATTGCCCCTGAATCAGAGACTCAAAAGTATAAACGCTGCTGGTTATATTCTTCATTATTACATTCTCCTGATTTCGTAATATACATCACGCGGAGAGTTTTTCAATCTGTAAAACAGAAAAAATCAACGTTATCGATCCAATTGAGCAAGGAACTGGCTGATGGAAACACGTTTCAAAAAGGGCATGAACGGAGCTTTGGTGCAACCGTATTTTTCATCAATCGCATCAATACATTCTTCAAGAGTCAAATGCCGGTTCGCTTTGCAGAATTCAAAATAAGCCAATGCAATATTCCGGGAATTTTCCAGAAAAGTTACGATTTGTTCTTTGCCATGCAATTCAGAAACAGGCTTGCCGCCAAGTCGCTCAATAAATTCATGTCCCAGATACATGTGTTCATAAACACCTTTTTCCGCCAACGACTGCATACGGTCAATGCTGGCACAATACTGTTCCACATTCTGCACTAAAATCAGAGATGCAAATTCACAGCCGCAGCCTTGAAAGGAATCGCCAGTGAATACCACGCCATCTTCTTCCATCAGCAGGGAAGAGGCGTCAGGACAATGGCCCGGCGTGTTAAGGAGACGCAAGGTATAATCGCCGCAGTCAACGGTCATATCATCCTGCAGGGCAAAATCGAAGGGGAATACATGTTTTCCCGCTTCGTGAATTCCGAACCGGCACGCCGGGGAGACCACTTCTTTCAAAGCGGCATTTCCGCCCGCATGGTCTTCGTGATGATGGGTGTTGATTACATAATCCAAATCCGGAAAAGAGATCCCGGCAGTGGAGAGAGAATCTTTGAGGAAGGAAGGAACGGCTTCTTTCAGAGCGGTATCCAAAAGGACATTCTTTTCCCCCTGAATCAGCATCATGCCGACCCAGCTGCCATTCCACGGATACTTCAGATGAGTGATTTTGCGCATAATCACACCCCCATATCATTCAGTGTTATTGTGTATCGCTTGAACTGTCGATTTTTGCCTGAGCCTGCGCAAAAGAAAAGAGATTGCGCAGCTGAAAGACTTTACGGAAAACCGATTCGCCCGTATGTTTCGGCGGAGGAGGTTCCCCATCCGCAGGCAAACGTTTTGTCATTTTCCAGGAAAGCAGGAAGCCGACGCTGCCCGCAATCAGATCGGATGCAAGGCGGGCATAAAACAATCCTTCCAGCGATTTGAAATACAACGCAAGGAAAGAAAGCGGAATCATCAGCCCGAGGATTCGCAACGCATTGAGCCATGCCGCAACCGCAGGCCGTCCGCAGCCGATATAGAAGAATCCGGAGAACCGGTGCACTTCAATCATACAGAAGCCCCATACCGTAATGAGGATGCATTTGACCATGATCTCATGGACCATCGGGTCATCTTTCGGGGAAAAGATCCCCACAAGCCAATCGGCAAAACAGGTGTAAATCACCGCCATGAAAAGCAGGAAGAAAAAGGCAAATCCCATGGAGAAACGGAAACAGCTGCGGATACGGTTGTATTCGCGTGCCCCGAAATTCTGTCCGATCATGGAAACCAGGGAGATACCCAATGCCATGGGGAAGACAAACGCCAGCATCTCCAGACGTCCGGCAGCCGCTGTTGCAGCAACCGCTGCATCGCCATAACGTGCCGTGATCCAGGTGATGATGGTGGAACCGATAGGCATCATCAGCATCCCGATCGACGCCGGGACGGCATAGTGAATGGTCAAAGCCCATGCCGCGCGAACCTCACGCCAGGGCAGCAGACCGAATTGAATCAGACCATGTTTCTTTTTTACAAGGGTGAATACGGTAACCGTTGCGATACATTGTGCAATAATCGTAGCCAATGCCGCACCACGGATCCCCATCGCAGGAATCGGGCCCCAGCCGAAAATGAACAACGGGTCAAACAAGGCGTTGAGCACCAGCCCGACCACCATCATACGCCCCGCATTTTTTGCGTCGCCAATGGCAACCAGAATATTGTTCCCCATCATGGAGAGAGAGGCAGTCGCACAACCGAAGAACCAGATATTCATATACCCGGTGACTTCGGACAATGTACGCCCCTGCGCCCCGAAAAGGCTGAATAACGGACTGGAAAAAAGCAAGCCCGCAATCCCGAGAAAAATAGAAATCAGCAGAACCAGCAAAGCACCGGATGTCACCAGTTTTGCCGCTTTGCTCTGACGACTCCCGCCCAATGCCTGAGCGCAAGTCGTCATTACCCCCGTCCCAAGCCCGTGGAAGAGACACCCCACGAGCATGACAACGGGGAAAGTGAAGCCCATGGCGGCAAGCGGAATCTTCCCCAATTTGCCGACAAAGTAAGTATCAACAATATTATATCCGGACATTGCCAGCGTACCGGCAAGCATCCCGAATGCCGTTTTCAGCATCCGGGTACCGATGGGACCGGATGTATAGATTGCTTTTTTCTGTTCCATGGGCATTAGATCCGTCAAACGTTGACTTCTTCGCCGTTGTCTTCTTCCGGATATGCTTCAAGCAGGGGTTTGACTTCTGCTTCAAGATATTCAGTAACCTGCTGAGAGGCTCTGCCGGTGAAGGCTTTCGGATTCAGAATTTCATCAAAACGGGGTGCCGTTGCAGCAAAAATGGGATCTGCTGCAAGACGGGTCAACAGGTCGTTCTGACCGCCCTGATCTTTGACAACACGGGCAGCTTCCATAGAATGGACGCGGATATGTTCGTGGAGTTCCTGACGGTCGCCGCCTGCTTTCACGGTTTCCATAATGATGTTTTCCGTTGCCATGAAGGGCAATTCGGAAGAAACACGGGCTGCAATCACATTCGGCCAAACCTGGATGCCGTCGATGATGTTGGCAAGGAGAGACAGAATCACGTCGCAGCACAGGAATGCTTCCGGCAGAACGATACGGCGGTTGGCGGAGTCGTCAAGGGTACGTTCGAACCACTGCACACTAGCTGTCTGAGCGCAGTTTGCAGGCAGGTTCATGAGGTAACGTGCGAGAGAGCAAACACGTTCGGAACGCATGGGGTTACGTTTGTAAGCCATGGCGCTGGAACCGACCTGTTTCTTGCCGAACGGTTCTTCGATTTCTTTCAGGTTGGCAAGCAGACGGATATCACCTGCCATTTTGTATGCACTCTGGGCGATACCGGCAAGTGCGCACAGGACGTGATAGTCGGCTTTTCTGGAATAGGTCTGACCGCTGAGCCAGACGGATTTTTCAAAGCCCATCTTGTTGGAAACCATTTTGTCGAGGGTACGGACTTTATCCGTATCGCCTTCAAAAAGGTCCATAAAGCTGGCCTGAGTACCGGTCGTACCTTTCACACCGCGGAAGGGAACGTGTTCTTCTTCATAGACAAGTCTGCCGAAATCGTTGACAAAGTCCTGAAGATAAAGAGCAAAACGTTTACCGAGTGTGGTCAGCTGGGCAGGCTGATAGTGAGTAAAGCCGAGTGTCGGCATATCTTTGTATTTATCGGTAAAGTCAGCGAGGAGAGCAATGACTTTACGCAATTTTTTACGGAGGATCCGCAGACCGGAACGCATCTGGATCAGTTCGGTATTGTCAGTGACAAAGCAGCTTGTTGCACCCAGGTGGATGATGGGTTTTGCATCCGGGCAGAGATCACCGAAGACATGGATGTGACTCATAACGTCATGGCGGAGAAGAGCTTCTTCACGTGCAGCGGCTTCGAAGTCGATGTCATCGAGATGAGCGCGCATCTGTTCGAGCTGTTTATCGGTAATATCGAGACCGAGTGCCTGTTCGGATTCCGCCAGAGCGAGCCAAAGGCGACGCCAGGTGGAGTGTTTGTGCTGGGGAGACCAGTTGTAGCTCATTTCCTTGCTGGCATATCTGCCGGTCAGGGGATTCTGATAGGAATTGTAATCCTGTTCCATGATAAAAACCTTTCGTTATGAATAAATTAATTATTGTTTTTCTTTTTCAGAACGGAGAGATAATGCAGGGAGAGAATCATATCTGTCATCACCATCAAAGCATTGAGGATGTACAGATAAATGACGGCATCCCGTCTGCCGGGTGTCAGTTTGAAAATAACCCCTGCGACATATCCGCAAAGAATCAGAGAGAGAAAGAGGAAACTCTTGCCTGCCGGATTTTTCACGCGGACGGTTTTCACGATCTGTGCCGGCCAGCTTGCGCCGAAACAAATCATCATGATCGCTTCACAAATTGCACTGATGTCCATAAGTATAGATACCTTTCCATTGATTCGTTTCAAAAAAAATAACAAGCATATACTATATCATTTTTTTTGATTTTTTCAAGCAAAACTGCGGATTTCTTTTACAGCAGCCAGAATTTCATCCGCATCGATCACCTGGAAACATTGACGATGTCCCAACGGGCAGCTCCGTTTGAAACAGGGCGAACATTTCTGCTGCCGGTATAACACTTTCCATTTCTTCGACAAGGGGCCAGTCGCCACCGGGTCAGTCGATCCGAAAACGACAACACCTTTCGCACCCGCCGCAGCCGCCAGATGCATCACACCGGAATCGTTGGCAAGACAGCATTTGGAACGCTGGATCAACAGAATCAGTTCTTCGAGCGTCGTCCGGCCGGCAAGATCATAAATATTCTGTTCCGGCAAACCGGCTAAAGCATCCGCCGTCTGTGCGCCTTCACTCCGGCTGCCGACGGCAATCACAAAACCGCCGTTCTGGATCCATTCGGCGGCAACCGCACGGAATTTTTCGCCATCCAGACGTTTGGCATCACCATACGCCGCCCCCGGAGCAAGCAGAAGCAGATCGCCTTCCCGTTCCAGAATCGAACGGACATGATCACAAGGCGGACGCAGCGGGTCAGGCGTCATGACCGGCATGACACCATCCCATTCCGGCGCACCGGATGCCTGAACCATTGCCAGATATTTCAATGCCTGGTGCGGATGATTCAACACAAAATCCTGACGTTTCGGGAAAGAATAAGCCCGTTTGAGAAAAATCGAACGGAAACGGGCTGCAGCGCCATACATCCGTTTGATCCCGCAACGGCGCAAACTCAACACATCACGCAGACTGTTATTGAAGAATATGGCAAGTCCCGGGCGATGTTCTTTGACTTCCTCCCGTTCTTCGGCGGACATGAATGCATGGGGATCTTTCAACGTCAACACCTCATCCACACAATCCAATGCACGGAACAGGGGAGCCAACCCGGCGGGACACAGCACCATCAAGCCGCAGGTAGGCGGGAGCATCTTTTTCAGCTGACGTAAAGCGGGGAACGTCATAACAGCATCGCCGAGCCAGTTCGGGGAACGGACAAGGATGCCATCGCGGAGAATTTTCTGATCGATGGGGACGATGGGAAATTCCGGCAATTCCTCCATATCGGGGAAAAACATATTCAGATTTTGCAAGTCCATAAATATAATTCCTGTGTTATTCCTGTTATATAATAATGTACATGAAAAAAGCTATATTTCAACATTGAAAAAAAAATTATTAAAAAATTTGTATTTTTTTTCAAAAAAGCTGGAACATTTATTCTAATTCTGTGTCTAAGGGAGTATGGAAACGTTAAAGGAGAGTGCTGATGGACAGGACATTGATTGTATATGTTCCGCGCGATGTAAAAGCGTTACGTTCAAAACACTCGAAAATGTTTCAAGCTTTAGACTCTACCATACAGCGTTATAAAAAAACGGTAATGAAGAGTTGCTCATTGGATAACGAAAGTGATGATTTTCACGAATCCCGCAAGGGCTCCGATGAAAGTACATCATAAGTAATGCCCCCTCCTGGGGTGGAAGGTTTCCCTCCCTTTTTTCCTTCCACCCCTTTTATAAGCCCCCTCCTGAGTCGCAAGGTTTCCCTCCCTTTTTTCCTTGCGACTCTTTTTTTTTGCCTTTTCGTTTGCTTGATTTATGAAATTAAAAAATGAAATCAACGTTAAGTTTAATCAAGATCTCAGCTGTTCGAAAAAACTTAGATCAATCAAAAAAACAAGCCCTGTAGATGGTTTGCTAAAAGTCAAATGTTTTTTTTAATTTTTTTGAAATTTTTATCGTATTTTTTGTCAGCAATAACCATTCCTCTGAGAATCAACAGCATTTTTCTCATGACAGCACATCTTGCTTG